>JBJXFN010000151.1:0-38330 GCA_046155535.1 Burkholderiales bacterium
AGCTGTTCGAGAACAGCTCGCGCGTCTTCAACCGTCAGGGCCAGGAACTGCAGTTTTCCGCCATCCAGGCGGGCAAGTCAGCGCTGGCGGACGGCGTGCTCTATCTGGGCCAGCCGGGCGAGGCCAATATTCTGTACTCTCCTCTGGTGATCCTTGACGCGAGCCCGGCGCCGGGCGCTGCGCAACTCGAGGGCAAGGTCGTGTCCGTGGACACCGTGGCGCACAGCCTGGTGGTCAACGACGGCGCTGCCAATCGCTGCGTCGATGCGTCGCTGGCCCAGGTGTTCGAGGTCAGCACCGCAGGCGACGGCTTCAGTTCTACGCGTGTCGACCTAGGTGACCTCGAGCTCGGCCAGGCAGTGTCTATTTTCGGCAAAGTGCAGCTCGGCGGCTGCCTCGCTGCGGATACGATCATCGCCGAGAACATCTGAGCCCAAGCGCGCGCCCCGAAGGCCGGGGCGCGCCTTCGTTCCTCTTGAATGGCGGCATCCTGCCGCCTTTTTTTCGCGCCTGCTGCCGCTCTTGCTCTGCGTGAACCTGTCCTGGTGCGTGCGCACGTGTCCGGACTGCGAAATAAATTCCCACGAGCGCGGTACCGCGCTGTCTGAGGACGAGTACGTCGCCGCCTTGTTCCCGCCCGCCGAGCACTTGATGGAACTGATCTTAGGGGGTGCGAGTCTGGCTAACCCTCCGGTCGGGCGACCCACCAAGTATCAACTCATCATCGTGCGCGCGGAAGAGGTGATTCGGTGAACCTATTTGGTGGCGTCCGTCAGAACGAGCATTGATATTTGGCAGCGCGAATGATGTCCGCTGCTGCGAACAGAGGCCGTCTGCTGTGGATCGTGAGCCGACGTGTCGGCAATGGCCAATACCGGACATTCGCGTGCTCAAGAATCGGTTGACTCACGGTTCCCGCTTCGGTGGCGTTATTGTTTGGTGGATCTTTGCAAGAACGAAATAGCACGCTACCAAGACAGACTCGCTACAATTCGCACGACTTCAACTTCGCTTTGCATTCGAACAAGTAGAGAGAATTTATCGAACAGAAATGGGCAAAGGCATCACACGTGACCCTGGAGCCGTTACAGAAGCACCTGGGTCAGAACTGCAGTGATTTCATTTTTTCGAGCAGGCAAGAAGAAATGCCCACCGTTGTAAGTGTGGAGCGTGAACTGTTTTTTTGTATACCTATCCCATTCTCGAACTTCTATCGCCGGAACGATTTCATCTTGATCACCTGCAAAGGCAGTGATCGGACAGGTCAGCTCCGGTTTGTCGACAGGCCGGTAAGTTTCGGTGATCGCGCCATCGGCTTTCAATATCGGGAGGTACATTTCGAGCAGCTCAGGAAAGTCCAATAATTCGGGTGCGAAGCCTCCACTCTCCTTGGCGTGCTGTACCAGTTCTTCATTGCTCATCTTGTGGGTCTGTTCATCATCTGGAATGTGCGGAGGAGGCGAAGCCGATGGGAAAAAATGAACCAACTTCTCTTTGTTCTTCATGCGTTTTAACCATTCATAGGCAATGGACCCGCCCATGCTATGACCAAACAGCGCGAAAGGTTTGTCGAGCAAAGGCTCGAGTGCGCTATGAATCGCTGTAACCAAGAGGTCCATTCGATCTATGGGGTCTTCTTTCATGCGATTTTCGCGGCCGGGTAGTTGCACCGCACAAACATCCAACCAGTCCGGTAAGAGCAGGGGCCAATGCGCAAAAAGAGAAGCCGATCCACAGCCTTGTGGAAAACAAAAAAGCCTGATGCGAGCGTTGGGGCGCGGCTTTAGGTAAGGAAGCCAAGTAGTTAAATCTGCCATCGCGGAAGATTAACATTCAAGTGTTTAACGTTGTCCAGTGATCTTGCATGGGTCATGAAGAAGTATTTACGTACTTGGGATTGCAGGCGCGCGCGGCCGCTGGCTCGAGCCCGTCCGCGGCACGTTTGGCACTAGAGTCGACATGGGTTACAGTACCGGCCAACCCGAACTCACCCGCGGAGCCGAGCCATGCGCAGCACTGAACTGAGACATTTCTGGGGCCTGGTGGCGGCAGTCTTGCTGGCCGGCTGCGGCCCGGCCGCGGAAGAGCCGCAGACCGTGCAACTGGGTGGCGCCGCCACGGGTGCCGGCAGTCTGTCGGCCGACCTCGGCGACGTGCAGGCGGCCGACCCCGCCAAGTTCCACAAGGAGCCCGGCTACTCGCCCTATGCCGGGCGCCGCTACCCCGACCGCCCCTACTTTGGCGACTCGCATGTGCACACCGCGTGGTCAGCCGACGCCGGCGGCTCGGGCACTACGCTCGGGCCGGAAGAAGCCACGCGCTTTGCGCGCGGCGAGCAGGTGGTGTCGACCAGCGGGCAGCCCGTCAAGTTGGGCACGCCGCTGGACTGGGTGGTGATCGCCGACCACTCGGACGGCATGGGCGTGATCTCCGAGATCAAGGGCGGCAATGCCGAGATGATGGCCGACCCGACCCTCAAGCGCTGGCACGAGATGTTCGCCGCCGGAGCAGCCGAGGCGATGAAGGCGACGATGGAACTCATCAACGCACAGTCAAACAAGAAGCTGCCGCCGCTGGTGATGGACCCGAAGTTCGCAAAGGTCGTGTGGGTGAAGAACACCGCCATCGCCGAGAAGTACAACGAGCCGGGGCGCTTCACCGCGTTCATCGGCTACGAGTGGACCTCCAACGCCGGCGGCGGCGACAACCTGCACCGCAACGTGATCTACCGCGACGGCAAGGACAAGGCCGACCGCGTGCTGCCCTACACCACCTTCCAGAGCGAGAACCCCGAGGATCTGTGGAAGTGGATGACCGAATGGGAGAAGACCACCGGCGGCAAGCTGCTGGCCATTCCACACAACGGCAACCTGTCGAACGGCCGCATGTTCGAGCTGACGACCTTTGCCGGCGCGCCGCTGACCAAGGCCTGGGCCGACGAGCGGCAGAAGTGGGAGCCGCTGTTTGAAGCCACCCAGATGAAGGGCCAGAGCGAATCGCATCCCTCCCTGTCGCCGAGCGACGAGTTTGCGAAGAACTACGAGCTGTGGGACCGCGGCAACCTGGTGCTGGTGCCAAAGAAGCCGGGCATGATCCAGTACGAATACGCGCGTGAGGCGCTGAAGAACGGCCTCAAGGTCGAGCAGGAACTGGGCACCAACCCCTTCAAGATTGGCCTGTCCGCCGCCACCGACACGCACAACGGCCTCAGCGCCTTGGAAGAGGACAACTTCTTCGCCAAGTTCCCGAGCGCCGAGCCGCGCGCCGACCGCTGGGACGAGAACGCGATGAAGTTCGGCGACCGTGTCATCAAAGGCTGGGAAATGACCGCCGCCGGGCGCACTGCGGTCTGGGCCACCGGCAACACGCGCGCCGAGCTGTGGGACGCGATGAAGCGGCGCGAGACCTACGGCACCAGCGGGCCGCACATGGTGGTGCGCTTCTTCGGCGGCTACGACTTCAGCGCCGCAGACATTTCGCGCTCGCCGGCGGTGGCGGGTTATGCCAAGGGCGTGCCGATGGGCGGCGAGCTGCCGGCGGCGCCCGCGGGCAAGTCGCCGACCTTCCTGGTGGCTGCGCTGAAGGACCCGAAGACCGGCAACCTGGATCGCATCCAGGTCATCAAGGGGTGGGTCGACAAGGCGGGCAAGACGCACGAGAAGATCTTCGACGTCGTCTG
This sequence comes from Burkholderiales bacterium, assembly GCA_046155535.1. Taxonomy (GTDB): domain Bacteria; phylum Pseudomonadota; class Gammaproteobacteria; order Burkholderiales; family JACQAP01; genus JACQAP01. Next base: position 3,680 of record JBJXFN010000151.1, read on the forward strand.
GAGCGACGCGCAGCGGCGCAAGATCGTCGGCGGCAAGCTCACCCCGGTGGGCAACACCGTGGACGTGGCGCGTGCCACCTGGACCAACAGCATCGGCGCGCCCGAACTGATCGGCGTGTGGAAGGACCCCGAGTTCGACCCGGCGCTGCGTGCCTTCTACTATGTGCGCGTGCTGGAGATCCCCACGCCGCGCTGGACAGCTTACGACGCGGCCTACTTCAAGGTGAAGATGAACCCAAACGTGCCGATGGTCACGCAGGAACGTGCGTTCACCTCGCCGATCTGGTACTCGCCGTCATGAGGTGGTGGCACCGATGAGGTTCGCCTTGGTCCCGCTGCGACGCCAACTGGCCGTCGCCTGCCTGGCCCTGGCCTGGCGGGCGCGGCGCAGGCCTGGCTGGGGTCGGCACATTGAACGAACTTTGACAAGGAACGACACATGAACAGATCAAGATTCACGCTTGCACTTGCTATTGGCTTTGGCGGGCTGGCGCTCGCGGGCTGCCAGAAGGAGCCCCCGGCCGCGACGGCCCAACCCGCGGCGCCGGCGGCGTCCGCCCCGGTAGCATCGGCCTTGCCCCCGCCGAACCCCGAGAACAACGTGTACTTCGGCGCCGTGCATGTGCACACCGGCTGGTCCTTCGACGCCTTCACCAACGGCTCCAAGACCACGCCGTCGGATGCCTATGCCTGGGCGCAGGGCAAGGCGATCACCGGCAGTGGCGGGCCCGAGTTGCAGCTGAAGACCCCGCTGGACTTCTACATGGTGTCCGACCATGCGGAGTTCATGGGGGTGTTCAACCAGATGGAGAACCCCGACAGCCCGCTGAGCAAGACCGAACTGGCCAAGGGCGTGACCTCGCCCGACGCCAATGTGCGGCTGCAGACCTTCGCCGGCATCCTGCGCGACATGAGTGCGGGCAAGCGCGACCCGCAGCTGACCGACCCGGCACTGGCGCGCAGCGTCTGGGGCCAGATCGTCAAGGCCGCCGACGCCGCCTACGTGCCCGGCAAGTTCACCACCTTCGCGGGCTTCGAGTGGACCTCCAATCCGCAGCAGCGCAACCTGCACCGCGTCGTCGTTTTCCGCGACACCGCGAAGCTGCCCGACCTGGTGCTGTCGGCGCTGGACTCCGACGACCCCGAAGTGCTTTGGAAGTGGATGGGCGATCAGCGCGCCAAGGGCTCGACACTGTTCGCCATCCCGCACAACGGCAATGCCAGCGATGGCCGCATGTTCGAACTGGTCAAGTTCGACGGCAAGCCGATCGACGCGGCCTACAACAAGACCCGCGCCGAAAACGAGCCGCTGTACGAGATCAGCCAGATCAAGGGCACCTCCGAGACCTTTCCCACCCTGTCACCGAACGACGAGTTCGCGAACTTCGAACAGTGGGACTACACGCTCTCGGCCGACTTCCAGCGGCCGACCAAGCGCAAGGGCAGCTTCGCGCGCCAGGCGTTGCTGGATGGCTTGAGCCAGGAGGCCGGCGGCGCGGGCAACCCGTTCAAGTACGGCTTCATCGGCGACACCGACACCCACAATGCCGGCGCCAGCCACGAAGAGTTCAACTACACCGGCAAGTTCGCCTTCGAGAACAATGCCAAGGAACGGCTGACCGGCGTGCCGGGCCAGCCGGCCGGCCAGATCCAACAGATCCAGGAGTTCAGCTCTGGTGGCCTGGCGGGCGTGTGGGCGCCGCAGAACACGCGCGAGGCGATCTGGGATGCAATGCAGCGCAAGGAGACCTTCGCGACCTCGGGCCCGATGATCAAGCTGCGCTTCTTCGGCGGCTACGAATTTGCCGCCGGTGACGTGAACAGCGCCGATTTCATCAAGCAGGCCTACGCCAAGGGCGTGCCGATGGGCGGCAACCTGAAGCCCGCCGCAGGCAAGGCGCCGACCTTCCTGGTCATGGCGATCAAGGATCCGAAGAGCGGCAATCTCGATCGCATCCAGATCGTCAAGGGCTGGCTCGACGCAGCGGGCAAGCAGCGCGAGAAGATCTACGAAGTGGCCTGGTCTGGCGAGCGCAAGCCCGGCGCCAACGGCAAGCTGCCGGCGGTCGGCAACTCGGTGGACCTGAAGACCGCGACCACAACCGATGCCATCGGCGCGGCGCAGCTCGCCGCCGGCTGGACCGACCCCGACTTCAAGCCCGGCGAACGCGCCTTCTACTACGCGCGGGTGCTGGAGATCCCGACCCCGCGCTGGAACACCTACGACGCGGTGCGGCAGAACATGGCGCCACTGAAGAAGGTGCCGGCGACGCTGCAGGAACGCGCCTGGAGCTCACCGATCTGGTACGCGCCCGGCTGAAACGCCGATCGACGTAACACATCTCTCGCGGCAGGGCCCGGTGCCCTGCCGCAGATTCTTGTGGAGCCTTGATTTGACGCTGAAGCCGCTGTTGAAGGAACCGATCTTGCATTTCCTGCTGATCGGCCTGCTGCTGTTTCTGGTCTACAGCCGGTTCGCACCGGCGGGTGCGTCGAGTGATCGCATCGTCGTCACGCCGCCGATGGTGGCGGCCATCGCTCGCGAGTACCAGGCGCGCTGGCAACGCCCGCCGACCGAGCAGGAACTGGCCGCACTGGTTCAGGCCTGGGTGCGCGAGGAGATCCTGTACCGCGAAGGCGTGGCCCAAGGGCTGGACCGCGACGACCCGGTGATCAAGCGCCGCGTTCGCCAGAAGTTCGAGGTGATTGCAGAGGAGGAACTGGCGCGCGATGCCGCCACCGACGCAGACCTGCAAGCCTATCTGGCACGCCACGCCGAACGCTTCCAGCGGCCGAGCATGGTCAGCTTCCAGCAGATCTACTTCGCCGCCGATACGCCAGCCGCGCAGGTTCAGGCGGCACGGCGGACCGCGCAGCGCGGCGGTGACCCCGCGCGCCTGGGTCAGCCGACGATGCTGCCGCGCTCGGCCAGCGACCTGCCGCTGGACTTGGTCGCGCGCGACTTCGGTGCGGAGTTTTCGGTGCAGCTTGGCACGCTGCCGCTCGGCGAGTGGGCCGGCCCGGTGCGCTCGGCGTTCGGCCAGCACCTCGTACGCATCACCGAGCGCACCGCAGCGAGTGTGCCACCGCTGAACGAGGTGCGCGCTGCGGTCGCGCGCGAGTGGGAGAACGAGCGCCGCGCGGCGTCGCTCGCAGCAAGCTACCAGACCCTGCGCAGCCGTTACGAGGTCGTGATCGAAGCCACCGCGCAATGAACGCTAGTTTGCGCCACCTGGCCCGGCTGCTGCTGTTGCTGTGCCTGGCCTTGCCGGCCGTGGCCGACGAGTTTCGTCCGGCCTACCTGCAACTTCGCCAGATCGACGCGACCACCTACGACGTGTTGTGGAAGCTGCCCGCGCTGAACGAGGCCACGACACTCAAACTGCGACCGGTGTTCCCGCAGGGCACGACGGTCGTCACGCCGATGCGCAGCAGCTTTGCCGCCGGAACGGCGGTGCAGCGCTGGCGCGTGCAAGTCGATGGCGGGCTGGTCGGCCGGGCGATCGAATTTCCCAACCTGCCGGCCAGCCGAGTCGACGTGCTGGTGCGCGTGGAGCGCAGTGACGGCACGACACAAGTGGCGCGCGTGCTGCCGCTGGCGCCGCGCTTCGACGTTACCGCCAGCCCGGGCGCCTTCGAGGTTGCGCAGACTTACACCGTGCTCGGTATCGAGCACATCCTGACCGGCATCGACCACCTGCTGTTCGTGCTGGCGCTGCTGATCCTGGTGCTGGGCGCGCGCCGGCTGATCGCCACCATCACCGCATTCACCGTGGCGCACAGCCTGACCCTGGGTGCCGCCACACTGGGCTGGCTGAGCCTGCCCGCCGCGCCCGTCGAGGCGGTGATCGCGCTGTCGATCGTCTTCGTCGCCGCCGAGATCGTGCACGCACGCCAGGGTCGAGCCGGTTTGACGCAACGCCGGCCGTGGATCGTCGCTTTCGGCTTCGGGCTGCTGCATGGCCTGGGCTTTGCCGGCGCGCTGGCCGAAGTCGGGCTGCCGCCGCTGTCAATCCCGATGGCGCTGCTTTTCTTCAACGTCGGCGTCGAGATCGGCCAGCTGATCTTCATTGTCGCGGTGCTTGGAACCCTCGCCGTGGCGCGCGATATCGCCCGCCGGCTAAACATCGACGCGCCTTCGTGGTGGTGGCGCGTGCCACCCTACGCCATCGGCGGTATCGCGAGCTTCTGGGTGTTGCAACGCGTGGCGGCGTTCTGAGCAGCCCGCAGGCATCAATCGAAACGCCCGCAAAGTCCAACACAATCGAAGGACATCCTTGTGGTGCCGAATCGCGCGACTTGTAGGACTGCAAAGGGTCGTTAACAGGCGTCAGCCTGGATTCACCCGACCTCGATAACCCCTTTCCTTCGCCTTCTCCGTTCATAGGGTCGTCCCTGTTAAAAGGAGAGTGCCATGAAACGGTTTGTTTTGTTCCTGGGTCTTTTGCTGAACCTCCCTGCGGCTCTTGCGGCTGGAAATCTGGCCGACGTGCAGATTCGCGACCGCGCCAGCGGTCGGGTGCTGCCGGTGTATCAAAGCGATGGGCGCTGGTTCGTCGCCGGCCGTCCGGGCCGGGAGTTCCGCATCGAATTTCGCAATCGCGATGCGCGCGATCTGCTCGCTGTTATTTCGGTGGACGGTGTGAACGTGGTCACCGGGGAAACCGCCGCCTCATCGCAGGGCGGGTACGTGGTGAATGCCGGCGGCAGTTTGTCGATATCCGGATGGCGCAAGAGTCTCGACAATGTGGCGGCGTTTTATTTTACGAACATCGAGGATTCCTACGCGGCGCGCACCGGACGCCCGGAGAACGTCGGTGTGATCGGCGTCGCGGTGTTCCGCCGCAAGGCCGAACCGGAACCCCTCGCGGATCTCGCCCCACAGGCGCCGATGGGGAGCGCCATGGAGCGCGATGCCTCTCGAGGGGCACGGGCCGAGAGTTCGGCGGCGCAGAAGTCGCTGGGCACCGGGCACGGGCGCGTGGAGTCTTCGCAGGCGCGGTATGTGGAGTTCGAACGCGAGTCGGAGTCTCCGTCGGAAGTGATTGCGATCCACTACGACACCCATGCCAATCTTGTCGCGCGTGGCGTGATCCGGGGAAAAAGAACCTGGCCTGCGCCTTTCCCGGGCGGCTTTGTCGCCGATCCGCCGTCGCGGGGTTGAGTCATTTTTTCCGGGCCAACGAGGATGCCTCCGGTTAGACTGGTTGCCGTGAGCAACCCGGAAATTCCCGACGAAACGCTGATGATGAATTACCGCGATGGCGACGCGGGAGCTTTCGAGCACCTGTATTCGCGCCATCGTGGCGGCGTGTTTCGTTTCGTGCTGCGGCAACTCGGCCAGCGCTCGGTCGCGGAAGAGGTGTTCCAGGAAACCTGGATGCGGATTATCGCCGCGCGCGCCCGCTATCGGGTCGAGGCGAAGTTCACCACGTTTCTGTATCACGTCGCGCGCAACTGCGTGATCGATCATGTCCGATCCCGGCCGGCGTTGCATCTCGTGTCCTTGGATTCTGACGAGGACCCGCCGCCCGAGCCGGCGGCACCGGCACGCGAGCAGCCGGATCAACTGGCAACGACGCGGCAACTGGGCCGAGTGCTTTCGCAGGCGATTGCATTGCTGCCGGTGGAACAGCGGGAGGCTTTTCTTCTGCAACAGGAGGGCGGTTTGTCGCTGGAGGAAATTGCGGAAGTGACCGGTGCCGGCCGCGAGACCGTCAAGAGCCGATTGCGTTACGCCCTGGAGAAACTGCGGGATTCATTGAGGGGGGTAGCCGATGCTGCCTGACGAAACGGAACTGAAAAAACTGGAGTCCGAGGTGAGCGCGGCCTACCACGCCGCCGAGCAGCGGAATGCGCCGGACGAGCTGCCGTCGCCCCGGGTGGATGCCGTGATCCGGAATGCCGCGCGCGCGGCAGTCGGGAAGCCCCGACATGCGGCGTGGCGGGTGCCGATGTCAGTGGCGGCAACGCTGGTGGTGGCGGGCAGTCTGGTTTTCCTGATGCAGGACAACGAACCCCCGTTTTTCCCGGAGAATGGCGTCGTGTCGACCGATGCGGATGGCGCCGGGCATCGGGCGTTGCAACAGAAGGCCGTACCGCCAGTATCCGCGCCCAGAGCGATCGTTCTGGAGTCGGCGCGGCCTTCACGAGATCGCCCCGACCGGGCGGCGGCAATGGAGGAGTTGCGGCGACCGGTCGGCGAACTAAAAAAGGAAGACACTCGACTGTTGGCGGATGCGTCCATCGAAGAATCGCCGATGCGGGTCGAAAGTACGCCGAATGACGGAATCGAAACTTCCCGGAAATCGAGCGAAGTGTTGGCGTCGAATGAAGTCGAACTGTCCGCTGCTTCGTCTCCAGCGGCGTCCCCGCCCATGCCGGCATCTCCAGCGAAATCCGGGCCCCGACTCGAGGAGAAGGCGGTGTCTGCCGCGATCGAAGCGGATGCACAACGCATGACGAACGCTGCGCCTGCGGCGCGTCAGGCCGATGCTTTGGAATCGAGGCAGCGCGCCTCCGAGCCTGCTGCGGTCGCCGGGAACGCGGCGGCGCTCGAACTCGCCGAAATCGAAAAACTGGTTCGCGACGAAAGGACTCCGGAAGCGACCCGGCGCCTGAAGGATTTCCGCAAGCGGTATCCGGGCCACCCTCTGCCGGCCGCGCTTGCCGCGCTGCTTCCCCGCGACGCGCGTTAAATTGTCGGCGTCCCCGACGCACCGGTGTAAAGATCGGTCCTCCTCCGACCGATATACAAAGGTAACTCCGACTCCCGCATGTCGGCATTGCACGGCCGGCAGTGTCGCCGGACGTCGGTGCCGCGAACCGGTGCCCTATGAGCCTGACAGAAAATCAGTTCGAAGAGCTGAAAGCCGGCGGCAAGCTGCCATCGCCCTCCGGCATTGCATTGCGACTGATCGAATTGACTCGTCAAGACGATGTGGCGCTCGACGAAATTGCGCGGACGGTCCAGGCCGACCCGGCGCTGACCGGCCGGCTGATCCGGTTTTCGAACAGCGCGTTGAACGGCCCCCGCCGCCGTCCGGTGGTGTCCGTGGTGGAAGCCATCCAGCGAATCGGCATGACAACGGTGCGCCAGCTGGTGCTCGGTTTCTCGGTGATGGGTTCGAATCGGAAGGGGGCCTGCGAGGCGTTCGACTACGCCGAATTCTGGTCGCGCTCGCTCGCCACTGCGATCGCCGCCAATGCGTTCTGTCTGCGGGTGAGGGTGACCGCGGCCGAGGAGTCATTTACCGTCGGGCTGCTCGCGGACGTCGGGAGTCTCGCGCTTGCCTCGCTTTATCCGGACGAATACGCGCTGGTGCTTGAATCGACGCGGGATCAGCCGCGGACACGCCGAATCGAAGCCGAGAAAAAGGAACTCGGCACCGATCACGCCGAGCTGCGCGCCGCACTACTTCAGGACTGGCGCATTCCCAGACTCTTTGTTGACGCGGTCCTGCACATTGATGCGCCCGATGCGTCTCAGGCAGCCACCGGCAGCCGCGAGAGAAACCTCGTTGATCTTTTGGCGCTATCGGCGTCCGTCGGGCGCTTCTGCGTGGCGGAGGAGTCCCGGCGTGCGTCGTTGATTCCGGCGCTCGTGCTGCAGGCCGCGAAATACGGGCTGGATGACCAGGCAATGGCCCTCGTCATGGATCAGGTGCGGGCGGAGTGGACGGAATGGGGGAAAATTCTCGAGGTGCCCACCCGGGATCTGCCGGATTTCAAAGTCGAGCCGCCGAACTTAGCGGGTGCTCTCGAGCCGCGCACGACAGGTCCGGGAGATTCGCGCAACCGGACGGAAGCCCTTGATGTCCTGGTGGCCGATGACGATCGTTCGGTGCGCACGATCCTCGAGGAAATGTTCAGACAGCAGGGACATCGCGTGATGTCGGCGGCCGACGGCAAGGCTGCACTGGCGATGGCGGTGGACCACAATCCGCAGCTCATCGTTTCCGACTGGATGATGCCGGAGATGAGCGGAGTGGAGTTGTGCCAGGCGTTGCGCAAGTCCAGCCAGGGAGCCGGTATCTACTTTGTGTTGATAACGGGCATGAAACATGAAGAAGAACTGGTCGAGGCCTTCGAGGCGGGGGTGGACGACTATGTCACCAAACCCTTCAATCCAAAGTTGCTCTCGGCGCGGCTGCGGGCATCGACACGGCTGGTCGGCCTGCGCCGCGAAGTGCAGCAAGGCGGCGAGGCCTTGCACAAGTTCGCGGCCGAACTGGCCCTGGTGAACCGCCGGCTTCAGCAGGCGGCACTGACCGATGCGCTGACCGCGCTGCCCAACCGCCAGCACATCATCGAGCGTGCCGCCAAGGAACGCGAATCTGCCGCGCGCGCGCGCCGGAGTCTTGTTGTCCAGACAATCGATCTCGACCGCCTCGGAGAGGTGAACGAAAAATTCGGTTATCGAGTCGGAGACGAAGTCCTGCGCCAGACCGGCGCCGGAATCCGCCAGTGGGCGCGCGCCGAAGACATTGTTGGGCATCTGGGAAACGGAAAATTTCTTGTGTTGTGTCCGGGCGCCAACATTGCGATGGGCGCACTCCTCGCCGACCGGATGCGCCAGTCGGTGGCCAACCGCGTATTGCGCGTCGAACCGGCGGCGATACAGATGACAGTGAGCATTGGCGTGGCCGAGTGGGAGGCCGCCGAGGAAAGTGTCGATGCCCTGATGCTTCAGTCGGAGGCGGCCCTGCGGCGCGCCAAAGAAACCGGGCGCAACCGGGTTCAGGTGGCAGCCGGCGGACGCAGCCGAAACGCGGTCTCCTGACGGACTACAAGTCGACACGCGCCGTGGGCGGTACCCGCACCCTCGACCAGCCTGCGATTGCCTTTTCCCATAAGTCTTCGAGGTTTTGGTCTCGCGGCACTTCCTGCCCTAGAAATTGCAGGATGCGGCGGAGAATGGCGGCTGCGTTGGATGGATCGACCGCAGGAGCGCGGGTCTGTTTCGAGAGTTTTTCCCCGTGCCGATTGACGACCACCGGCAGGTGCAGGTATTCCGGCCCGGCAAATCCGAGATGTTGCTGGACGAGAATCTGGCGCGGAGTCGAATTGACCAGGTCGGCGCCACGGACGACGTGGGTGATCCCGCTTTCGGCGTCGTCCACCACACAGGCGAGGTGATACGACGGTACCCCGTCGGCGCGCGCGAGGACAAAGTCTCCGATGTCGGCGGCGAGATCCTGTTCCACCAGCCCCTGAATCTTGTCATCGAAGCGGATGCGCACGCCTGTGGTTCGCATCCGCCAGGCACGCGCGGTCCGGCCTTCGGGCATTCCGTTCCGGCAGGTGCCGGGATACACCGCCGCCTCCGCACCGGCCATGCCGGCCTGTTCGACCTCGCGCCGGCTGCAGGCACAGGGGTAAACCGCATCTGATGCGCGGAGCGTTTCGAATGCGGATGCATACCTTGAACTTTTCAGGCGTTGGTAGGCCACATCGCCGTCCCAACGCATGCCGAAACGCTGCAGGCAGTCGAGAATACTCTCCGACGCGCCGGGCACAACCCGCGGTTCGTCCAGATCGTCGATCCGGACGAACCAGCTTCCGCGATGGGCGCGCGCGTCGAGATAACTTCCGACCGCGGCGACCATGGAACCGAGATGCAGTGGGCCGGAGGGCGTGGGGGCGAATCGGCCGAGATACGGCGTCGTCAGGTCCATTGTCTTGCAGCGGCCTGCGCTATCCGGTCAGCGTGGAGTCGCCGGGGCAGGTCCGGAACGTACAAACAATACGGCGGACGTCACGAATCCGAGGGCCAGGAATATCTCGGCAGCTGCCATCCATTGGCTGGCACCGCGCTCGCTCCACGCGCGCACGATTCCTTCGCAAAAGTAGGCAAGAATCAACAGCGGCGCCCATTGAAAGGTGTAGCGTTTTCCCCTCAAAACACCGAACAAAGGCGCCAGCAGCGGCAAGACCTTGAGCGCCAGGGCCGAGCCGCCCGGCCGAAGCGGGGCAATCCGCAATTCCCAGGCGAGACAAAGAAAAATCAAGGCGATCAGCGTGGTGCTGGATGCCAGGTATGCCCACCGCCTCATGTGCGGCAAACTCTTGCCAGCCTGACCAGTTCGGCACGTGCCGCATCGGCATCCCGAACTTCCGTGTCAAAGGCACACCGGAAAATACTCCCGTTGGCCTGGAGGTCGAATCCGTCGCAGTCGATGCCAATCATCTGCACGGTGTCGACGTCCTCGCCGTGGAAGTGGCGGCAATATTCGCGCAGGTTTTTCGCGTGATCGGCATTCATGTGTTCCAGAATATCCGCCTCCGCCATGGCAATGGGATGCGTCGGCGCAAGAAAATCTTCCGGCGACAAGGTGTGAATGGCTCCGAAGCCCGCGATGTAACGCAGGCTGCGCGGTTCCAGGACAAAAAATCGGAATCCGCCGATATCGAGAAACTTCTGCGCTTCGGGAAAATATCGCAGGTAGCGCGCGCTCACCAGGCCGTCGTCCATGACGCTCAGTTCGCCCATGACACTCAATCGTTCCTGCTCCGGCAGATGCGCGCCGAACGATGCGACCAGAAAACTGGCGCGCGGGTCGCTCTCCACATTTTTGGTGTGTTCCGCCAGATGGCTGATCAACAGGACGAAGCGGCCCTGGGCATCGGTGCAGCAGGGCAGGGCGGACGCATAGGGGTACCCCGGGAGTTTGCGCGACTGCGTGGCGAGTGCGCCGCTCAGAAAGCGCCGGGCCAGGTGGCGGGCCTGGACACCGTGGCTCATAGCACGAGTCTTGCCGCCACATCGGCAAGGCGGCTGCCCAAGGCGAGGCAAAGGCGCTTTTCGTCTTCGGTCAGCGGTTGGTCGGCATGCGTGCCGGCCAGATGACTGGCACCGTAAGGCGTACCGCCGCTACGGGTGGTCATCAGGACGGGTTCGGTGTACGGCAGCCCGACGATCAGCATGCCGTGATGCAGGAGCGGCAACATCATGGATAGCAGCGTGGATTCCTGCCCACCATGCAGCGAGGCGGAAGAGGTGAACACGGCTGCCGGTTTGCCGCTCATGGTGCCCTTCAGCCACAGCGCCCCGGTGCCATCGAGAAAATACTTCATGGGCGCGGCCATGTTGCCAAACCGCGTGGGACTGCCCAATGCCAGCCCGGCACATTCTTCCAGGTCGCGCAATTCGACGTAAGGGGCGCCGGATTCGGGTACCAGGGACTCGGTTGCTTCGACGACGGTGGAGACCCGCGGAACCGAGCGCACGCGCGCCGCCATGCCAGCGACTTTCTCCACGCCACGTGCCACCAATTGCGCCATTTGCCTGGTGGCGCCTGTATGGCTGTAATAAAGCACCAGTATTTCCCGCATGGAAAGGCGTTTCCGATGATTTTGTCGCTGTATGCCCCGGCGACAATGCCCGTATTATATGGGTTGCGCTTCCAATGTCCGCGAATGAAACTTCAAATTCGATCCTTCAAGGAGATACTGCGGCAGTTCCATCTGCTGTGGAATTTCATCGTGCTCGTCTACCGCCGCTTCAAGGAGGAGCGCTGCTTCCAACTATGCGGGAGTCTGACGTTTACCTCCTTGCTGGCGCTGGTACCGCTGGTCACGATCACCGCCACGGTGATGACTGCGTTTCCCGTGTTCGACAATATCGTTGTGAGCCTGAAAAATTTTGTTGCGGCCAATCTGGTGCCGGCGGCCTCGTCACGGGTCATCACGGTATACATGCAGCAGTTTTCGGACAATGCCGCGCGGCTGACGGCGCTGGGTATTGTCTTGCTGGGCGCAACAGCGATCATGATGATGCTAACGATCGATCGCGCCTTCAACACGATCTGGCGGGCCAGGCGACCGCGTTCCCTGATCCAGCGCATGCTGATCTACTGGTCGGTCCTGACGGTGGGTCCGATCCTCATCGGGGGCAGCCTGTCGATGACTTCCTGGCTGATGACCCAATCCATGGGTTTCGGCCGACAGGCGACGGAATTGACAATTGCAATTTTCAAACTGATCCCGCTGGTGCTCACTTCGGTGGCATTTGCGTTCCTGTACCGTACGGTGCCCAACCGCCAGGTCACACTGCTCGATGCGGCAGTCGGCGGCGTAATTGCCGCGCTGGCCTTCGAGGGAATGAAAAATCTTTTCGGACAATTCATCGGGCACTTTGGCAACTACAAACTGGTCTATGGAACGTTCGCCAGCCTCCCCATTCTGCTGACCTGGATCTATCTGTCCTGGGTGGTGATCGTGTTTGCCGCCGTGATCACTGCGGTGTTGCCCTATTGGCGAAGTGGTGGCGTGTCGCTCAAGCACACGCCTGGCGATCAGTTTGTCGAGGCGGTGGAAGTTCTCAGACTGCTTTACCGTGCCTATGCGAGCGGCGAAGTGCTCAATCTCCAGCAGTTGCGCATGGCGATACGGCTGTCCTGGGAAGATACCGAGGCGATTCTGGAAAAACTGGTGGAAGCGGGCTGGGTTGCGAAACTGCAGGGCAACGGATGGATTCTGGCGCGCGACGGCGAAGGCATCCGGCTCAGGGAAATATTCCGTCTCTTTGTCATCAGCAAGGAAGCCGGCGATGCCAGCGACGATGCTGCCGTCAAACGAATGGTGAACCGGCTTATGGAGGGTGTCGACAGTGAGATTGACATTTCGATCAAGGAATTGTTCGCCAGCGGCGGTTCCCGTTCCGTCAAGGCGGCTTGAGATGCGTAGATTCATCCCCGTGGTCTTCGTGATTGCGGTGCTGGCGGGTGTCCTGGCGCCATTGGCCGGGGCGGCGGACTTCGCGCTCACCGATAGCAATGGAAAGGTGCATCGTTTGTCGGACTACCGCGGCAAATGGGTGGTGGTGAATTTCTGGGCGACCTGGTGTGCGCCCTGCCTGGAGGAAATCCCGGATCTGGTGGCGCTCAAGGACGCACACAAGAATTTGCAGGTGCTGGGCGTGGCTATCGAGTTTCAGGATGGCAAACAGGTCTTGCAGTTTGCCGAAGGCATGTTCGTCAATTATCCGATCATTCTGGGTACCGGCAAGGATGTGGAGCAGGTCGGATCGGTCAAAGGATTGCCCACCACGTATGTGTTTAATCCCGCTGGCAAGATGGTCAAACGCAAGCTCGGCAAGATCACGCGTAAACAGATCGAAAAATTGATGGCGGACTTGCCCGGCGCCCAGATCCAGGCACGTCTGGATCAACCGTCACCGAGGTAGCGCGTCGGAGTAATGATGACGTTAGGGCCTTCATACGCCCAGTGTTTCTTCCAGGCGCGATGCACGCTGTCCGGATATCTGGCCTTGCCCAGCGAACCGTTGTAGCGACCCAGCGCGCGAAATAGATCGCCGCGCTCTATGTCCAGATAGTGGCGCAGGATTGCGCAGCCGAAGCGCAGATTGGTGCGCAGATGGAAGAGGTTCTGGCCCGTCGTTCCAATCAGCGCGACCCAGAATGGCATGACTTGCATGTAACCGCGGGCACCCGCTTTGGATACTGCGTGTTTTCGAAACCGGCTTTCCACCTGAATCACGCCCAGCACTAGCTGCGGGTCGAGACCCGCGCGCGTGGCTTCGTAGTGCACCGTGGTCAGAAATTCTTCACGCGCCAGAGGATCCGCAATGTGCTTCTGCAAGCGGCTCGACATTTCCGACAGCCAGGCTCTGCCTTCGCTTTCGGAAACGAAAGCCAGTCGCGGGCTGGCCTGATCTGCAACGGACTTGTGCAGTGCTGCCTGGACACTGGCTGACAGGGGCTCGTATTTTTGCTCGCCACCCAAAACAGGAGGCAAGGCCACGAGCCACAGTGCGCTTGCCAGGAGAGCCTGGCGCGCTATGTCATACGGAGTCATCGACACAGGCTGGTCAATTTTTCGGCCGCGCCGGCGAGCGGCAGGAGCGAAGCCTTGCCGGCGGCGCGGGCCTGGAATTCGACATTGCCATCCTTGAGGCCGCGATCGCCGATGGTGACCCGATGCGGAATGCCAATCAGTTCCAGATCGGCAAACATGACGCCCGGGCGTTCGTCGCGGTCATCGAGCAGGACTTCGATGCCGGCTGCCTGCAAAGCGTCATGGAGTCTATCGGCGGCGGCTTTGACTTCCGGATTCTTCCGGTAACCGATGGGCGCAATGGCAAGCTCGAAGGGTGCCATCGCCAGCGGCCAGACGATGCCTTTGGCGTCATTGCCCTGTTCGATCGCGGCGGCCACGATGCGCGAAACTCCGATTCCGTAGCAGCCCATTTCCAGGACCTGGGATTTGCCTGCTTCATCCAGAAAACTGGCGCCCATTGCCTGCGAATACTTGCTGCGCAACTGGAAGATATGGCCGACCTCGATCCCGCGGCAAAGTTCCAGATGGCCCTTACCGTCGGGGCTGGGGTCTCCGGAAACGGCGTTGCGAATGTCGGCGATCAAAGAGGGTTCCGGCAGGTCACGTCCGAAGTTCACGCCGGTGAAGTGAAAGCCTGCGTCATTGGCGCCGCAGACAAAGTCACTCATGTTCGCGACCGAACGATCGGCAATCATTGTGATGTCTTTGGGTAGCCCGACAGGGCCGATGTATCCCGGACGGCAGCCAATACGGATTTCAATTTCTTTTTCGCTGGCAAAGCGGAAGTCCTTCAGGCCGGGCAGTTTCGCCGTTTTGATTTCATTGAGCTGATGATCGCCGCGCAGCAACAACATGAACATGCGCCCGTCCTGCACCAATGCCAGCGCCTTGACAGACTTGGTGATCGGAAGTTTCAGGAAGGCGGTAACCTCTTCGCAGGTGGTCTTCCCCGGCGTTGCGACTTTTTCCAGCGGCTTCTCTCCGGTGCGGCGAGGGGTTGCCGGTGCCATTGCCTCGGCCAGTTCGACGTTGGCAGCGTAGTCCGACGCCGGCGAGTAGGCGATGGCGTCTTCGCCCGACTCCGCCAGCACGTGAAATTCGTGCGAGCCCGTGCCGCCAATTGCGCCGGGATCAGCCGCGACCGGCCGGTATTGCAATCCCAACCTGGTAAAAATTCGCGAATACGTGTCGTACATGTTCCGGTATTCGCGGGTCAGATCCCCAAAACTGGCGTGGAAGGAATAGGCATCCTTCATTACAAACTCGCGTGCCCGCATGACACCGAAGCGAGGCCGGATCTCGTCGCGGAACTTGGTCTGGATTTGATAAAGATTGAGCGGCAGCTGGCGGTAGGAACGGATTTCCTTGCGGGCAATGTCGGTGATGACTTCTTCGTGGGTGGGGCCAAAACAGAAGTCGCGTTCGTGTCGATCGCGAATCTTGAGCATTTGCGGGCCGAACACCTCCCAGCGGCCGGTTTCCTGCCAGAGTTCTGCAGGCTGTACCGCGGGCATCAGCAATTCGATCGCGCCAGCCCTGTTCATTTCCTCGCGCACGATATTCTCCACCTTGCGCAGGATTCGCAGGCCAAGCGGCATCCAGGAGTACAGTCCGCTGCCGAGTTTCTTGATCAATCCGGCGCGCAGCATCAGCTTGTGACTGACCAGCTCCGCCTCGCTGGGGGCTTCCTTGAGGGTGGAAAAAAAGAACTGCGAGGTGCGCATGCTACGGATTCCGCGTTAGAAAAGCCGCTATTCTACGGTATGGGGAGTGCCATGCCGCATCGGTCACGATCGGTTTTGTAGGGGACTTTACGATGTTCGGCAAGTGGAAAATTCATCGCGACGTCGGCCGCGAGGTCAGTGTGGAAGTGAGCGAAATCGATGGCGTTCGCTCGCTCCACCTGGGTAGCACCACCGTGCAAAGCTCGATGAAAATTGCCGATCCCGACGAACTGGTGCTGTCCTACACCCGGGCGATGATGGCCTTTTTGCTGTTTCGCCCGCGCGCGGAAAGATTCCTGATGATCGGACTCGGCGGTGGTTCCCTGCCGAAATTCGTGTACCGGAAACTGCCCTGGAGCCGGACAATCGTTGTTGAGACGCATGCGCAGGTGATTGTGGCCGCGCGTCAGTACTTCCACCTTCCCGCGGATGACGGTCGTTTGATGGTGGAACACGCCGATGGGGTGGCCTGGGTGACCGAACACCCGAGGAGTTGTGACGTGTTGATGGCCGATGGCTACGACGGCTTTGATCAGGCTGCAGGACTTTCCTCGGAGAAGTTCTACCTGGATGCTCGCGCTGCGCTCGAGCGAGGAGGCGTTCTGGTAGCCAACTTGTGGCAGTCGGATCCGGGTTATGACGATTGTCTGGCCGCCATTGCATCGGCATTCGAATCTGTGGTGTGTGTGCCTGCGGAGCGTCGCGGCAATGTAGCCGTGCTGGCATTCCCGGAGCCGCTCGGACAACCGAAGTGGGATGAATTGCGTCACACAGCACGCACTTTGCAGGACCTCTACGGTATTGAATTTCCGGATTTTGTGCGAAAGATCCGGGAGGCAAACCGGAGTTCCGCCAGTCGCCTGCTCGCATAATAAAACCGGGAAACTTTTTTTGGCATGAGATTTGTGAAAGAATCGGCACAAGTACAAACTTCTCGGGGTGGCGCACATGATTGACCGTGACGGCTATCGACCGAACGTGGGAATTGTTCTGTGCAACGGCAAGAACGAGGTGTTTTGGGGTAAGCGCGTCAAAGAGCATGCATGGCAGTTTCCGCAGGGCGGTATTCAAGCCGGCGAAACGCCTGAGCAGGCGATGTATCGTGAACTCAAGGAAGAGGTTGGGCTGAATCCGGAACACGTCCGGATCCTCGGTCGTACCCGTGAGTGGTTGCGATACGACGTGCCCCAGACCTGGGTCCGCCGCGAGAGCCGCACGGTATATCGCGGCCAGAAACAGATATGGTTTTTGCTGAGGCTCGTGGGCCGCGATTGTGACGTGTGTTTGCGCAATTGCGAACATCCGGAATTCGACGCGTGGCGTTGGCACGACTACTGGGTGCCCCTGGAAAGCGTCGTGGAATTCAAGCGGGACGTTTATCAGCGCGCTTTGCAGGAACTGGTGCGTTTTCTCGAGGCCAATCGGGCGCGCGACTCGGCAGCACGGCGTTCGCGCCGCGCTGCCGAGTCTATGTGAGGCTCAGTTCCGGCAAATCGGGTGCAAGCACCGCCGCGTCCAGTTCGACGACGGCCAGCAGGGACTTGCCTTCGTCATCCCAGTATTCCGCGGCATCCATCAGGGCGTCCACTGCCGCTGCAAACTCCTCGGGTTCGGCCTTCGCGAAACCGGAGATGTCGCGCAAAACCAGCAGGGTTCCGTCGCCTGTTTCTTCTTCGAGGTCGAGCAGGCAGTCGTAGAAGGCGTCCCAGTTGTGTCCAAAATGTTCCGGAAACGCGAGTGCCTTCGCGAGTGCAGAGAGAACGGCATTTTTGTCGCGAGATCCGGCCAGCTCAACAGTCACCACGCGAAATCCTCTATCCGCGGCGGTGTGCAGGGTGGCCGGCGGCAATATGCTGTGACAACGAAATACGCCGCCAGCGCCGGGCTCCATCAGGTCGCCGAATTCGTTTCTCATTCGAGAATCCGTTTGAAACTTCGGTAGTGGTCGTCAGTGTAGTAGAACTGCTCGCGGGCACCGGCAACAATTCTTCGCGCACCCCGATCGCGGCGTCCCGGCGTGCGGACAGTAAATTCGCGATAAGTGCCGCGTGGTGCGGATGGCAGCAGGCGTTCCCGATTTGCGAACACGATGCCGTCCCTGGCGTACGGATACGGCCCTCCCTTGCGAATCAGCGCCAGCGTTTCGCGTGCTTCCGCTGGCAAGTCTGCGGCGGATATGTCGTGGAGGTACCGCTGCGAATCTGCAAGAGCTCCCGCCGAAGACATGCAAATCGAGAAAACGACGGCGGTCAAAAAACAAATCGCCGCCCCTCGGAATTGCTCTTTGATCTTGATCGGGTCTAGAATCACGCTCTGCAATAGAAAGTTTTTTGATCATCAGGTCAATTGATTATCGCGTTTTCTTGAGAAACATGCTTTAGAGGAGGTGCTTTACGTGGCAATGCAGCGCGCTAGGTTATTGTTCTCAGTTGAAAAAATGTCTTGAATTGCGTGCGAAAGCGGCGCTACCATGAAATTGTCTCAAAACGGAGACAGTATGGCTGACCGCTGGAAACGGGACCCCGAAAGCGCTTGAAAATGAATTCACATCGCCGCAACGATTTCGACGTCTCCAATCGGATCAATACGACTGATCCGGTCGCTGTGAACGATGAGGTCAATCGCATCTACCTGGACCTTTACCCCGACGCATCTACCCACGTACTGAATCGCGGCTTTCGCGATCTGAACCGCTTGCAGAACGGTGAATTTCCCGGCTATCGGGCTTGCGATACCAATTATCACAATCTGCAGCACTCCCTGGATGTCACGCTTGCCATGGCCCGGTTGATGGACGGCTACGAGCGCACGCATTTTCGCCGCCAGGCACTTGGGGCTCGCAATTTCAGATTCGGCATTGTCACCGCGCTGTTTCACGACATCGGTTACCTGCGAAAGGTCAACGACACTCGCCACAAGAATGGTGCCGAATATACGTTGACCCACGTCACCCGTGGCGCGAAATTCCTGGAAGACTATATGAACCGCATCGGCATGGCGGAGCTGGCGCCGATGGCGGCAAAAATCATTCATTTCACCGGATACGAGAAACCGATTGCCAAAATCGATGTGCCCAATCTGACGTTACGCCTGATTGGAAACATGCTTGGCACTGCGGACATCATCGCCCAGATGGCGGATCGTTGTTATCTGGAGAAATGCCGCGATCGGTTGTATCCGGAGTTCGTTGAAGGCGGCCTTGCGGCGCGAGATGAATCCGATCGGCGTAGCAGCGTGGTATTCAAGTCGGCGCAAGATTTGGTCATCAGGACGCCCAATTTCTATCGTACCGCGACTTTGCGATTGACAGATCAACTCGGCGGCGCCTTTGGATACGCACATGATCACTTTGGCGGTCAAAACCTGTACATCGAGGAAATCGACAAGAACGTGCAGTACGCCACCGCGGTCGGCGAACAGCACGATCTGTCACTGTTGCGCCGGGAGCCGCCGGTGGTCGAAGTGGAGTCCGGCGAAGTCTCGTAAGTATTCAGCCGGGCCTATCCTTCGGCTGCGCGCAGCCGGGTTGTTCAAACCGCCACGGACAGCATGATTTTTCCGACGTGTGTGCTGGATTCCATGAGGGCATGCGCTGTAGCGGCGGAATCCATCGGAAAGGTTTGATGGATCACCGGCCGGATTTTCCCGGCTTCGATCAGTGGCCACACTTTTTTTAGCAAATCCCTGGCCACGGCGGCTTTGAATGCGACCGGTCGGGGCCGCAAGGTGGAACCAGTAATTGTCAGCCTGCGACGCAGGATATCGGTCATGTCCAGGGTCACCCGGTTTCCACCGAGAAACGCAATGATGGACAGGCGTCCGTCATCTGCCAGGCAGGACAGTTCGCGCGGCACGTAATCGCCCCCCACCATGTCCAGAATCACGTCCACGCCCCGCCCGTCGGTAAATTGTCTGATCTTCTCGACAAAATCTTCCGTGCGATAGTTGATGGCACGTGTCGCCCCGAGTTTTTCGCATTCCGCGCATTTATCAGGCGTGCCGGCTGTGGCATATACCGTGTGTCCGAAAGCCTTCGCCATCTGAATGGCGGTCACGCCGATGCCGCTCGATCCTCCCTGCACCAGCAGGGTTTCACCACCTGCCAATCCGCCGCGGAGAAACACATTGACCCAGACGGTAAAAAAAGTCTCCGGCAGTCCCGCAGCTTCTTTCATCGACAGGCCTTTCGGTACTGGCAAACACTGCGGCGCCGGTGCCGAAACGTATTGCGCATAACCGCCACCGGACACCAGGGCGCAAACCTGTGCCCCGACTTTCCAGTCGTGCACCAGGGCGCCGACGGCGACAATGGTCCCCGAGACTTCCAGTCCGGGAATGTCCGAGGCACCGGGTGGCGGTGCGTAACCGCCTTTTCTCTGCAGAACATCGGGACGATTGACTCCTGCAAAAGCGACTTCGATAAGCACTTCTTCGGGCCCGGGTACCGGCACCGGCCGCTGGACGGGACGTAACACCTCGGGCGCGCCCGGGGTGGAGATTTCAATTGCGCGCATGACTTGGGGAAGACTCTGTTTCATGGGAATACGTTCGGCTGGTGAGGGAAGGTAAACTTATATCACCCGATCCCGCGTGCCCTCAAGCAAGTTTGCTTAAGCGCGTCGCCTTGCGGCATGATTCGCCGCTGAATCAGGTGGCTTGTCCTGGAGGAAGAAGAAATGGAGTACCGCAGGTTGGGCAACAGCGGGGTCGAAGTTTCCGTCTTGTGCCTGGGCACCATGATGTTTGGCGATCGAACAAACGAAACGGAAGCGGCGAGAATTCTCGGCGCGGCCGAGAAGGCAGGCGTGAATTTTATCGACACTGCCGACCAGTACGCCAAAGGGGAATCAGAACGAGTGGTGGGGCGGCTGATTGCCGCAAAGCGAAACAAATGGGTGTTGGCCACCAAAGGCGGCAATCGCATGGGAGACGGCCCCAATCGATCCGGCCTGGGTCGACAGTGGCTGATGCAGGCGCTGGACGATAGTCTGCATAGGCTCGGCACCGATTACGTTGACCTCTATTACCTGCATCGCGATTTTGACGACGCCCCGCTGGAGGAAACGGTGCGTGCCATGGACGATATGATGCGTTCTGGCAAGGTCCGCTATTTCGGGCTGTCCAACTTTCGAGGCTGGCGCATCGCCGAAGTGGTTCATCTGTGCCGTGCCAACAACGTCGCGCCGCCGGTTGCGTGTCAGCCGTATTACAACGCGATGAATCGTCAGCCGGAAGTCGAGATCCTTCCCGCCTGCCGTTATTACGGATTGGGAGTGGTGCCCTACAGTCCGCTGGCCCGTGGCGTCCTGACGGCAAAATACGCGCCGGGGGTGGCGCCCGCGGACGGAACGCGCGCTGGACGCGCCGACAAACGAATGATGGAGACCGAGTTTCGCAAAGAATCGCTCGCGATCGCGCAGAAGATCAAGAAGTTTACGGAAAGAAAAGGGATGGAGCCTGGACATTTTGCGGTGAACTGGGTGCTGAACAACGCCATCGTGACCAGCGTAATCGGCGGGCCGCGTACGCTGGAACAGTGGCAGGATTACTTGAAGGCGCTCGAGTTCTCTTTCGATGCGCGCGGCGAAGCGCTGGTGGATTCCCTGGTGCCGGCTGGCCACCCTTCCACTCCCGGTTTCAACGATCCGCAGTATCCGTTGTCAGGACGGATTGCGCGCACAGGTTGAATCGTGAGCGAGGATGCGATGAAATTTCTGCCAAGCGGTGTCCACCGCAACACACGGCGCATGGTTACGGCTCTAAGCGCCAATTGATACGTGCGCGCTCCATGCGCGCATGACTCGAATCAGCTCTGCGGTGGCAAAGAAAATGACGAAATCCGAGGTGTTCCTGAAGTCTAGGTGGTCGAGTGTTTTGAAGGGCAAAACGTATTCGCGTACCGGGAGGCTTGGGTGACGCGCCCGCTCGCCGCATGTTGCCTGTTCATCCCAAGGTATTTGCAGTGATGCCAATGATTCGCGACGAAAGCATTCAGGACGCGGAAACCGTCAATGTGTTGCTTGACCAGGCGTTTGGTCGGCAGGCCGAGGCGAGGCTGGTGGATCGTTTGCGCGCTGGAGACAAAGTTGCCGCGGCAATGATTGCCGAACAAAACGGGCGCATGTTGGGTCACGTGGTGTTTTCACGCGTGAGCGTCAGTTCGGAGCACAACGATTTTGCCGCGTTGGCCTTGGCGCCCTTGGCTGTATTGCCGGCATTTCAAAGACTTGGGGTGGGAAGTGCGCTGGTCAGCGCGGGATTGGAACGCTGTCGAATCAGCGGGTACGCGCGTGTGCTGGTGGTGGGCGATCCGGCCTACTACAGCCGATTTGGTTTTGTTCCGGCCGCTCGCTATGGCGTGCGCCCCCCATTTGAAACGCCACCGGACGCCTTCATGGCGCTGGAATTACAACCCGGGGCTTTTGCCGCCGCTACGGGGGTGGCCCGCTATGGCCATGAATTCGATGATCTCGGCTAGGCCTCGTATGTTTAACGATTAGGGAATTGCGCTGCAAAAATCCCGGAATCGATCTTTTTTGCGGTGCAACCACCCAAGTTCCGTCAACACCCCGTGATAAGCGACCACTTACATACGGAGCATATTTAATATGTATATGTTTATTAATATTAATAAACAAAAAAATCAAAGTCTACAGGTGCCGAGCCCACATTTGGCAAGAAGGGTATTGACAATTATTGTGCAGCGCATCAAAGTGTCGTCATGCGGAAGGCGTGATACCGACTTCGGATTGGGCGCCACCGCAGCCCCATTCAACTCCAGGAGCGGAAACATGACGACCGTAAACGAGCAAGTGATCGCGCAGAACAAGGTGCAAATTGACAATTTCCTTTCCGCATTCAGCGTTGCGGCCGCGGGCGCCGAGCGGTTGATCGAATTGCAGACCCAGGCCGCCAAGGCAACCTTTTCGGAGGCTGCCCAACATGTGAGAGCCCTGAGCGAGACCAAGGACCTGCAGGGGTTCAGCGATTTGAACGCCAGGATTACTCAGCCCTCGACGGAGAAACTGGCGGCCTACTCCCGCAATTTGTACGAGATCGTCAGCGAAACCGCGGATAATTTCAGTAAATTGGTAGAAACGCAGGTGAGTGAGTTCAACAAGAATTTTGTCAGTATTCTGGACCAGGCCAGCAAGAACGCGCCGGCGGGTTCCGAGTCGGCGATTGCCGCGTTCAAATCCACGATTGCTGTGGCAAATCAAGCGTACGACGCCATGTCGAAGTCTGCCAAACGACTGACGGAAAGTGCAGAAGCGGCAGTAAATTCAACGGCTTCTCGCAAGAAGACTGCTTAAGAATCACGCGCTTCACATCGCCGCAAGGCGGGACGAAGACAATTTGGCCTCGGTGTTTGCCGAGGCCAATTTTTTTCAGAAATTAGCGGAATGTAAAGGCTTTTAGCTGCAATTTAGGCGATGTTCAGCCCATATGCAGGCCGCCATTCAGGGAGAAATCGGCACCGGTGGCAAAACCCGCCATGTCCGAAGCGATCCAGCCGACAATCGACGCAATCTCTTCCGGTGCGCCAAGGCGCTTAACCGGGATGGTCGCAACTATCTTCTCCATGACTTCGGGGCGCACGGATTTCACCATGTCGGTGCCAATATAACCTGGTGAAACCGTGTTCACGGTAATCCCTTTCCCGGCCACTTCTTGGGCAAGCGCCATGGTGAAACCGTGGATACCCGCCTTTGCGGTCGAATAATTCGTCTGACCAAACTGTCCCTTTTGCCCGTTCACAGAAGAAATGTTGATGATCCGACCCCAGCCCCTGTCCAGCATTTCCTGAATAACCTGGCGAGTGACGTTGAACAGGCTGTTCAGATTGGTATTGATCACCGTGTCCCAGTCCTCCCGGCTCATTTTTCGGAACAACCCGTCGCGGGTGACGCCTGCGTTGTTGATCAGAACGTCGACGGGGCCATGCTCGTTTTTTACTTTCGCAAAGGCGGCTACCGTGGAATCCCAGTCGGCGACATTCCCGACGGAAGTATGAAATTCATACCCAAGCCGTTTTTGCTCCCGGATCCAACTCGTGTGATCTCGCGTGGGCCCGCAGCCGGCTATGACCTTGAATCCATCCTTGTGAAGTTTCTGGCAAATGGAAGTGCCGATTCCACCCATCCCCCCCGTCACATACGCTATTTTCTGGTTCATTTCTCCGTCCCCCGATTCCGAATTTAGTTGAACATCGTGTGCCGGAACCACCTTGCTCCCGGGCCCCTCCCCGCGCCAGCGTCGCCTCTTGATCATTTACTACGATTGTGAATATACGGTGTCCATTGGAAAAAGTGGCGGACGACTCGAGAAATCTTCGACCGGGACTTGGCGATTCCGGGACGCCGCGCGGACTGGGCCTGAATTCCTGCGGCACCGAGAATGGCAGAAAATTCGGCCACCGACAGTTGTCAGCGAGGCCTATTTCTCGGATTATGCCGGGCGTCGTTGATATTTATTCTTTGGAGACTGAAGAATCATGAAAATCAAGAAAATTCCGGTCCTGCTGGGATGTGCATTGGCCTTGGCCGCCGGCGTGTCTGTCTTGTTCGCAGGCGTGCGGGAAATGCCGGTCAAAAAAGGCGGCGATGCTGATCTGCTCAATCGCGCCAAGGCGCTATTCCAGCCGTTGCCGGAAAATGCCGCCACCGCGGACCGCCCCATTTCGCCGGAGAAGGTCGCCCTGGGTCGGGCGTTGTTTTTTGAAACCCGGGTGTCCGGTGACGGAAAACAAAGTTGTGGCGAATGTCACCAGCCGATGTTTTATGGCACAGACGCACTGGCGCGGTCGGTTGGCAATGGCGGCAAGATTCTTCCGCGCAATGTCCCCACGGTATTCAACACCGCTTTGCAATTCAAGCAGCACTATGGAGGCAATCGGGTAGATGTCGAGGAGCAGGCGCTCAAGGCATTGTTGAGCCCGCTCGCGTACGCAAACAAGGATTATGCGGCTGCGGAAGCAAAACTTCGCGCAATTCCCGGATATCGTCCGATGTTTGAAAAGGCCTTCCCCGGCGAAGACCAACCGGTCACCGCCGAAAACTGGAGCAAAGCGATCGGCGCCTACGAGCGCGTCCTGCTGACCCCGGCGCCATTTGATCGATTCCTGAAAGGGGAAACCGGCGCCCTTAACGCGCAAGCCAAACAAGGGCTGGACAAGTTCATGGCCTTTGGTTGCGCCGGTTGCCACAGCGGCGTCACGCTCGGCGGCCAGTCGTACCAGAAATTTGGTATTACCCAGGACTACTGGACGCTCACAGGCAGTGTGGAAATCGACCTGTTCAAGGGCCGCGATAAAGGCAAATTCCAGGATAGCAAGGACGAGGCGGACGCCTTTCTGTTCAAGGTTCAGCAATTGCGCAATGTTGCGGTGACACCACCTTTCTTCCACGATGGCTCAGTGGCAAAACTGGAAGATGCAGTCCGCATCATGGCCAAGCTGCAACTCGGACGCGACCTGAACGAAGGTGAAACCGCCGATATCGTGGCATTCCTGGAAAGCCTGACGGGGGAAGTGCCCGCGCTGTTTGCCATTCCCAGCCTGCCGGTGGCGCCGTACCGCAACTAAACAATCTACAGCCATGACAGCGAAAGGCCTTCGGGCCTTTCGTTTTTTTTGCAGGACGTTTTTTTTATTTGGCGATGTTCACTCAGACTGGAAACACCCTATGAAAACTCAAAAAATTGCCGTCATCGCAGGCGATGGCATTGGCAAGGAAGTCATGCCCGAAGGTGTTCGAGTGGTGGAGGCTGCGGCACGCAAATTCAGCGTCCCGTTGCAATTCGATCATTTCGACTGGAGCTGCGACAACTACGACAAGAAAGGTTGGTGGATGCCTCCGGATTGGCGGGAAAAAATCGGGTCGCACGATTGCATTTTTTTCGGCGCCACCGGCTGGCCGGCACGCGTACCGGACCATGTTTCCCTCTGGGATTCGCTGATGAAGTTCCGCAAAGGTTTTGACCAGTACGTGAACCTGCGTCCGGTTCGCCTGATGCCAGGCATCGCCTGTCCACTCGCGGGACGCAAAGTTGGCGACATCGACTACTACGTGGTTCGCGAGAATACTGAAGGCGAATACTCCTCGGTAGGCGGTCGCATGTTCGAGGGCACCGAACGTGAAACCGTGGTCCAGCAATCGACCTTTACTCGCAAGGGTGTGGACCGCATCATGAAGTTTGCCTTTGAGTTGGCCACAAAGCGGACCCGAAAATCGGTCACCTCGTGCACCAAATCCAACGGCCTGGCGATCATCATGCCCTACTGGGACGAACGTTTCGCGGCAATGAGCAAGAGTTATCCTGCCATCCAGACCAGCCAGTACCACGTGGACGGACTCACGATCCAGTTGATTCTCAATCCGCAACGCTTCGACGTGATTGTGGCCTCCAACCTGTTCGGCGACATCATCTCCGACATCGGGCCGGCGACCACGGGCACCATTGGCATCGCACCATCCGCAAACATCAATCCGGAACGCATTGCGCCCTCCTTGTTCGAACCGGTGCATGGCTCCGCGCCCGATATTTATGGCAAGAAAATCGCCAACCCGATCGGACAGATCTGGTCGGGCGCCATGATGCTGGAACACCTGGGTCACGCGCAGGCAGGCGCCGCAATTGTGAAAGCGATCGAAAAAGTGCTGGACGGCGGGCCGCGCACGCCAGACCTTGGCGGAAAGGCCAACACCGAAGACGTCGGCAAGGCCATCGCCGCGGCGCTTTAAGAGAACCTGCCTTCGTCAGGGACAATAGGGGCCGGAATTCACCGCGACACTTTCAGTACGGTGTGGACCAGAAGGCCGATTCCTGCCAGAAGCAAGATAACGCCGCTCCACACCAGCCACATTCTGGGTTTCTCGATGTTCGATTGGAGCACAAGCGTGAGCCGGCTGGCCGGGGTGCCTGACTTGCCAACCTCTTCCAGCAACATGGTGTAGCGGCCGGGGTACGGTACCTTGAGCGGCGGCAGCCGCACGTTGGTGGCGGCCCGGGGTGCCACACTGAGATTGCGGGTGAGCACCGCAACCTCGCCGTCCAGCACGCTGAACTGGTAGTGATTCAGGGTCGACGCAGAGTCGGATCCAGCGAAGTCGAACACCAGGAGGAATTGGTAATCGTTTATGGCCGGGTCGAGGTTGACTTCTTGGGGCTTGTAGCCCAATCCGCTGCGAAAACGCAGGATCGCGCCACCGGGTAATTCCCAGCGTTCGGCACGGTCCGTCAGCGAGAAGCGCGTCTGTTCGTTGCCGCTCAGATATTCACAGTAGGCAAAGTAACCGGGGCCGATCAGCAGGCCAATCAAAATCAGCGGCAGGGTTAGGGGATGCAAGGCCGTTGTTCTCGTCACAGTCGAAGTATGTCGGAATTCCGGCGGCCCCGGTCGATGGCGTCAATATGGCCACACCAGACTAGTCAACCGCGCCTGTCTCCCTTACCATCGCGGCGCTCCGCAAGGGAGCGTGCATCCAAGCATCGGTGACGATTCGGAGAAAATGGAAACACTGGTCCTGCTGATATTCGGAGTGGTGTACCTGGGCATGATCCTGGGTGGCCTGCCATTTCTGCAACTCGACCGCACCGGAATTGCGCTGCTGGGCGCGATTGCGATGCTGGGCGTGGGGGCGCTGACGCTCGATCAGGCCTGGTCGGCGGTACATGCTCCCACGCTGATGCTCTTGTTTGCCTTCATGGTGGCGTCCGCGCAACTGCGAATGGCAGGTTTTTACGCCTGGGTGACCCACCGAACCGGCAATCTGCCTTTGCGGCCACCCCATCTGTTGGGTGCCCTGATTGTCATCGTCGCAATGTTGTCAGCCGTGTTCAGCAACGACGTCATTTGTCTGGCGATGGCGCCCGTGCTGATCGACGTATGCCTGGCGCGGCGGTTCAATCCGGTACCGTTTCTTCTGGCGCTTGCGTGCAGTGCAAACATCGGCTCCGCGGCAACACTGATTGGCAACCCGCAGAACATGCTGATCGGCGGAAAGCTGGGTTTGTCGTTCTCTGATTACTTGCGGGAGGCGGCGATTCCGGTCAGTTTGGGGCTGGGCGTGGTCTGGGGATGGATCGTCTGGCGCAGCCGGGGAGCCTGGGAAATCCGCGTGCTGGAGGAAGCCACCGTTGCGGTACCGCCCCATCCGCCGCCGGTGCCAAATCTGGATTTCTGGCAGACAGTGAAGGGGCTGTTGGTCGTCGCGGTCGTGTTCGTGCTGTTCTTGAGTGCGTCGCTGCCGCGGGAAGTGGTGGCGCTGACCGCCGCAGGCGTCCTGATGATGAGTCGCCGGTTGCATTCGCACAAAATGCTGGGTCTGGTCGACTGGCAGCTGCTGGTGCTGTTTGTTGGGCTTTTCGTGGTCAATCACGGGTTGGTGCAGACAGGACTCGCCGCCCGATCTATTGCAAGCCTGACGGATCTAGGATTGGATTTGCAACAGCCAGGCATCCTGTTCGCGAGCGCATTTGTGCTTTCCAACATTGTTTCCAACGTGCCAGCCGTGATGCTGTTGCTGCCGGCGGCGACCCATGACCTGGCCGGCCCGATCCTGGCACTCGCCAGCACATTTGCAGGCAATCTGCTGATCGTCGGCAGCGTTTCCAACATTATTGTGGTGGATGCGGCCGCCCGCAGCGGTATTCAACTGGACTGGCGACGTCATGCCGCGACGGGCATTCCCGTCACGATTGCAACGCTGATGATTGCCGGCGGCTGGTTCTGGTTGCGACTGCACTGACGCCCGCGCGATGAATTCCGCCAGGTGGTGGGTCTGGGCGGCGATCTGGATGCCGGCCGCTCTGGCGGAGGTGCCGGCACCGGTGGAAATCCATCACGTCCTCGCGGTTACATCCAGCCAGCAAGGAAAAATCCTCGCCTTGACCCTCGATGCCTGTGACGGCAGCGTTGATATGCGCATTGTCGATTTCCTCGTCGCGCGACAAATTCCGACGACCATTTTCGCGACCCGGCGTTGGATCCGTCGCAACCCCGAGGCGTTGGCAACATTGACGGCGCACGCCGAGCTGTTCGACATTGAAAATCATGGCGCCAACCATCTTCCCGCGGTAATCGGCGTAGACCGGCAGGTGTACGGTATTGCCGGCGTTGCCGATCTTTCGTTACTCAAGAGCGAAGTTACCAACGGTGCCGCTGCAGTTCAGGCAGCCACAGGTGTCGAGCCCCGCTGGTATCGTGGAGCAACCGGCTTGTACGATCCGCAGGCGGTCCAGGTCATTGCCGGCCTGGGATACAAGGTCGCGGGGTTTTCCGTGAACGCGGATCACGGCGGGCTATTTTCCAAGGAACGCGTGGTCTCCCGCCTGAAAAAGGCGCGCAGCCACGATATCATTCTGGCGCATCTCAATCGCCCGAAAGCCGGCACCGGAGCGGGACTGATGGAAGGGCTCGCCTGGTTGCAGGACCAGGGTTTTCGTTTTGTGACGCTGCGCGATTCCGAAGTTGCCGTCGCGCGTTGATGTCAGTTGTTCCAGAGATGTGAATCTGTAACGCGGGGACCTCCGCAATCGCCTGCACAGAGGTAAATTCGGCGCTCGCGAAACGGACTTCAACAGGATATCAGGGCAGAACCTTCACCTGCTTCATGAAGTCAAGTGTGTAGGCCTTTTTGTAATCGACTTCCGGTTTCACCAGTTTCGCGTCGCGCATGAATTCGAAAGTCTGCTTCCAGCGCGCATCGGTCATCGTAAACAGGCCAAGCTTTTTCGCGTCTCCGCCGTCCACGATGCCGTATTCCTTGAGTTTGGCGAGGCTGAAGGCGAGCTGCTCGTCATCCATTTGCGGATTGTCCTTCTTGATGAGCGCATTGGCGGGCGCGGGATTCTTCAGATAACTCTTCCAGCCCAGCGCCGAGGCCTGGAGGAATCGTTTGATCACGTTGGGGCGGTCCTTCACTGTCTTGGTCAGGGTCACCACTGTTTGGGCATAGGGCGGGTAGCCATAGCGGGCAAGGTGAAATATTTTCGGCTTCACGCCGCCCTTCTCGATCGCGAAGGGTTCCGACGTAATGTAGCCCTGCTGCGCGATGTTTTTGTCCACCAGGAACTGTTGCACCGAATACGCGTAGGGCCGCTTTTGCGCTTCGGTAAATCCGTATCTCGCCTTGAGCCACGGCCAGTAGGTGGTCTCGCTGGCCTGGCCGATCAACAGCGTCCGGCTCTTCAGATCCTCGATCTTTTTCACGTCGGGATGGGCGATCAGTCCGACCGGTTCGCTCTGGAAATTGGCGCCCACGGTCACAAGAGGCAGGCCCTGCTCGACCGCGTTGATGGTAGCGACGTCGTAGCCCATCACGAAGTCAGCCTTTTCCCCGAGCAGCAACTGATAAACATTGACCTGCGGTCCGCCCATGCTGATTTTTACGTCCAGGCCGTGTTCCGCGTAGATGCCCTCGGCAACAGCCTGGTAGAACCCGCCGTGTTCGGCTTGGGCAAACCAGTTTGTGAGAAAGCTGACTTTGTCGAGCGCCTGCGCGCCGACGCTGCACGAAAACAGGAAAATCAGGGTGGCGATGCGGGCGGTGCAGACCATTGTGGATCTCCGATGGGGTATTGGTCAGTAGTTTACGTCACCGGATTGCGGCCCGGGCTAGCGCGACTGCGACAGCTCGCTTTCGTGCCAATGGCGCAGCGCCAGCCTGGACAGTGCGCTCACGGCAAGAAACAGCACTATTCCTGTTGCGGTGATCAGGAATAACGCCGCAAATAGTCTGGGAATCTTCAATTGCAGTCCAGCCTGCAGAATCTGGTAAGCCAATCCGGATTGTGTGCCACCGGTGCCGGCGACAAACTCCGCGACGACCGCGCCGATCAGCGCCAGTGCGGTGGCCACACGCAGCCCTGCGAAAAAATACGGCGCGGCGCTCGGCACGCGCAAGCGCAGAAGGACCTGGATGCGCGACGCGCCGTATAGCTGGAACAGGTCGATCAAACCCGTATCGACGCTGCGCAGGCCGACGGTGGTGTTCGCAATGATCGGAAATATGCAGGCAACCGTCGCACAGATGATCAGGGCGTCGAACGGATTGCTTACCCAGATGATGATGAGCGGTGCAATGGCCACCAGAGGCGTGACCTGCAGGATCACGGCATAGGGCAGCAAGGCCGATTCGAGCAGACGGCTCTGCACAAACAAAATGGACAGCAGAGTGCCCAGAAAAACGGCCAGCAGCAGAGCAAGTCCGGTGACTTGCAGCGTGACCAGCAGCGATTGAAATAGCGACGGCCAGTCTTGCAGCAATGTCTGCCAGACCAGCAGCGGGCCCGGAACGATATAAGGCGGAATCTCCCGCATCGTGACCACGGCATGCCATAACGTCAGGAATACCATGCCAACGATCAGCGGCGCCACGACGCCTGACCAGCGAAAGCGGCTCACGGAAATGCCTCTGCCATGGCCGAGCCGAGTGTTCGGGACAACTGGTCACAGTACGCCGCAAATTCGGGGGTGACGCGGAAATCATCCGTGCGCGGAAAGGGTGCATCGACGCGAACTTCGCTCAGGAAGCGGCCAGGGCGGGGAGACATGACCAGGACACGCGAAGACAAGAACACCGCTTCGTAGATACTGTGCGTGACAAAGAGCACAGTCAGGTTTTCGCGGGCGCTCCATTCGGAAAATTCCCGGTCCAGACGATGACGGGTGATCTCGTCGAGCGCGCCGAAGGGTTCATCCATCAATACCAGGCGTGGTCCGGTTACCAGCGCGCGGGCAATCGAGGCGCGCATTTGCATGCCGCCGGACAGTTCGCGCGGCCAGGCGCGCGCAAAATCTGCCAGTCCCACCAAATCAAGCGCGTGGCGAATTTTCTCTCTGGCCGCGGCAGCCGGCATGCCCGACAACTTCAGTGGTAGTCCGACATTGGCTTCGACACTGGCCCATGGCATCAGAGTGGGCGACTGGAACACGTAGGCGAGGCCGGGGCCGCGAAAATGGTCGTCGACCTCGACGCTGCCCCCGCTGGGCGACGCCAGTCCGGCGATCAATCGCAGAAGGGTGCTCTTGCCGCATCCAGACGGACCGAGCAGTGTCACCACCTCGCCCTTGCGCAATTCCAGATCGACAACATCCAGCGCGCGCACGCCATTGGGAAAAGTCTTGTGCGCGGCATGGACCGCGGCAACGACTGAAGTGGAATCGCTCATGCGTGCGCAGTGCGTGGACTAGCGACGGGTTTCGTTGGCGTTGAAGGTGTCTTGGATGCTGACGACTTCGCCCGCACGCGGGGCGCTGTAACCAGCCAGGCCGGAGACCAATTCGCGGAAGGCTGGGCCGCGCAGCAGATCGATCAGCTCCTGCACCTCCGGCAGCTCCAGGGATTCGTTGCGGCCGATCAGCAGATAACGCTCCTTGGCGATCGGAATGAAATCGAGATTGAACTGGCGTGCTGGCGGCTCCACACCAAAGCCCGCATCGGCCATGCCGCTGGCCACATAGGCGGCGACTGCGGCGTGGGTGTACTCCTCGGTTTGATAGCCTTCCAGTCGTTGCACTTCGATGCCGGCTTCTTCCAGCAGTTGATCGATCAGCAGCCGGGTGCCGGATCCGCGCTGACGGTTGATGAATACCGTGCCCGGGCGCCCGAGGTCTGCCAGACCGCGGATGTTTTTCGGATTGCCGCGTGCCACGAACAGGCCTTGTGTGCGAGTGACCAGATGTATCAGTTTCTGTTTTTCCGGCATCAGCCAGCGTGCATACTGGGTGAGCGCGAGATTGCCGAGTTTGCCTTCGGGCACATGGAATCCACCGAGTTCGCAGGCGCCGCGCGCAACCGAGGCCAACGATTCCAGCGCGCCCAGATATCGCAGGTCGAGCTGGATGGTCGAACGACCGTTCAGCAATTCGGGCAATTTTGCCACCGCGAATCCGTGACTGGCGTGCAGCCGCAGCGTCGACCGCGTGCTGGTGATAACTTTGCTGATTTCCAGATTGAGTTCCGAGGCCAGGCTTTCCAGCTGGGGCGCCAGCCGGGCATTGATGCGCTGTTCGGCCCACAACAATTTTTCTCCCAGGGGCGTGAGCGTGGTGCCCCGGCCGCGCTCGAGATTGACCAGCGGACTGCCGAAGAAAACAGACCAGCGCCCGATCAGATTCCAGGCGTGGCGGTAGGACAAGTTGGCCTTCTCGGCGGCGAGGGTAAGTTTGCCGGTGTCGTGGATGGCTCGCAGAATCGGAAACAACTGCGGATCGAGTTCGTCGCCCGCTTCGTTGCGAACCAGCCAGGCCGGACGGACCAGAATCTTGCTCATTCGCCGAATCTACCATATGCACAGAAAAACATACCCTGAATCATGAACCTTGGCGTAAGCTTTCTCCTCGAAGAAAATAGTTTCCCGCGTCTTAGTTATGCATTTTTGTGCATAAACGAATTTCGTGACAATCGAGTTCGGAACGCCGGTGCGGGTGGCGATACACGCGAGGAGTACGACGTTGCGAGCGGAGCATCAGGTCGTTGTGCGTCAGGTGATTGAAGCGCGCATGCATCAGGCCGGTGCATTGCTGCCGATTCTGCATGGAATCCAGGATGCCTTGGGCTTTGTCCCCCCGGAATCGACGCCCGAAATTGCCAAGGCGCTGAATCTGTCTCGCGCCGATGTGCATGGTGTGGTCAGTTTTTATCACTACTTTCGCACCACTCCGCCGGGTAGCCATACCGTATTTGTCTGCCGGGCCGAGTCCTGCCAGGCCATGGGGTCCGACCGGTTGGTCGAACACGCGAAAGCGAAACTGGGCATCGATTTTCATCAAACCACCCCGGATGGCAAGTTCTCGCTGGAGCCGATTTATTGTCTGGGTAACTGCGCCTGTTCGCCGGCGATGATGGTGGATGCGGACGTCTACGGACGCGTGAGCCCCGAGCGTTTCGACGCGGTGTTGCAGGAGGTCAAAGCGTGAGCGTGCGAGTGTATGTGCCGCGCGATTCGTCCGCCCTGTCCGTCGGTGCCGACGCCGTTGCGCGTGCCATAGTGGACGAGGGCCTGCGCCGCAATGCCGAATTCCAGATGGTGCGCAATGGATCGCGTGGCCTGTACTGGCTGGAGCCGCTGGTTGAAGTCGAAACACCCAAAGGGCGGATAGCCTACGGGCCGGTCAATGTTGCCGATGTTGCATCCTTGTTCGATGCCGGATTCCTGCAAGGTGGCCAGCATGCCTTGTGCCTTGGCCTCACCGAAAAAATTCCCTATCTGCAAAAGCAGGAACGATTGACGTTTGCGCGCGTGGGTGTCACCGACCCGCTCTCCCTTGCAGACTATGCTGCCCACGGCGGCTGGAAAGGTTTGCGGGCGGCACTTGCGACAGATGGTGCCACGGCGGTGAAGCAGGTGACCGATTCCGGACTGCGGGGGCGTGGTGGCGCGGCGTTTCCCGCCGGCATCAAATGGAAAACGGTGCTCGACACCGCTGCCGACCAGAAATACGTGGTGTGCAATGCCGACGAAGGTGACTCCGGCACCTACTCGGATCGCATGATCATGGAAGGCGACCCCTATGTGCTGATCGAAGGCATGGCCATTGCGGGCATCGCGGTCGGCGCGACCAAGGGATTCATCTACGTGCGCTCGGAATATCCGCACGCCTGCGACGTATTGGCCGAAGCAATCACCCGGGCCGGCAGTGAGGGCTACCTCGGGGGAAACATCCTGGGAGGCGGCAAGGCCTTTGCACTCGAGATCCGCAAGGGCGCCGGCGCATACATCTGCGGTGAAGAAACGTCGCTGCTGGAAAGTCTGGAGGGCAAACGCGGCATGGTGCGGTACAAGCCGCCGCTGCCGGCGATTTCTGGTTTGTTCGGCAAGCCGACCGTCATCAACAACGTCATCACCCTGGCTTCGGTGCCGGTGATATTCGCAGAGGGCGCGGCGCATTACCGCGATTTCGGCATGGGCAAGTCGCGCGGCACCCTGCCCATCCAGCTCGCGGGCAACCTCAAACACTGCGGCCTGGTCGAAAAGGCATTTGGCCTGACGTTGCGGGAGCTTTTGTATGACTACGGCGGCGGCTCGGCGAGTGGGCGACCCTTGCGAGCAGTGCAGGTCGGCGGTCCGCTGGGCGCTTTCATGCCCGAATCGCAATTCGACACGCCGCTGGATTACGAGGC
>JBJXFN010000153.1:0-3163 GCA_046155535.1 Burkholderiales bacterium
AAAGACCCGATTCGGCAATTCCCTGGCACGCCGAGATCGAATAAATCCCTAAACGATTTCATCTCGCACTTGCGAGCGCAAGTGCGGGGGGAAGTGCGCGCTGAAAAACGGTTTTTCTACAGCCTCACCGCCGAGCTAACCGGCGCCGAACGGCGTCCGGGTTGAGCGCTGGGTTATGCCGCAATATTGACGTAATCGACGCGGCTCACGGGCGGTGGAATGGGAGTGCCATCTTCGCGCATACCTTCAAGATGAAACTCAATTGCTTCGCGGATCTGGGATTCGACTTCCTCAATGGTGCCGCCAGTAGCTACACACCCGGGTAGATCCGGAACGTACGCCGAGTAGTTGCCTTCGGCCTTTTCGATTACGATCGCATAGCGCATGGGCCCCTCATTTCTTCAATCCAGACTGCTTCAGAATACTGTTTAGCGTCCCAGGTGCCAAGTCGTCGGCAGGTTTACCCGGTACCGTCACCCGTCCGGGTTTGGCAGAATGCTTGAACTGACGGTGGCTGCCGCGTGTTGCCACCAAAAACCAGCCGTCCTCCTGGAGCATTCGCAGTATTTCGCTGACTTTCATTTAGCCAGCATACCAAGCTGGCGACATTCACGCAGACCCAGTCCGGTGTTGCGGCATAACGTGGGTGTAGGAAAACCATGCCGCAATCTTGCTCCTGTCATTTGTATCCTGCAATATTCCCTCATCGATAAGTGGTGAGGAGAAATGCACGATGCCCCGCTTCAAACCGATCGACCGTGGCAAGAAGTTGCTGCCCATTGATCTATCCGTCCAGTTACTTCCCGGCACCTTCGAACACGCACTGTCCCACCTAATCGATCACGAACTCGATCTGCGGGTTCTTGATGATCGTTTTCGAAACGATGACGACGGCGCCCCGGCATTACGGACATTGGCATTGAGAAAGGCGGAAAAGATAAGAGCCAATCCACACAAGACATCGAAAAGCGAATTCCGCAGCATACGGAAACCAAATAGCCAGAAAATCGAAATCGCCACAGCGCTCGCAGGCGCCAGCTGATGAAGCTGGTCGCGCGAAAAAACGGTAATCCTACAGCCTCAACGACTGCGCTGTAGGGGGCGCCGACGAGCGCAGCCGTTCGGCTCTCCCCTCGAGCGTTAGGCATCCCGCCGGACTCATCGCATGACATTCTTGTAGATCTTCCCGTCCTTCATGATCACAAGGAAGTTCTTGGCGGGATCCTCGACCAGCTTTAGGTCGTCGAGCGGGTTTCCGTCCACCAGGAGCAAGTCCGCCAAGGCGCCTTCCTGGATGACGCCAAGCTTGCCGGCGTAGGGGCTTCGGAGTCCGGATAAGGCGAGCAGTTCAGCGTTATCGGCGGTCGCCATCTTCAGCGCCTGGGCGGGCGTGTACCAACGGACCATTTTGGACAGGGAGGATCCCTGCGTCGTCGCCAGTTCGGGACTGAAGAGAATGTCCGTTCCCCATGCCGTCTTGACCCTGAACTTCTTGGCTAGAGCGTAGGCGGTATCGGTGCCGTCGAACACCTGGAGTTGCTTCGCGCGATTCTGCGATCCCTCCGCGAACGGGGAGGGCCGGTCGTCGGTGAATGGCTGCAGGCTCCACCACACGCCCTTCTCGGCCATGAGCTTGGCCGTCGCTTCGTCGAGCAACTGGCCATGGTCGATGCACTTCACGCCGGCTTCGATCGCCTGCCGCACCGCACGCGGCGTATAAGCATGGACGGTGACATAGGTGCCCCAATTCTCCGCCGCATCGACCGCCGCGCGCAGCTCGGCGACGGAGTACTGCGTGACATCGAGGGGATCGTAGCTCGACGCCACGCCACCGCCAGCCATCAGCTTGAGCTGCGAGGCGCCCAGCGCGAGCTGCTCTCGGACTCGCTGTCTCACGGCATCAGGGCTGTCGGCGATCGCCGCGGCACCCACACGCTCGCTGAAGGAGAAGCTGCCCGGCGGCGCCGGCAGTTCATTGGGGAGGCGAAAGTCACCGTGGCCCCCGGATTGCGAAACGAACGCCCCTGCCGGCCAGATGCGCGGTCCCGGCACAAGTCCCGCGTCGATGCCGCGCTTGAGCCCGAAGACCGGCCCTCCAAGGTCGCGGATGCTGGTGAAGCCGCGCATCAGCATGTCGTTCGCCGCCTTGACTGCGGCCACATTGAGGTAGCCGATGTCGCTGGAGAGCACCGCGGCCTGTGGCACCGAGGTGAACATCACGTGGGTGTGGGCGTCGATCAGGCCGGGCATGAGCGTACGCCCACCGCCCGCAATCCTTGTCACCGATGTTGTAGGCGCAACAGCGATGGGAGCGCTTGAGATCTGCTTGATGACATTGCCGACCACTAGCACATTCGATGAGACCGACAGCCGGTCGGAGCTGCCGTCAAAGATTCGGACGTTCTCGAAAATTACGCCCGAACGCGGAGCGTCTTGGGCAAGAGCGGCCTGCGCAGTGACGCCTGCGAGCAGAACGAAAGTGCGCAACGTGCGGTTGGTACAGCGATTCACTTTCCCTCCTTTGAGAAATAGACCGGGATGCCTAACAACGAAGTTGTAGAAAAAACCTCATGCCGTCCGCTGCAACCGGTTAGGCGGAATTGCCCACATCTCCAACGGCCCCGAACCGAGTGCGCTGGCCGGTCGCATCACTTGGCCGGAGCTACATCGGTCAGGTCCTGGAAGGTAAACAACTTGGCGTCCAGAAACTGGCCCACGGCATTTCCGCTATACGTTTTGCCGCCCGCCAGTTGCAGTTTCTTGACCGGTGCGCCCGGCCTCAGGTCCATCTCATCGAGCTTCACCCAGAACGTCGCTGGCGTCAGGGCCGAGTCGAAAATCACTACGCGGTTGGTGCTATCACTCACGGTCCGCCAGATGGTCGAAGACACCCACGGCTGCTCTTCATTGGCAAAACCCAGCGGGGTGCCGACGCTGCGCATCAACGAAAGTACCGCCATCGGGGCTTGAAACTTGAAGCTCTGCTGCGGTGTACCGCTGATATACGTCGGCGACACCACCTCCGGGAGAATGTCCAGCAGGAATGAGGTGCGCACAAAGCGGTCGGCTGCACGCGAAGTCCCCGGCAGGGACTTCGAAATGCCGCCGGCGTCCTTCCAGTATTCCATAATCGCTAGCTGCTTGTCGTATGTGGGCGAGTTGG
>JBJXFN010000157.1:0-51111 GCA_046155535.1 Burkholderiales bacterium
ACGGTGGATGATCTGTCGCAGGAAATGGCCGCCCAGGCGGCCGGTGTCCGGTTGGAGTTCCACGAAGAGTGGTTCCGCCGCATGGAAGAATTTTTCCAGCGCCGGGCGCGCGTCATGCCCCCCAACAATCGCAAGCAGGCCATGCTCCCCGCCGGCGCCGAATTGCTCGACAACCCCATCGGCACCGCCTGCGGTTTTGCCCTCGATATCGGCCGGGCGCGTTTCTTCTTCACACCGGGCGTGCCGCGCGAACTGCATCGCATGCTCGACGAACAAATTCTTCCGCGTCTGCTGGCGCGCGCCGGCCGGCAGACCGCAATCCATCTGAAGCGTTTTCACTCCTTCGGCGTCGGCGAATCGCGCGCCGATGCGATGCTCGAAGGACTCGAGTCGCTGCAACACGACGGCAGCCTCAAGCTGGGATTTCGCGCGCACTACCCGCAACTGGAAACCAAGCTCAGCATGCGGGGCGTGGATCGCGCCGATATCGACCGCAAACTCGCGCCCGCGATCGCGCGCGTACACAAGGCACTGGGCAACTTTATCGTCAGCGAAGACAACCAGCGGCTGGAGGACGTCCTGCTCGCGACGCTCATCGAGCGCAAGGCCACGCTCGCCACCCTGGAAAGCTTCACCGGCGGTGCCCTGGCGGCGCGCCTGGCGCCGCTCCCTGGCGCAGAAAATGTCTTCCGGCGCGGACTGGTGGCACGCGACGCCGCGCAAGTGGGTGCCCTGCTGAATGTGGACGCCCGCGACGGCCTGGGCGCTGGACTGGCGCGTGCCGCCGCCGTCGCCTTGCGGGCACAGGCAGATACCACCCTCGCGCTGGTCTCCCTGATTGCCCTGGACGAAGGCGCCGATCGACTTGAGTTCGGCGGCGACATTCACATCGCCATCGCCAACGAGGACGGAGTGGCCCAGCGCCACGCCCGACTCTTGGGAGGACGCGACTGGGTGCGCATCGGCGCCCTGGAAATGGCGCTAGACTGCCTGCGCCGTCATCTGCATGGCTTGCCCATCGACGAACGTATTGACTTCGAAAAGACCTGAGCATGATTCCCTCCCTGCCCGCCTACGACACACTCAAAATCGAATCACCCGACCCGCATGTGCTGGTGGTGACCCTCAATCGCCTGGATGTGCTCAATGCACTCAACACCCAGATGGGACGCGACCTCGAGAACATCTGGACGCACCTGACCGAAGAACCTGGCG
Organism: Burkholderiales bacterium; assembly: GCA_046155535.1. Classification (GTDB taxonomy): domain Bacteria; phylum Pseudomonadota; class Gammaproteobacteria; order Burkholderiales; family JACQAP01; genus JACQAP01. Next base: position 1,216 of record JBJXFN010000157.1, read on the forward strand.
ACATCCGCTGTGTGGTGCTCACCGGCGCCGGCGAGCGCGCCTTCTGCTCTGGCGCGGATCTGAAAGAACGCAAAGGGATGACCAGCGCCACCTGGCGCAAGCAACATGAAGTGTTCGAGCGCGCCTATTGGGCGCTGGTGGATCTGCCGCTGCCGGTAATCGCCGCGGTGAACGGCCACGCTTACGCCGGCGGCCTGGAAACCGCGCTGTGTTGCGACTTCATCTACGCCACCCGCGGTGCCCGCATGGCCCTCACCGAAGTCACCCTGGGAATCATGCCGGGCGCCGGTGGCACCCAGAATCTGGCGCGCGCCATCGGCGAACGCCGCGCCAAGGAGATTATCCTCACGGGCCGCCCCTTTACGACCGAACAGGCACACGAGTGGGGACTGATCAACCAACTGTGCGAATCGGGACAGGTGCTCGCCAGCGCGCTCGACACCGCCCGCACCATCGCCGGCAATGCGCCGCTATCCGTGCGGCAGGCAAAGAAGTCCATTCGCTTCGGCAGTCAGATGGAGATTCGTACCGCCTATCGATTCGAAGTGGAGGCGTACAACCAGTTGGTGGATACGGCGGACCGGCAGGAAGGGATCAACGCATTCAACGAGAAGCGTAAGCCGCGATTTGAGGGGCGTTGAGAGCGCTGGTGTAGCGCTTCGCATTGTTTGGTGCTTGTGTTGATTGGCCAAACATCGTCCAAAACCAAAAAAGCGGATCGACGCCGCGGTTAGCAAGAGAATAGGTTTTCACGTCGAAACGCGCCGTCTGCGCGTTTGATCCGCGACGTGCTTGCCTTCGTTGGGCGTTCAAACGCCAGGTTTTGGCACGGCGATGCCCTCGGCCTCGACAACGCGCTCCAGGGCAATCTCCATCATGGCGCGCGCATTACCTGTGACCTGCGCTAGATACTGATGTAACGCCGCATCCGCGGGGCTGCGGTTTTCGCACTCGGCACTATAGGACTCAAAATTTCCCAACCGCACCAGCAGGTCAGCGATGTGATGCGGGCATTCGCAATTCAGCGCGACGGAGGTCGTCGCAATATCGGCAAGCGCCTTGTTATCAAAACGGCGTGGAGGCGCGGCGTGGTCGGGTTTTAATGCGATTTCTCCACTTGGCTCGACATTGGGATGCAACACGCCACAAAGCGCCCTGAGTTCATCCATGTTCATCGGCGCCCGTACCAGATGAAATCCGAGCGCCCGCAAATCCTGTTCATGCTGTCGCGAGGCATATCCGTATTCCACGATGACGCGTTGGGCGCCCACCAGCCGTGCGATATTTCGTATCGCCTGCGGCGTCTCGCGATGTAGCGAGGCAAATTCGATCAGCAATGCGTCCGCGCGCGCGCCGCGCAATTCATCGATCGCGCGCGCTGCACTCTGACTCACCGCAACAACCTTGAGCGCCGGAAAAGGATTGCGGTTCACGCGCAGCGTGAGGGCCTCGCCAACGACAGCCAGCCGCACCGGTTGCATTGCGTCCTCCACGGGCGTCGTGAGCGGGCGCAGGGCCTTCGTTGGCGATTGGGAAGCCTGCCGCAGCATCGACTGCAACTGATCGATGCCAAGGGTGGCGATGGAGCCAATGGCATAACCCGAGTCAACCAGGCGCTTGATGACCGACAGGCGGGTCACTTCATCCGGTGCGTATTGGCGCCGCCCGGTTGAGCTCTGTCGTGGTCCGACCACCTTGTAGCGCCGTTCCCACACTCGAAGCGTTTCCACGGGAATGCCTGTTAACCGAGCCACCGCTCCGCTTCGATAAGCCGGTGCTGCCGAGTCCTCTTCACGACCGTCCGCCACAGTAAACTCCTTCGCAACAATTTACGAACCGATATTAAACCGTATTAGTCATTGTATTGCGAAATTACGTAGCAATTGACACGTTTTTGTCCCTTATTTAGTGTTGATTCGGTTCATATGACCTGTATTATTCGCGGACATTAGCGATTCACAAGGATTCTTGGAGCGATTCGAAGCCATGTGAACGCTGATAAAGACAGGCGGATGTTGATCCGTGGATTTGAAAACCTAACCCAATCATTTTGAGAGGAAATGTTATGAAAAAGTTACTCTGCACACTGGCAATGACGGTTGCTTTTGCTTCCGCAGCCCAGGCGGCGAATATTGTTGATACAGCGGTTGCTGCCGGAAACTTCAAGACGCTCGCGACGGCACTTAAGGCTGCCGGCCTTATTGACACACTGAAAGGACCGGGCCCCTTTACCGTCTTTGCGCCGACCGATGCCGCCTTCGCGAAAATCCCCGCCGACCAGCTGCAGGCACTGTTGAAGGACAAGGCCAAACTCACGGCCGTTCTGACTTACCACGTGGTTCCGGGCAAGGTGATGGCCGGTGATGTCAAGGCCGGCATGGTGAAGACCGTGCAAGGTTCCTCGCTGACCGTCACCACCATGGACGGCGTCAAAGTGGACAACGCAACCGTTACCGCTGTCGACATCGTTGCCGACAATGGCGTGATCCACGTGATCGATAGCGTCGTGATGCCCAAGTAATCCATCACCGCGCCTCGTTTCTCCCCGGGCCGCATTGCAGGATTCACTCGACAATGCGGTCCTTTTTCCACGTTTGGCTGTCGACCCAGTCGCCCGCGTACGCAAGCAGCGCGACAGTGGTCGAGGGATGGGACCTTGAGCTCCTCCATGCAATGGATTCAAAGGATGCTAGTACTTGCAGGAAACACGCTGACGGTGATCGGGTGCCTCGGTCTCGCACTGGGAGCGACCGGCGTCATCGATCCGTTGCTTTTTGCACGCGGAATCTCGTCAGGCATTCGCGTCATCGGTTCAGTGGCAATCGCCGGATGTCTGCTCAGCGCAATCGGGTACGGCATTTCGGATTTTCAAAAGCAACATCAAGACTGAGAGGGAGATAACCATGTTTCAAAAGTCAGATTTTTTCATTCTTCTGGCAGTAATGATTTCTTTCTTCATTTCCGCCTACCTTTGGTTTGTACTGAAAGACCGTGAGCAGGCCATTTTCACGGCGATCTGGATACCATCGATCTTCGGTTTTGGCATCTATTTCAAGCTCGCCGCCTTGCTTGGGAGGAACCGCTGATGACGCCCGATCTTCTCGTCATGGGTGCAGTGGTGTTTACGCTGTTGCTGGTCGGGCTGGCACTTACCGTCATCGAATTCAAAAAAATAAAATGAGTGTTTCCAACGCAGCGACGCGCAAGCCCTCCGTCGCTGCGCCGGAATAGATATTTGGAATAAGGGGATTTCTTCCTTTCATCAGGCTCTCAGCAATACTCGGATTCGGGAAGAGGGACTGGCAGCCTTACGCGTGGATGGCGCTTTCCAACGACGGTGAAGTGATTCTTCCGCTTTTTGGGGCATCGTATGGGTGAGCCTGCCATGTGCGCGCCGCCAATCGTGCCCTCGCATATCGCGCTACACTCTTCCCATACCAATAAAGGAGGAGTGCACCATGGCCAGCCATGCCACCGGAGACGGCGGACTTCCGCCGCGCGACGCCCAGCAGCGAGGACTCAAACGCATCATGACCGTGGGTGGCGCGTACGGCACACGCAACTACACCGTCAAGGACCTGCGCGATGCCAAGGGCAAGCGGGTCCTTTGCGAAACACTGCCGTTTTCACCCGAAGAAGCGGCCGCCGCCGAGGAGGCCGGCATCGACACGATGAAAGTGCGCTTCGACCCGAAGCGACCTGACATCGCCGCCGCGATCCGCAAGGCCGCGCCAAATACTTTCATGTCCTTCTCGGTGCCACTGGTCGCTGCCGCCAGCGAAATTGAGGCCGTGCGCCTGGCCTATACGGCCATGGAATTGGGCGCCGACGGCATCATGTGCCAGTGGTCACCGCGGTTCATCGCCGCCGCCGCCGAAGCCGGCGTGCCGGTGCAGGGCCACGCCGGCCTGGTGCCGCGCAAGAGCACCTGGACCGGCGGGCTGCGCGCCGTTGGCAAGACCGTGGACGAGGCGCTCTGGGTGTACGAGGAAATCAAGCGCATTGAAAACGCCGGTGCCTGGGCGGTGGAGGTCGAGGTGATCCCGCAGCCCTTGCTTGCGGAGATCACCAAGCGCACGACGCTGCTCACCTCCTCCATCGGCGCCGGCAGTGGCGGCGACATCCAGTTCCTGTTCGCCGACGACATCCTCGGCAACAACGGCCCGCCTTATCCGCGCCACTCGAAGCAGTACCGCAATCTCTATAAGATGCGCGAAGCCATGCAGGCCGAGCGGGTGGGTGGCTTCAAGGACTTCATCGCCGATGTCCGCGCCGGGAAATTCCCGGCAAAGGAACACATCATCGAAGCGCCCAAAGGACTGATGGAGGCGTTTGTGCAGCGGGCAGACAAACCCAAGCGTTAATGCTGCACTGGCGGGCGCGACGGGCAGCAGCCATCCGCATTAACCACCCACCCAATCTGGCCCGGCGATGAGTTCTGCACAGGAAGCCACCGCCGATGCCCACGACGGCAGGAATGCCGGCCCGACTCAGATAAACACGGCACGCCGATGGTGGATCCTGCTGCTTGTGCAGGTCTCCACACTCAGCTTCGGCATCGCGATCACCTCGACCAACGTCGTCGTGCCGCAGATCCGCGGCGCACTTTCCCTGACCCAGGAAGAAGGCGCGTGGATCGTCACGCTGTTCCTCGCGGCGGCGGCTGTGGGCACCCCGCTCACCGGCTGGCTGGCCGCCAAACTCGGGTGGCGGCGTTTCATGGTGGCCACGCTGGCCGGTTTCACCCTCTCGTCGCTTGCGTGCGGACTCGCCGACTCGCTGGAGGTCTTGTTGCTGGCACGTGTAGCGCAGGGCCTGTTCGGCGCGCCGTTCATGCCAATGGGGCAAGGCATGCTGCTCGCAATATTTCCGCGGCATATGCATCCGCTGGTGCTGATGCTGTGGGGCACCGGTGCGGTGATGGGGCCGACGTTGGGTCCCATCCTGGGCGGCCTGATGGCCGAATCCCTCGACTGGCGATGGGCATTTCTGTTCATGGTGCCGATCGGAGCGTTGACCACCGCGCTGGCGGCGTTCGCGCTCGGCGACCAGGAGCGTGGCACAGCCCGACCCCTTGGTGTAGCCGGCTTCGTGGCCCTGGCGCTGTGCATGGCCAGTGCGCAACTGATGCTGGATCGCGGTCATCTCCTCGACTGGTTCGATTCCGCGGAGATCACCATCGAATTGATTCTCGCGGTGGCTGGCGGACTGGTGTTCATTGCGAACACCGTCTGGTCACGCACGCCCTTCCTCGATTCACACCTGTTTCGCGACTGGAATTTCTGCGTCGGACTGTTGGTCGTCTTCGTGATGGGCGCAATGAGTTATACGCTGATCGCGCTGTTCCCACCGCTGCTGCAGGATCTCCGCGACTACCCGGACGCAACAATCGGTTATTTGATGTCCGCCCGCGGCGCGGGAAACTTCCTGAGCTTCGGGGTGGTCGTGTGGGCGACAAACTACAACGCGCGCCTCGCCCTCACCGTCGGGTTGTTATTGCAAGCCTGGGCGGTATGGCAGATGACGCTGTTCAATATCAACGTACCGGACTTCGATATCTACTGGACCAACTTCCTGCAGGGATTCGGCTTCGGGCTCGCGTACACTCCGATGACCGTGCTGGCATTCTCCACCTTGCCCGCGCCACTGCTCGTGCAAGGTTCTGCCTTTTTCAATGTGCTGCGCAACTTCGGCAGCAGCCTGTTCATCTCCTTGAGCGTACTGGTGCTGGTGCGAACCACGGCGGAGAATTATGCTGGCCTCACCGCCACAGTGACCTCGATCGACACCGCGCTGCAATTCTCCAGCCATGCCCACAATCTGGCGTCCGACAATCTCAAAAGTCTCGCCACGCTGCAGGGAGAGATTGAACGCCAGGCTACATTTGGCGGGTACCTGAACGCATTCGTGATGTCCGCGATCGCAGCGGGAATCGCCTTGCCGCTGGCCTGGTTGTTCAAGGACCCGAATCGCAAGAAATGAAACGCGCTGCGGAGAATTACAGGGGGGGTCGTTGGCGTCCGATGACTCCTGTTCAATAGGAACCGGAAGTCGCTGCGCGGGGCGCGCCGGCGCGCATTTCGGTCACAACGCCCTTCGCGGCATTGAGCAGCAGGGCATTGTCTGCCATGAGCGTGACGAACTGATAACCCTGCGCGATCATTTCCTTCGCCATTGCTGTGGAGCCGCAGTGGATGCCGGCGGCGAGCCCGTGTTTCTTCGCACCGGCGGCGATCGTCTTGATGGCATCCAGCACGACCTTGTCGGTGGGGACGCCGGAAGGCGGATAACCCAGTGAAATCGCCAGATCGTTCGGCCCGACATAAAGAGAATCCAGACCGGGCACGCTCAGAATGTCATCCAGATTGTCCATGGCCTGTTTCGTTTCGATCATGGCCATGGTGATCAGGGTGTCGTTGGCATGCTTGAAGTAGTCCGCGCCGCCATACCACGTGGCGCGCACCGGACCGAAACTGCGATAACCTTTCGGCGGATAACGACAGGCACCGACAAAGGTTTCGCATTCCGCCCGGGTGTTGATCATCGGGCAGATGATGCCAAAGGCCCCGGCATCCAGCATCTTCATGATGATGCCGGGCTCACACCACGGCACACGGGCCATGGGCATGGTTTGCGTGGTCGCAATGGCCTGAAGCATGGTGATGCCCACCTGGTAGTCCACGTGCCCGTGCTGCAAATCAACGGTCAGTGCATCCCACCCGGCCTGCGCCATGTTTTCCGCCGCGACCGAACTGGGTATACCCAGCCATCCGTTGACGACTGCGCCGCCCAGCTTCCAGATTGACTTGATCTTGTTTTCTCTCATGATGCCCGCCTTGTTAAACAAGGTAACATCATAAGCGAAGTTACATTTACCCTAGAAATGACTATTTGCCACAGAGGACACGGAGAACACAGAGGAAAATCAAGAAGCCATGTTGCTTTTCATACTCACCCATCTGGTGATGCAGTATGCAGGCTCAATCCCTTGAATCTCTGTGTTCTCTGTGCTCTCTGTGGCTGAATTGCGGTTTTTAGGATTGCCCATCAGCACATCGGATGCCCAATGAAAACGACCACCATCCCCGCCAGCAATCTCCAAAGCCTCACCTCGGACATATTCACGGCCATCGGCTGCTCGAAGGAAGAAGCCGGCCGCATTGCGCAGTACCTGCTGGGCGCCAATCTTGCCGGACACGACAGCCACGGGGTGATCCGGATTCCGCGCTACGTGCAGATGAAACGCGACGGCCTGCTGGTCGCCGATCAGCAGGTGTCCGTGCTGGTCGATACTCCGGTGCTGGGCGTGCTGGACGGCAAGCGCGGGTTCGGTCAGACGGTCGGCCCGCAGGCCGTGCAAATCGGCATCGACAAGTGCAAGGCAATGGGACTTTCCGCCGTGACCTTGCGCAACGCCGGCCACCTCGGTCGCATCGGCGACTGGGCAGAAATGGCGGCGAGCGCGGGACTGGTGTCCATCCATTTCGTCAACGGCGCGGGCAGCGTGTTTGTTGCCCCCTTCGGGAGCGTCGAACGGCGTTTTTCCACCGCGCCCTACTGCGTGGGCGTGCCGCTTCCGGGCCGTGCGCCGATCTTGCTGGATTTTGCCACCTCGCTGGTCGCCGAAGGCAAAGTGCTGGTGGCAAGCCAGGGTGGCAAGCCCATTCCCTCCGACGCATTGATCGGCCCCGACGGGCACCCAAGCAACGATACGCGACTGATTTACGGGGACTACCCGAGCACCGGCAAGCGCGACTTCCGCACGGGCAAGGGAGCGATTCGCGCCTTCGGGGACCACAAGGGCTCGGGGCTCGCGCTGATGTGCGAGCTGCTCGGCGGCGCTCTCACCGGCAACCGCTGTTCCTCCCGCGAAGGGCCGTTCGCCAATGGCATGTTGTCGATCTACATCGATCCCGACAAACTCGATCCGGAATCGCTTTTTCCGCCCGAGGCAACGCGTTACATCGCCTGGATAAAATCCGCCAGACCCGACCAGCCCGGCGGCGAGACCCTGGTGCCCGGAGAGCCCGAAGAACGCTCCAGAAAGCTGCGTCTGGCCGAGGGGATTCCATTGGCCGAGGAAACCTGGCAATCAATCGTGGACACCGCGAAGTTGGTCGGCATTGATCCGCCGCATTAATGGCATGGGTTCGATGGGCCAGTCGTGCGATGGGTATCATTCGATACCCATCAATCGGGACCCATCGAACATATTTCCCACACCCGCAACCGGCGCCAGTTAACCCGTCTGCCGCATGACCCATCGCGCCAAATCGGCCATCGCATGCCGGGGCCGCTAACGGTTATCATGGCATGGTCGTGATTCTCCGCGCCCCACAACAGGATTGGACAAGCCGATGAAACCTGAAGACGTCAAGACCGTCGCCGACGCAAAGAAGATCGTCAACGAACGCAAACTCACCCACGTGAAGGTCGGTGTTTTCGACATCGACGGCATCCTGCGCGGCAAATACATGTCGCGCGAGAAGTTCTTCAGTTCCCTGGAAAAGGGCTTCGGCTTCTGCGATGTGGTGCTGGGCTGGGATTCCAATGACCAGCTATACGACAACACCCAGTTCACAGGCTGGCACACCGGCTACCCGGACGCGGAAGTCCATATCCTACCGAACACCTGCCGCGACATCCCATTCGAGCCGGGCATGCTGTTTTTCCTGGCGGAGTTTGCCGAGTCGGCCAAGGCACCCTGCCCGCGCGGGGTATTGCGGCGGGTGCTGGAGAAGGCGCGCAAGATGGGTTACGAGGTGTATGCGGGATTCGAGTATGAGTATTTTTTATTCGACGAAACCCCCGACTCGGTGCGCGCCAAGCATTACCGCGATTTGAAACCCATGGCGCCGGGATACTTCGGCTACTCTGTGATCCGCAACACCGTGCACTCTGGTTATTACAACGAAACGCTGAAGTTGTGCGAAGACATGCGTTTCCCGCTGGAGGCCCTGCACGAGGAAACCGGACCGGGCGTGCTCGAGGCGGCGATCGCGGTGGACGAAGGCCTCGAAGCGGCGGACAAGGCGGGGCTGTTCAAAACCTTCGTCAAGGTGCATGCGCAGTTGAACAATCGCATGGCGACCTTCATGGCCAAATGGAACGCCGGCCTGCCCGGACAAAGCGGCCACATTCACGTCTCCCTAAAGGGAAAAGGCGGCAAGCCGGTATTTCACGACCCCGAGGGCCAGCTCAACATGAGCCCGCTCATGAAACACTTCGTCGCCGGCCAACAGGCCTTGATGCCGGAAATGCTCGCCATGGTGGCGAGCACGGTCAACTCCTACACCCGCATGGTGCCCGGTTACTGGGCGCCGACCCATGCGACCTGGGGCGCGGAGAACCGCACCTGTGCGCTGCGAGTCATTCCCGGCTCCGAGAAAAGCCAGCGCGTCGAGTACCGCATTGCAGCGGCCGACTGCAATCCCTACCTCGGCCTGGCGGTGGCACTCGCCTCCGGCCTTTGGGGCATCGAACACAAACTGCCACTCGGCAAACCCATCTCCGGCAATGCCTACGACCAGAAACACCCAGCCCGGGACCTGCTGCCCGGCACGTTGTGGGACGCCACCCAGCGATTGCGAGCTTCGAAAGCCGCGCGTGCCTCGTTCGGCGACGCATTCGTCGAACACTTCGCCGCCACGCGAGAATGGGAAGAACGGCAGTTCCGCAAGGCGGTGACGGATTGGGAGTTGGAGCGGTATTTTGAGATTATTTGATTCGAAAGGCGTGAATTAGTGAAGGTGTGAAGGGTGAACGATCAAAGGCGTGAATGAGTGAATGTGTGAATGTGTGAAGGGTAACAGCCGAACCGCCTCACGCCCCGCCTTTGATTCCCTAAACCTGAATCCCGAATCCTGACCCCTTACTCCTCGCCCCTCACACCTTCACCCATTCACACATTCACTCATTCACGCCTTTAAGAACCCCATGACGCAAAGAACGCTCTCCCCCGTCGATGGCCGCATTTATGTCGAGCGACCCCTCGCCGCCGACTCTCAGATTCAACAAGCCATGGTGCGCGCCCAGAACGCCCAGGCAAAGTGGAAGTCCGTTCCACTCAGTGAACGCATCGCCTTCGTAAACCGCTTCATCGACGCCTTCGTATCACGCAAAGAAAAGATTGCGGAAGAAATCACCTGGCAGATGGGCCGGCCGATCAGCCAGTCGCCGGGTGAAGTGCGCGGCTTCGAGGAGCGCGCCCGCCACATGGTGGCGATTGCCGCCGATGCACTCGCGGATATCGACGCGGGGCCGAAACAGGGATTCAGGCGCTTCGTCAGGCGCGAACCTCTGGGCGTAGTGTTGGTGCTGGCGCCGTGGAACTACCCCTATCTCACCTCGGTAAACTCGGTGGTGCCGGCAATTCTGGCCGGCAACGCGGTCATTCTGAAACATTCAAACCAGACGCCACTCTGCGCCGAGCGATTTGCCGAATGTTTCAAGGAGGCCGGCCTGCCCGACGGTGTGTTCCAGTATCTGCACTGCACCCACGAACAGAGTGCATCGATGATCGCCTCGCCGCAGATCGACTTCGTGTGTTTCACCGGTTCGGTCGAGGGCGGCCACGCGGTGCAGAAGGCGGCGTCCGCCCGATTCATCGGAGCCGGCCTGGAGCTCGGGGGCAAGGACCCGGCGTATGTCCGGGCAGATGCGGATCTCGCCCACGCCATCGAGAATCTGGTGGACGGCGCTTTTTTCAACTCAGGGCAGTCTTGCTGCGGAATCGAGCGCATCTATGCGCACGAAAAAATCTACGACGGGTTCGTCGAAGGCTTCGTGAAACTCACCCGACAGTACAAGCTCGGCATCCCCACCGACCCCGCGGTGAACCTCGGGCCGATGGTGCGCCCTCGTGCCGCCGAATTCGCGCGCGGTCAGGTCAGTGAGGCCATCGCCGCCGGTGCGAAATCGCTGGTGAACGCGAAGGATTTTCCCGCTGATAAGCCCGGCACGCCTTACATGGCGCCGCAGGTGCTGGTGAACGTGAATCACAAGATGCGGCTGATGAACGAAGAGAGCTTTGCGCCGGTGATCGGCATCATGAAAGTGAAAAGCGACGAGGAAGCAATCACGTTGATGAATGACAGCCAATACGGACTGACGGCGGCCATCTGGACATCGGATGCGGATGCCGCGCTATCCGTCGGCGAGCGCGTCGAAACCGGCACTTGGTTCATGAATCGCTGCGATTATCTCGACCCTGCGCTGGCATGGACCGGCGTCAAGAATTCCGGCCGCGGTTGCACCCTGTCGAGCGTCGGGTACGAACAACTGACCCGACCCAAGTCGTATCATCTGCGGCTGAAGACCTGACGCCATGAGTGTCAAAAGTCTGGTATTAATAATTCACAAGCCCGCCCTCCACATCTGTGTGTGTCACTTGTCAACCTTTACTCATCGCTGATATTTATGAACGCCAAATCTCTCACTCGCAACTGGAACTATCCCACCTCGGTTCGCTTTGGCATCGGCCGAATCGATGAACTTCCCGCCGTCTGCAAGGAACTGGGTATGAAGCGCCCTCTTCTTGTCACCGATCCGGTCTTGCGCCCCATGCGCATGATCGAAAGCGCACTGAGTATGTTGCGCGCGGCCGAACTTGGGGATGCGACGTTCTCCGACATTCGCGGCAATCCGGTCGGGAGAAACGTCGAGGACGGAGTAGCCTCCTATCGGGCGCAGAATTGTGATGGCGTCATCGCGTTCGGCGGTGGCAGCGCACTCGATGTGGGCAAGACCATCGCGCTCATGGTCGGACAATCGCGTCCGCTCTGGGATTTCGAAGACCGGGACGACTGGTACACCCGGGTCAATGTTGCCGGCATGGCACAAACCATCGCAGTGCCAACGACCGCCGGTACAGGCTCGGAGGTCGGCCGTGCTTCGGTGATCCTCGACGAGACCACGCACATCAAGAAGATCATTTTTCATCCGAAGATGTTGCCTGCGGTGGTCATTTCCGACCCGGCCCTGTCAGCCGGCCTGCCGCCGCGCATTACCGCCGCAACCGGCATGGACGCCTTCGCCCATTGCCTCGAAGCCTATTGTGCGCCGGGATACCACCCACTCGCCGACGGCATCGCGGTGGAAGGCATTCGGCTGGTGATGGAATCCCTGCCCATCGCGGTACGACATGGCGGCAATCTGATTGCGCGGGCGCACATGTTGGCAGCAGCGAGTATGGGTGCCACCGCATTTCAGAAAGGTCTGGGGGCCATTCATTCGCTGAGCCATCCGGTCGGCGCGATTTACAACGCCCATCACGGCGAAACCAACGGCGTGGTCATGCCCTACGTGCTGGTCTTCAACCGTCCGGTCATTGAAGAACGGATCACTCGCCTCGCTCGCTATCTCAATCTTCCGAACCCGAATTTCGACGGCTTCCTCGAATGGGTCATCGCACTGCGGCGCGAAATCGGCATTCCGCACACACTCGCGGAATTGGGCGTCAAGGAAACCGACCTCGACACGCTGACCCCAATGGCCGTGGACGACCCCTCCACCGGAGGCAATCCCCGCCCGGTCAGCCTCGCGGAGATGCGGCAGTTGTTCGAGAAGGCGATCCGCGGGGAGTTGGCCTGACCGGCGCCAGGAAAGTCATTCTCACGCAGGCGGGAATGACAAGAATTCTTCACGAAGCATTCAACGCCTTGCGAGTGTCGGCCGACAGTCGCCCTGCGCGCTAAGTTCCGCATCCAGGCGCCAGACCTCCCCCGCAGCCACATCGATTGTCATGTCGACGGTCACCGGTAATTCCACCGCGCCCATACCGGCGAAGACGCGCGAGGCGCACAGCACCTTGATCTGATGACGGCCTGGGACGACACGATTGCGTGCCGCCGCTTCATCGACAGACACGCCATCCACCGAAAGAAGGACGACGCGCGCATCGAGGGCGGGCACGCCGGAGGTCACTGGAAGTCGATTCTCGATGGTCGCCACCTGCGGCGCCTCGGCGGCCTGGAGCACGTTCGCAAGTAACACGATCAACGCGCCGCATACGATCGAAATCAATTGCCGCACGGCAGTCACGAGGCAGGGTCTCCGTCACGTATCAATCGCGCGCGCAGTTCGGTCTTCAGCACCTTGCCATAGTTGTTTTTCGGGAGCGCATCGACAAACTGGTAACGCTTCGGCCGCTTGAAGCGGGCAATGTGTTCCAGGCAAAGCGCGTCGAGCGCCGCGCTGTCGATCGGCCTGCCCTCCCGGGCCACCACGAAGGCGACGACTTCTTCACCCCATTCGGAATGCCGGGCGCCCACGACCGACACTTCGCTCACGGAAGGGTGGCGCAGCAACACCTCCTCGACTTCGCGCGGGTAGATGTTCGAACCGCCGCTGATGATGAGATCCTTGGAACGGTCGCGCAACGTGAGGAATCCGTCCGCATCCAAAGAGCCGACATCGCCGGTATGCAGCCAACCATTGCGCAACGCCTCGGTACTCGCCACGGGGTTGTTCCAATACCCGCGCATCACCACGTCACCGCGCACCAGGACTTCGCCGATTTCGCCCACGGGGAGCGGCCGGTCCTCGCCATCCGCGACGCACAACTCGACCGGCGGTTGGGCGATGCCGACTGACGCGAGACGCTCCGCCCGGCGCGGATGCGTAACATCGTTGATCACGTCCCGGGTGAGCGAGGTGATGGTCATCGGCGCTTCGCCCTGGCCGTAGATCTGGACGAATTTCGGCCCGATGACCTCCAGCGCGGCATGCAGATCCTGGAGATACATCGGCCCACCGCCGTACACGATGGTCTTGAGGCCTTCGAGCCGCGGCGCGCGCGCCCGCGCCTCGCCGACCAGCCGATGCACCATGGTTGGCGCGGCAAACATCGTCACCCCGCGCCATACGCCGCACAGCGCGAAGATTTCCGCCGGATCGAAATGCCCGCTCTCCGGAATCACCTGGTTGGCGCCCGCGAGCACATGCGGAACGTTGTACATCCCGGACCCATGCGACATCGGCGCGGCATGCACGATGCAGTGGTCCGGTGCAATCGAATCGACTGCGGCGAAATAGGAAAGCGTGGCGACCATCAAATTCCGGTGCGTGATCATCACGCCCTTGGGACGGCCGGTGGTGCCGCTGGTGTAGAAGAGCCATGCCACGTCGTCCGGCGCGACGGTTTCGATATCGAGCGCCGGACCTTCGGCACGCAGCCGCTCCCATTCCACGGTGGTGACGTCGATCACGCGATGCAGGTCGGGACGCTCATCGCGCAGAGCGTCCACCGCGTGCGTCAACTCCGGAGTGGTGAAACACAGCGTCGCTCCGCTGTCCGCGAGGATATGGGCCATTTCGCGCGGATGAAGCTTGGCGTTCATCGGCACCGCGGTGATCCCCGCCTGCCAGAGCGCGAACACGAGTTCGATGTAGGCAGGATGGTTGGTCATCGCGAGCGCCACCCGGTCTCCGGGGCGCAGGTTGTCGGACTCCCTAAGACGGCGGGCGATCACGCCCGCGCGTCGCGCGAGTTCGCGGTAGTCGGCCTCGACCCGGGCACCCGCCGACACCGCCGGCCGCAGGGGATGCGCGAGCGCGGTACGACGGAGCAACCAGGCAATGTTCACCGAATCTACTCGATTGTGGTGTCCGGCTCTTCCTGCGGCGCGAACCGGTGCCCGATCGCCACGTACACGCCACTGCCGACGATGACCAGCATGCCGAGGAGCGACAGGCCGTCGGGCAGGTCGCCGAAAAAGAGGAAGCCGAACAACATCACCCAGACCATCTGCACGTAGCCCAACGGCGAAAGCACGGAGGCGTTCTCCAGCTCCAACGCCTTGATCAGCATGTAGTGGCCGAAACCGGCCACGCTGCCGAGCACGAAAAAAAGCGGCAGATGAATCAGATCCGGCGTCTTCCAAAAAAACGGCACCGCAAGCGACATCCAGACGAAGCCGACGACGCCGGTGTAGAACAGCGTGGTGCGCGGCCGTTCGGTGTCGGCGATCCGTCGAGTCATGATCTGATACAGACTGTAGAACATCGCGGCCGCAATCGGCAGCAGCGCAGGCCACTGAAGCATGGCACTGCCGGGACGAATAATGAGCAGGATGCCCGCGAACCCGACCAGCACCGCCGCCCAGCGCGCCGGACCGACCTTCTCCTTGAGCAGCCAGACGGCGAGCACGGTCACCAGAAGCGGTGCGACAAAACTCACCGCCTTGGTCTCCGCCATGGGCAAATAACTCAGGGCGAGAAAATAACAACTCGTTGAACCCACCAGCAGTGTTGCGCGGAACACCTGTCCACCAAACATCGACGTTTGCGCAAGCCGCGGTCCCATCCGCGCCAGAAAATAAAGCATCCACGCCGCATGCACCGCGTAGCGTGCCCAGACGATCATTGGCACCGGATAGAGGCGGCTCAGGGTTTTTGCGAGCACCTCGAGAATCGCAAAACACAACACCATCACCATCATGTAAGACATCGCGCGGACGCGGGGACTCAGGGCGCGGAACCGGGCCAGTGTTGCGGTCATTGAAAAAAGCGCGGGGAAAGACGTGCATTTTAGCCTTCCGCACCGCTCGCAGAACAGCTTTCGAAGAGATTCCCGAAGGGAAGCGCGATGCGCGCGCCGCAAAAGCCTTATCATAGGCGCTGGTTCAGGGCTCGGGGCGTTCCGCGGACGCCGGGCCCGATTTACGGGGGAAATTTGCAATGCGCATGGAAGTTCACGTTCACGGCACGGTGCTGCTGCGTACCGGCACCACGTCCGCCCAGGTGGAGGAGGCCTTGCGCCCCTGGTTGGACTACATCGATGAAGACAATATCGCCGACACCAAGAGCGTGCATCCGGACGAACCGGGTGTGGTGTTCGATCGCAAGCGCCGGGTGCTGGAAGTGTGTTGGACCGGTGATGTGGGCCGCAGTTTCCACCAGACCATCAGCGACTCACTGGCCGGTCTGAACAGCTATACAGAGGAAGCCTCCGCCTTTGAAATCAGTTATTACCTGGAGGATGGCAAGGACGAATTCAGCCTGGTGTTTGTCGGACCGTCCGCCTCGGCAATCCAGGAAGCGCAACGCCATCTGATGATCGAGGATGTACAAAATCTCCTGTCGCGCCAGTTTTCGGAACCCGAAATTGCCCAGGTCGTGGCCCTGGTCAACCAGCTATTCGAACGCAACATCAAAAGCGGCGCCGCGCCAGTGCAATCGGGCACAGCCCCGGAACCGATGCCGATGCCACCGGGCAGGAAGCATCTTCACTGAGGTATGGCGTGACAATTCACAGGTGAAGTGGCTGAGATGACGGACGAAAAAGCCTAGCGCTCCCAGAACATCAGGCGGTCCGGCATTTTCATCTTCTTCAGGTCCGTCTGGACTTTTGTCAAAGCCTGCCGCTCCATAGACACGTAGCCTTTCGGGTCAATCAACTGCCAGGCACCGGCCCCCATGGCAAACGCGCCGCCGACCAGCATCAGGACGGCCAGGAGCACCCGAGGCACGCGAAATAAAAGGGTTTCCCACCATCGGCGCCCGTAGTGGTTGTTGACAAAAGCCAGAATGGAGAAACCAACCAGCAACCCGCCGGCGGCAAGATAAATCACCCCGTAGTTTCGCTGCACAAATACCACCGCATTCGCCCATTTGCCCGCATCCAGCAGGTAGGCAATAGCAATCACCCCGGAACCGATCGCCAACAGCATGCCGCCCCACACCAGGGCTGGGAATCCCGCGTAGGACTCGGCAGCCTCAGGTGAGAACCGCAGGCTCATCACCCGCGAATTGAGGGATTCGAGGCCGGCAACGGCCAGGCCCGCGCCGACCAGAAAAATACCCAGGTGCCCGCCTTTCACCAAACCGAAATGCTGGCCGGCGAAATAACCGATCACGCCGAGCGCGATGAGTGCATATTCGAAAAACGTCAGGATGCGCATGGGCGCGAAGTGTAGCCGATCCTGCAAAACGGCAAATCCGGATTTGCAGATTGCGAATTCTTGTTAGAGTCGCATCCGCGCTTCCTCATCGCAAATTTAATTTGCGCCCCGCCATGACCCCAACCTCCGCACTGCAAGCCCGTCTGCCCGCCGTGCGCCTGGACGCGAACGGCAAGCGCCGTGTCGACATGCGCGTGGTCATTGCCCTGGCGCTGCCGCTTTTTCTGAACAGTGGCATCCAGGTCGTGCTGAATCTCACGGACACCTGGTTCATCGGCCGGATTTCCACCGACGCAACGGCCGCGGTCGGGGCGACTTACTGGTTTCTGATCGTTGCGCTGCTGTTTTTTGGCGGCGCGGGTCTCGCCGTGCAAACTCTGGCGGCACACGCTTACGGAGCCGGTGACCGGCGCACCGCCGCCCAGGCGGCGTGGGCGGGATTGCATGGCGTGTTGGTCATTTCCCCGGCCTTTATTCTGCTCGCATTCTCCGGTGTCTGGATCGTGAACAACTTGATGCTCGCGCCCGGGGTGGCAGACCTGGCAGCACAATTCTGGTTCCCCAGGATGCTGGGCGGCGCATTCGCGGTTGGCATGTGGGGCATCACCGGATTCTTCAACGGCATCGGACGCCCGCGTGTCACGTTTGCCGTCATGATGGTCGTGGCAGTGTTGAATGCCCTGCTCAACTGGCTGCTGATCGTTGTCTGGGGCTGGGGCATTGCCGGATCAGCCTGGGCCACCACAATCGCGCTGGGAGCCGGGCTGGCGATGGCGATGGCGATATTTCTCAGTCCGGCGATCGATGCCGAATACGGCTCGCGCGGCGCCTGGCGTGCCGGGCGCCGGCAAGTCGGCAAAATATTTCGCGTCGGTTTTCCGATGGGCTTGTTTCCGGCGGTTGATGTCAGTGGCCTGGCGGCATTCCAGGTCATGCAAGTGGCAGCCGGCGCGGTCGACGGCGCCGCGACGCAGATCGTGATGATGCTGACCTCGATCGCTTATCTGCCGACCATGGGTTTTGCCCTGGCGGGCACCACGCTGGTCGGACAAAGCATCGGCGCCGGCGATAAAGCCTGGGCAACACGCGTGGGCAACACTGCCATTGGTCTTTCTGTCGCCTATATGGGATTGGTAACGCTCTTTCTCGCGCTCGTGGGCCCCTGGCTGTTGCCGCTGTTCGTGAATCCGGCCGACCCGCAGGCCCACGCGGTTATTGCGCTCGGGCACACCTTGCTCTGGTTCGCCGCTGCCTACCAGATTTTCGACGGACTGAATCTGGGCGCGGGCTTCTGTTTGCGCGGCGCTGGCGACATGCGGGTGCCGACCCAGGCGATTCTGGTGCTGTCCTGGCTCGGGTTTGTACCCTTCGCGCACATGTTTACCTTTGCGCCGGGCGAGGGATGGGTGCATTTCCTGCCGCAGTTCGGTTATGGCGCCATCGGCGGCTGGGCCGTCGCCATGGTGTACACCTGCGTGCTGGGAAGTTTCATTTTCCTGCGCTGGCGCTCCGGGGCCTGGCAGCGCATCATCCTGCGTTAAACTGCCGCATCGTCGCGCGTTGCGACGCCAGTCACCAGGGAACATCATGGCCATCCACTTGCGTTGCGGTTTTGTTCTTGCGCTCGCTTTCGCGTCTCTGTGTGCAACGGCGGCGCTTCCTGACGCCACCCCGGGAAGTGCCGGCATGTCCGCGGAGCGGCTGGCGCGTCTGGACGCCGCCCTGCACAAGGCCGTGGAAATCGGGGAATTGCCCGGCGCCGTGGTCATGATTGTCCGAGACGGCAAACTGGTGCATGCGCGCAGCATCGGCTGGCAGGATCGGGATGCAAAAATTCCCATGCAGCGCGACTCGATTTTTCGCATCTACTCCATGACCAAGCCGATCGTCAGCGTGGCGGCCATGATGCTGGTGGAAGAAGGTCGCCTCGGCCTGCACGAGCCGGTGTCGAAATACATCCCCGAGTTCAAGGAAACGAAAGTCGGCGTCGAATCCGCCGATGCAGCCGGCAAACCAGTGTTGACGCTGGTCAATGCGGTTCGCCAGATGACGGTGCAGGATCTTCTACGCCACACTTCCGGGTTGACTTACGGCGTGCTGGGCCCGCCAAACCTGGTGAAAAAAACCTATGTCGACGCCGGCATTTTTTCGCAGAAATGGGTGCTGGCTGATTTTTGCCGGGCGCTGGCCAAATTGCCACTGCAACACGAACCGGGTAGCACCTGGGAATACGGCCACTCCTCCGATGTTCTCGGTCGCGTGGTCGAGGTCGCCTCAGGCCAAGCGCTGGATCTGTTTCTTTCCGACCGGATATTCCGGCCGCTCAACATGGCCGACACCGGTTTTCATGTGCCCCGAGACAAACACGGACGCATTGCACAGCCGATTCCGGACAAGTACACCGGCAAGACCCCGGAACTGCTCGACCTGCGGGAACCGGCGACATTCTTCGCCGGCGGCCATGGACTGGTCTCCACGGCGGAGGATTATCTGCGCTTTACGAGGATGCTGCTCAATGGTGGCGAACTCGACGGCGTGCGCCTGCTGGGACCGCGCACGGTGCGCAACATGAGCGCCAACCACCTCAACGAGCGCATTTCCCGGGGCAATTTGTATCTGCCGGGGCCGGGATACGGATTTGGTCTGGGCTTTGGTACCCGTGTGGAATCCGGCCAATCGGAATGGCCCGGTTCGGTCGGTGATTACTACTGGGGTGGATTCGCCGGGACTGCATTCTGGATCGATCCCGCGGAAAAACTGGCAGTGGTCTACATGTCACAGGAGCCCGTTCGCCGTGGGCACTATCGAAACCTGCTGCGCTCGCTGGTGTACCAGGCCATCCTGGAATAGACGCGGCGCGACACTGGCGAGCCCCGGCGTGTTACCTGGAAAGTCCATCGCACTTTTGGCCTTCGCACTGTTTTGTGCCACCTGGCAATGGCAGGAGGCACAGGCGCAAGTCGCGCTGGAACGCGCTTTTCTTCTGGTGTCCACACCGGGAATGCAGGACCCGAATTTTTCCGAAACCGTGGTCCTGGTCGTTCGCGAAGGAGAAGGCGGGCCACTGGGGGTGATCCTCAATCGCCCCAGCACTGCCGAATTGCGCGCCGTGTATCCTGACCGCGCCGAACTGGCACAACGCAACGATCTTTTGTTTATCGGGGGTCCGGTGCAACCCGAGGCGTTGTTGTTCGCGTTTCGTTCTGCCGTCGCCCCGGCCAAAGGCCTGCATGTCATCGACGACATTTACCTCAGCGGCTACAGCGAAGTGCTGAATCAATTGCTCCGGCATCCGGAACAGGCGGCAGAGCAAAGATTTTTCACCGGTTATTCCGGATGGGCGGAAGGCCAGTTGGAGTTCGAAATCGCCCGTGGCGACTGGTATGTGCTGCCTCTGGATGTCACAGCGATTTTCGAACGCAATCCGCTCGACCTTTACCGGCAATTCCTGGAACGTGCAACGGTTCGGCGCATCGAGGCGCGATCAGCTCTGCCCGCCTACTGAGTCGCCAGACGCCATATGAAACTCGAACCGCGGTTTTTCCCGATGGGCGACCGGGCACTGGTCATCGAATTCGGGCATCGCATCGACGTGGAATTGAGCCGCGCCATCGCGGGCATTGCCGCGGGATTGCGCGCAATCTCGCTGCCTGGCGTGACCGATGTCGTGCCCGCCTACACCACACTCACCCTGCACTACGATCCGGCGATTGTCGGCGCCGACCCTTATGACGCGATGATGGCCGCCGTCTCCGAACATCTGCTGTCGGCTTTCGATTCAACCCCGGCTCCCGGCCGCCGCGTGGAAATTCCCGTGTGTTACGGCGGTCGTCACGGTGAAGATCTCGAATCGCTCGCCGCGTCGCTTGGATTGCGGGCCGCGGAAGTGATCCGGATCCACAGCGAAGCGGAGTACCAGGTCCACATGCTCGGTTTTATCCCCGGCTTTGCCTATCTGGGTGGCCTGGATGCGCGCATAGCCGCCCCCCGCCATGCAACGCCAAGGTCCAGCGTGCCAGCCGGCAGTGTCGCCATCGGCGGCGAACAAACCGGGGTCTATCCGCTGGACACGCCGGGAGGCTGGCTGCTGATCGGGCGCACGCCGCTGAGGCTTTTCGATCCGGATTCGCCAACGCCCTGTGTTTTGGCCGCCGGCGATACGGTGCGTTTTGTCGCCATCACTGCGGCGCAGTTTGCTTCACATCGACACGCGCAAACATGAAGCTGCGGGTCCTCAAGGGGGGAATGCTGACCACACTCCAGGACAGCGGCCGTCACGGCTACCAGCATCTTGGCGTGCCGGCGAGCGGCGCCATGGACTTGTTTGCTCACCGGGTGGCCAATCTGTTGGTCGGCAACACGACAGACGAAGCCACGCTCGAAATCACGCTTCAGGGACCCAGGCTGGAGTTCGAAGCCGACACGTTGATCGCCATCTGCGGCGCCGATCTGTCGCCCTCCATCGCAGGTGTGGCGGTGCCCGAGGGACGCCCGGTGCTGGTCCGCAAAGGGGCAGAGCTGGATTTTGGCGTCTGCCGCAGCGGCTGCCGGGCGTATCTCGCCGTGCAGGGCGGATTTTCTGTCGCGCCGGTTATGGGTAGTCGCAGTACCTACGAGCCTGCCCGCCTCGGCGGCTGGCAAGGTCGCGCATTGCGCGGTGGCGACCAGTTGCCGATCGGCGCGGCATCGCGCCCGATGTACCCGGGGCTTGCCGCGGAACTGGCGAACGCAGCGCGCGATTTCGCTTTTCCAAAATGGTCCGTCAATCAGCACAATGAAAAAATCCGCCGCAGCCCGCAGATGATCCGGATTGTCTCCGGCAGGCACTGGGATGATTTCCCCGCGCCTTCCCGGGAAGTGCTGACCGGCGCCGAATTTCGCGTCGGGGTAGATTCAAATCGGATGGGCTACCGCCTGACCGGCCCGCAGGTGGGCATTGAATCCCTGCGCGCCATGGTGTCGGAAGCAGTCACTTTCGGCACCATACAGGTGCCGCAAGGCGGACAACCCATCCTGCTGATGGCAGATCGGCAGACGGTCGGCGGTTATCCGAAAGTTGCGGAAGTTGCCGGCGTGGACCTGCATCTTGCCGCGCAGCTCAAGCCCGGTGACAGCCTGCGCTTTGAACTGGTAGCTCCCGCACAGTCCCGGGCCTTGTGGCTGAAGCGCGAACTGGAATTCATGACGATTTCCGAAGCCATCGAAAAGCACAGTGCATCGTGAAAACACTGGACCTGAATTGCGACATGGGCGAAGGCTTCGGCGCCTGGTCAATGGGCGACGATGCAGCGTTGCTCGAACATGTCACCTCCGCCAACATCGCCTGCGGATTTCATGCGGGCGATCCCGGGAGCATGCGCCGCACCGTGGCATTGGCAATTCAGAAGAACGTCGCCGTCGGCGCGCACCCCTCCTTGCCGGACTTGCAGGGATTCGGCCGGCGCAGCATGAACGTGAGTGCCGACGAAGTCCGCGATCTGGTCATCTACCAGATCGGCGCGCTGGACGGCTTCGCACGCGTACTCGGCGGCCGCCTGACACACGTGAAACCGCACGGCGCGCTGTACAACATGGCCGCCCGCGACGGGAGCCTGGCGCGCGCGATCGCCGAAGCCGTCAAGGCGTTCGATCCGACATTGATACTGTTCGGCCTGTCGGGGAGCGAATTGCCGCGTGCCGGCAAGGCGGCAGGGTTGCGCGTTGCTTGCGAAGTGTTCGCCGATCGCGCTTATCTGTCCGACGGCAGCCTGGCCCCACGCGGCAGGCCCGACGCCATGATCCGGGATGTTGCAACCGCGCTGGCCCAGGTGCGCCGCATGATTCACGACGGTTGTGTGCGAAGCGTGGACAACATCGACGTGCCGATCCACGCCGATACGTTATGCATTCATGGCGACCAGCCCGACGCGGTCGAATTCGCTCGTTCGATTCGCGCGGCACTCGACGCAGACGGTGTTCGGATCTCGCACCTCGGTTGACAGGACCTTAAAAGAGAATCTCAACGCAAAGACGCAGAGCACGCAAAGAAGAACGAAGACAAAGGACTCGAAACAATTGTCAAGGTTGCAGGATATTCCATTGTGCAAAGTAGAATTGCCCGGATTCCCGTCCGCACGGGAATGACTTTCGATTTATCTCAGAAATTCTTCTTTGCATTTCTTTGCGTACTCTGCGTTCTCTGCGTCTTTGCGTTGAGATTCTATTTTGGGGAAGTTTGACTTTCAGGAGAGGTAACCATGCAGGATGAGCTATTTTCGGTGGAAGGCCAGGTGGTGCTGGTGTCCGGCGGCAGTCGGGGCATCGGGCGTGCCCTGGCGGAGGGATTTGCCAGTCGCGATGCCCAGGTCATCATCGCCGGCCGCGATGCCAGGACGCTGGAAGAGACCGCCGGGCAAATTTCCCGTGGCACTCACGACGTCGCATGGGAAGTGTGTGACGTCGCCAAACCGGAGGACGTCAACGCACTGGTGGCGCGCGTAATCGACAAATACAGCCACATCGACACGCTCCTAAATGTCGCGGGCGTCAACAAACGCATGAAGGCGGAAAACTACTCCCTCGAGGAATACGACTGGATTGTCGATATCAACTTGCGCGGCGCATTCGTGATGGCCCAGGCCGTGGGCCGCCACATGATCAGTCGCCGGGCTGGACAGATCGTTAATGTCGATTCACTCAACACCTATGCCCCGCTCATCGGGGCGGCGCCTTACGCCATGAGCAAAGCCGGCGTGCTGATGATGACCCGCGCGCTCGGCAACGAATGGGGCAGACACGGGGTGCGGGTGAATTCGATCGCACCGGGATTCTTTCCCACCGCCCTGACCGGCAAGATGTGGACCGAGGAAAAAATGCTTACCTGGGCTCATGCCAATACGCCCTTGAAAAAACTCGGCGAGGTCGAGGAATTGGTGGGTGCGGCGATTTTTCTGGCTTCCCCGGCCTCTTCCTACGTTACTGGCCAGACAATTCGCGTGGATGGCGGTTTCACGGCCGGCCTGAATTGGCCGCTCGATCTATAGGACAGTCGCGCTGATAGGTTGCGTGCAGCTGGCGTTCTGGTCGAAACTTTGCTGCGGCTGGGTGCCAGGCCGGTAATGTGGCTGCGGCGCGCGTCAGCACTGCTGCTGATCGAATACGACCGGAACCCAATTCCGCCTCGGCCTCATGATTACCCTCTGACGGAGAATCGAAACTGTGTTGAGGAGTACCGGAAAAGCGCGCGGTTCAGTATCGCTATTGGCGGCACTTGCCACCTGGCCTGTGGCCGCAGCAGAGGATGCCGGCTTCGTGACGGCAATCGCGGATGCAAGCGCCTTTTCGCAGGCGGCGACTTCACTGGACGCGGACGAGGCACGGCTGTTCGCCTCCGGCCGCGCAGAGTTTCACGAGCGCTGGGTCGCACCTCTTAGCATCGGCGGCACCTGGGGACGAGGCCCCACGTTTAATGCGGAAGCCTGCAGCGATTGTCACGCAGGCAATGGCGCAGGCCGTCCGCCGGCGCACGGCGACACCCCACCGCATTCGATGTTGGTGCGGTTGTCGATCCCAGGAGCATCCGTCGAAGGCGGCCCGCTGCCCCATCCGCACTACGGCGACCAACTCCAGGACCAGGGAGAACTCGGGAAAGTCCCGGCGGAGGGCGAATTTCACATCGACTGGCGGGAGCACGAAGAAACCTTTGACGATGGCGAAGTGGTCCGGATGCGCACCCCGATTCTTCGCCTTGGCCGGCTGCAATTCGGCTCGCTCGAGCGCGAAACTCTGAGGTCCGCGCGCATTGCGCCGCCGGTGTTCGGGCTCGGTTTGCTGGAGGCGGTGGATGACGAAACGCTCGAAGCGCTTGCCGCCGCACAACCCGCCATGGGCCTGCGGGGCCGCATCAACCGGGTCTGGGACATCGAATCGCGCACGCATCGATCCGGTCGGTTCGGTTGGAAGGCGGGACAACCGACGTTGCGCCAGCAGAATGCAGGCGCGTTCCACCGCGACATTGGCGTCACGACCCGGATGTTTCCCGAAGAAAACTGTCCCCCGGTACAGCGAGCCTGCCGGCTGCGCCCAGGCACCGAAAAACCGGAGCAAGACGAAGCTTCGCTTGAAGCGCTCAACTTCTACCTTCGTGCGCTCGCCGCGCCGGCGGCCCGCCATCGGCACAATTCACAGGCTGCTGCCGGACAGAAAATTTTCACCAGACTGGCTTGCGACGGTTGTCATGTGCCGCAGCTTCGCACCGGCCATTCCGCCATCTGGTCAGCGCTGGCAGATCAGGCGGTGCCTGCGTATACCGACCTGATGCTGCATGACATGGGTGAGGACCTCGCGGATGGTCGACCGGAGTTCGCGGCCGGGCCGCGTGACTGGCGCACGGCCCCACTCTGGGGGTTGGGCCTGCGCAAAATTGTCAACGGAAATTTCGCAATGTTGCACGACGGCCGTGCCCGCACGTATGCCGAGGCGATTCTCTGGCACGGCGGCGAGGCACTTTCCGCGCGGCAGGCGTTCATGCGCCTCGATCGCGAACAACGCGCGGCGCTCTCGGCGTTTCTCGACGCGCTGTAGTTTCCGGGTCAGTTCGCGGAGCGCCCGGAATTTCGCGTGACCCGGTAGCCGATGACAATCAGGATCACGATCACCGCCTGCAGCACAAGGCCCTGAACGTTCGGATACACGCCGAGCGAAGGAATCCCGGGGAACCCGACCGGATTCATCGGCAACGAGCCTGCTGCCTGGAGCGCGGCGATTCCCTTTCCAGCGAATACGACCGCCATCACCGCGAGAAACATCGCGCTGAGACCGAAGAACAAACCGATCGGCAGTTTCTTGCTGAATCGCGTCACCATCCAGGCACACACCGCGAGCGCGACGCCGCCCGCCGCGAGACCGCCCAACACCGCCGATCGGCCGGCCGCATCCGCTGGCACCCACAATACCTGCATGAACAATACGGTTTCAAATGCCTCGCGATACACCGCGAGAAAAGAGATCAGACCCATCATCCAGAGCTGACCGGACGACATCACGCCCGTCAATCCCCCGCCGATATAGGTCTGCCAGCGATCCGCATGACTGCGGCTGTGCAGCCAGTAGCCCGCGTAAAGAAGCACGGCCGCCGAGAGGAGCGCAGTCACCCCCTCGGTGGTTTCGCGCTGCGCGCCGCTCATTTCAAAAAGCGTGCTCGACACCACCCAGGTCGCCACGCCCGCCAACAGGGCGGCGATCCACCCCGCGTGTACATACAGCAGCGCATCGCGGCGCCCGGCCCGCACAAGAAACGCGGCAATCGCCGCGACGATGAGCAAGGCCTCCAGCCCTTCACGCAGCAGGATTACGAATGACGCCAGGAAATTGGTCCCTGCCGCCGTGGCGTCCGTGGTGCCGAGCTTTTTTGCGGCCGCGAATTCTTCCGACAATTCCTGGGCGGCGGCGCGCACCTGCTCCACGGAGGAATCGGATTTGAGCAGTCCGCGATAGGCCATCATCTTCTGCTCGACTCGCGCACGCACATCGCCCGGCAGCCTTGCCTCGGCGAGTTCGAATCCGTCGAGGTAGGCGGACAACGACGTCTGGTAGGCCGCCTCCCTGTCCCCGCTTTCGAATTGCCGCGCGCTTTCCTGCGTTCGTTCGTCGGCGATCGCGAGCGGATCGGCGGCGGCGGAGGATCGCAAAGCGTCCGGATGATTTCGCAGATAGGCCAGTTCCGAGGCGAGCGTTCCGCCCGCTGCTCTGGCTTCTTCCGGCGTCAGCGCCACCAGGTCACTCAACGTGGCGATCGATCGTCCGCTCGCGCTTTCCCACGCAACCTTGCCCGCAGCACGGTAGGGATCGGTTGCCGCGAACTGGCTCACGTAGAACGCGAGGCCCCAGCGATCCTTGTCATCGAGAGCGCCATACGCGGTCATTGCCGTCCCGTCCACGCCCAGCGTGATGGTGTTGTACAGACCCAGCACACTGCGCTGGTCCTGGCGTGTGCGATCGGTGAAGTCGGTCGGCGCGGGCTCCAATCCGGCGGCCGCGGGACCGCGACCGTTTCCAGATTCCCCATGGCACTGCGCACAGGTTTGTTGATATTGGCGCGCGGCCGATGTCAGTTCGGGCGGCGCAGCGGGGGCAATCCGGATCCGGTAGGTGGAAATCAGCTGCTTCTGGACGCTGCGCGCCTGTTCGACCACCTTCGCCGGGTCGGCCTTCGCGTCGATCAGTTTTTTCAAATTGTTCGCGCCCGCCACGAGGTTCGCGGAGTTTTCGGCTTCCGGAAACCGCTTCAGCATGTTTGCTACCTGGGCCGAAAACTCCACCTGCTCCTGGTATTCCGCGGCATCCAGAATCTTCCCGTCCCGGACGAATTCGGGGTATTCGATACCAATGTAGTCGAGCAGGTGAAGCACCTGCTGCCCGGAGCGGGACGGATCAAGCGGCTCCTGAGCCAGCGCCGGTTGACCGGCATTCACCGCGAAGAGGAGCGCCAAGCATCTGATAGAAAAAGATAAATACTTTTTCATCAAAACGAGAGACAAAGCATTTTTTCTGTTCATCGGATAGCGCTCTTTGTTGATTGGAGATTGGGGTCTTGTAATTTTAATGAGAATCTTTATCATTCGCAAAAACTAATTGTAATCAAGTTTAGCCGATTCCCCTGTCGAGGGATGCCCCGGCAGACGGCGAAGCGGTGTCCTGCCATCCAGACAACAAGGAGCAATTCTTCAAATGAATAAGAAACTATGGTTGATTGCGATCTCACTGACGTTATCCACTGCGGGCGCGCGGGCCGACGATGCCGCGGTCACAGAAAGGCTCGAAGCGCTGCAAAAGGAAATTGAATCCCTGAAGGACGAAGTCGCGACTTCCCGCGCTGCCCAGGAGGCCGATGCGACGACACCGCTCGAATTCGAGAATGCCGCCCAGCGAGCCGAGGCCCAGCGTACTGCCATCGGCGGATACGGCGAAATCGTCTACAACAATTTCCGCGAATCCGGCTCGAAGGACCAGGCAGACTTGAAACGCTTCGTGCTCTTCTTCGGCCATCGATTCGATGACCGGCTTAAGCTCTATTCGGAATTGGAAATCGAACATGCCTTCGCCAAGAACGGCGTGGATCCGGCGCAAGGGGAAGTCGAGATGGAGCAGGCCTACATCGAGTTGAGCCTGACGGACCAGATGAATTTGCGCACCGGCCTGATGATCGTGCCAGCGGGCATTATCAATGAATATCACGAGCCCCCGGTGTTCTACGGCGTCGAGCGCAACGAGATCGAAACCCGCATCATTCCGACCACCTGGCGGGAACTGGGCATCGCCCTGCAGGGCAACGCCCTGGACGGACTGGAGTACAACGTGGGCATCACGACCACGCCGGACGCAACGCAATACAATGACGCCACTCGCGGCTTTCGCGACATGCGCACCAGCGGCAGCAAGGCGCCGGCCAATGATCTCGGATTCTTCGCAGCACTGAACTACCGGGGCATGCCGGGACTCCTGCTTGGCGGCAGCGTGTTCAGCGGCAACACCGGTCACGACGGCGAAGGCGCATCGCCCACGGTGACGGCGCTGAACGGCGTCAACGTCAAACTCACGCTGGCGGAAATTCACGGCCGGTATTCGTTTGCGGGGCTGGACCTGCGGGCACTCTACGCGCGCGGCACATTGGGCGACACCGCCCGGTTGAACGCCGCGCGCGGCATTGCTGCCGGGTCAGGCAAGGCGGCACCCGATGAATTCTACGGCTGGTATACCGAGGCCGCCTACCATGTGTACAAGCGCGGCCACACCGATATCGCACCGTTCGTCCGCTTCGAGCGCTACAACACCCAGAAAAAGGTCACGGACGGTTTCACCAAAGACCCGAAAAATGACGAACAAGTGGTCACGATCGGTGTCAATTTCTGGGTTCACCCGCAAGTGGTCTTCAAGATGGACGTTCAGAACTTCGACACCGATGACCTGAAGGACCGCTTCAACCTCGGCGTGGGCTACATGTTCTGAAGTAGCACAACCGTACCGGCGGGCTGCCCGGCGGCGCCCGCCTCTTCCGAGGCGCACCGGATTCACCATGACGCGTTTATACTTCCGGACATCTGTTATCGGAGGCCCGTCGTGCGAATCTTCCTCGTTATCACGTTCGCCCTGTTGCCCGCTCTTGTCCAGGCGGAAGTCATCTGCCCGGACACCATCAGCGTGCAGCAACAGGCGACTGTGCCGGCAGGCGAGTGGCAGGTCTCGGTATCGCCTCCGCCCTACAAACTGGTCGGCATCACGGTGTATGACGGACCGCCCTCGCAAAACAGGCGCGTGAAATCCTTTCAGACCCGCAGTGGAAAAGGCGAGTTGAAAGTTTCCTGGCGACTGCCGGAGAGCCGGCGCAATTATCATCTGGTCTGCGATTATGAGCGCACCGCGGCGAATCTGATGACGGTATTGCCTCCGGGCGTCAATGGCTGCAATGCAGTGTTCGACCGGCGCGTCTCCTACGGAGTGGAAGGCCTCGCGATCAAACGAATGGTGTGCAACTAATGGAAACCAATCCAAAGGAGGCTGCGCAGGCCTTGCGCATTGACGTCATTTCGGACGTGGTCTGCCCTTGGTGCTTCATCGGCAAACGCAATCTGGAGTCGGCCTTGTTGCAATGGCAGAAAAAATTCCCCGCAGAGCCCGCGCCCGAGGTGCGCTGGCATCCCTTTCAGCTCAATCCGCACCTGCCCGATAGCGGCGTGCCGCGCAAGCAATATCTGGAAGAGAAATTTGGCGGACCGCAACGCGCAAAAGAAATTTATGCCCGGGTCAGCGCGGCCGGCAAGCGCGCCGGAATCGCCTTCGACTTTGATCGCATCGAAGTGCAACCCAACACGGTGAATCCGCACCGCCTGTTGCACTACGCGCAGGCTCAGGGCAAGCAGGATGCGATGGCTGAGGCATTGTTCCAGGGTTATTTTCTGCACGCGGCGAATCTTACGCAGGATGCGACGCTGGCGGACCTGGCGTCCCAGGCGGGATTCGATCGCGAACACGTCGCGGGCTATCTTGCAGGCGACGAGGACCGCGAATTCGTCGAAGAACAGGATCGGCGTGCCCGCTCCACTGGTGTGGAAGGGGTGCCATTTTTCATTTTCGGGAAACACTACGCACTGTCCGGCGCTCAGCCCCCCGAAGTCATTCTGGAAGTGCTGGAGAAATTACACACCGAAAAATCCGGTGCTGCACCGGCATAACACGTCCGGCACATGCCGCCCGACATGAACCTCATTACCTGGAACATCCAGTGGGGGCGTGGTGTCGACGGCAATGTCGATCTGCAGCGCATCGTCCGCGCCGCGCGCCAAATGGCCGACTTCGATGTGCTCTGCCTTCAGGAAGTGGCGGTAAATTTCCCCGGGCTGCCCGGCAGTCGCGGCGAAGACCAGGTAAAGGAATTCTCCCGCCTGTTGCCGGGTTTCAGCGCGCACTTCGGGGCGGCCACTGACCTTGCAGACGACAAGGGCGTGCGCCGTCAGTTCGGCAATCTGATTCTTTCCCGACTTCCAGTCTTGCAGGTCTTCCGCCACCTGCTGCCCTGGCCGGCCGCACCCGATGTCAAAAGCATGCAACGCATCGCGCTCGAGGTGATCCTGCAGGCGTCCTTCGGTCCCTTGCGTGTGGTGACCACGCACCTGGAATATTATTCGCTCGAGCAGCGCATGGCCCAGGTCAAAGCCTTGCGCAGCCTTCATGCCGAAGCCTGCTCCCATGCGCGTTGGCACGGAATCTCCGGCAACCAGGGCGAGCCTTTCGAGCGGATGCCCCGGCCCGCTTGTGCGATCCTGACCGGGGATTTCAATTTTCAGCCCGAGTCAGCCGAATACCAACGTCTGACCGCGCGTTTTACCGACGATGTTCCTTCCTGGGTCGATGCCTGGATATTCAACCATCCCGGCCAGCCCCATGCGCCCACCGCAGGCGTTCATGAGAACAGTTGGGCAAAGACGCCATACTGCTGCGATTTCGTGTATGTCACCGAAGACCTCGCGCCAAGCGTCCGCACCGTCACCGTGGATCACGCAACGCAGGCTTCGGACCACCAGCCGGTGATGCTCCGGATCGATGACCCACCACAGTTCCGGACGCCGCACGACCGCCAGACGCAGTAGTTTCAACCCGCGAATTCAACTCAGCGTCCCGCCTCCTGAGGCGATTGCAATACTGCTGTCATATCGGTGTGTTCTGATGCGCGTCAATATGTTCAAGAGACCTGCGTCCTGAATCTGAACGATATTCAAACTCCGGGAATTTCCCGTTACCGTTCCATTTTCATTTCCGACGTGCATCTGGGCACGCCGGGCTGCCAGGCCGAATACCTCCTCGATTTCCTGCGCCACACCGAGTCCGATCAGCTCTATCTGGTCGGCGACATCATCGACGGCTGGCAACTGAAACGCGGCTGGTTCTGGACCCGCGCCCACAACGACGTGGTGCAGAAAGTCCTGCGCAAAGCCCGCAAGGGCACCCGGGTCATCTACGTCGCCGGCAACCACGATGAGGTCATGCGCCAGTTTCTCGGCCTGGCCTTTGGCGGCATCGAAATCTGCGACGAAGCCGTCCACACTCTCGCAGACGGTCGGCGCTTCCTGGTCATCCATGGCGACCTCTATGACGCCGTAGTCCAGTATGCAAAATGGCTCGCGCTGGTAGGCGACCAGCTCTATACCGCCATTCTGAAACTGAACCAATGGTTCAACCATTTGCGGGCGAAATTCGGCTTTCCCTACTGGTCTTTGTCCCAATACCTCAAGCACAAGACCAAAAAAGCGGTCAGTTTCATGAATTCCTTCGAGGAAGCGGTCGGACGTGCCGCCAAACAGCGCGGGTTTCACGGCGTCATCTGCGGGCACATTCACAAACCTGTCATCAAGGCCATTGACGGCATCGTGTACTGCAACGACGGAGACTGGGTGGAAAGCCTCTCCGCCCTGGTGGAAACCCTGGAGGGGGAGCTCAAGATCATCGAGTGGCGGCGTCTTGCGGCTGTATCAGCCGACAAAAAAATCATCGACAACGAAGAGGAAGTTCACGCATGAGAATCCTGATTGTCACGGACGCATGGTTGCCGCAAGTCAACGGTGTTGTCACGACATTGAGAAAAATGCAGGAAGGATTGACCGGCCTCGGCCACGAAGTGCAATTCGTCACGCCACAGGGTTTCCGCTCCCTCCCCTGCCCGACCTATCCGGAGATTCGCCTCAGCCTGCTACCCTACGGCGGCGTCAGCCGGGAAATCGAAGCGTTTTCGCCAGATGCCATTCATATCGCAACCGAAGGCCCGCTGGGTTCCGCGGCACGGCGCTATTGCCTGAAGCGGGGCCTTTCGTTCACCAGCGCTTTTCACACCCGCTTTGCCGAGTACGTTCACGCGCGCACCCGGATTCCACTTGGCATTACCTATGGCTGGCTGCGCCGTTTTCATGCGCCTTCGCGCGCCCTGATGGTGCCCACGCCGGCCGTGCGCCGCGATCTCGAGGCACGCGGATTCGGCAATACCGTGGCCTGGACACGAGGCGTGGACACCGTGACCTTCTCCCCCGGGGAGCGTAACAAGCTCGACACCGAACGTCCCGTGTTCCTCTACGTGGGTCGCGTGGCCGTGGAGAAAAACATCGAAGCCTTCCTGAAACTCGAATTGCCGGGATCCAAATGGGTGGTCGGCGAAGGGCCGTTGCGTGCCCATCTGGAAAAAAAATATCCCGACGTGTACTTCGCAGGCATCAAGACACCGGCCGAACTCGCCCGCTACTACCGCGCCGCCGACGTCTTCGTGTTTCCCAGTCTGACCGACACCTTCGGTCTGGTGATGCTGGAGTCACTCGCCTGCGGCACCCCGGTGGCGGCATTTCCGGTCAGCGGGCCGATCGATGTCATCGGCGACAGCGGAGCCGGCGTGTTACACGAAGATCTGGCCGTCGCCTGCCTGCGCGCCCTGGACGTTTCGCGTGCAAAGGCGCGCCGTTTTGCCGAGCAATTTTCCTGGAAGGAATCTGTCAGTCAGTTCGCCAGCCATCTCAGACAGGTAGCGAGTTGAAAGTGACCGCCGGGAATGTCCTGCGGTGTGCGGATTTTCGGAAGTTACAAACTACGGCCCAGGATGATCACGTCGCGCTCGACTCCATCCAATTCCGTTACGCCTGGCAGTTCCCCCCAAATCGAAAATCCGCCCTTTTCAAACAAAGCGAGACTTGGGGAGTTGTGGCGATAAATAAATCCGATCAAACGGTCTACGCCCAGCGCCGGGGCATGCGCGATGGCCTGGCCCAACAGATAAGCACCCAGTCCCCGCCGGCGAAAGGCCTCGCCTACGTAAACGCTCAGCTCTGAAGTTTTGTTGTAGGCGGGACGCCCGTAGAACTCGGAAAAACTCAGCCATGCGGCGACGCGCGAGTCTTCCTCGATCACCCACAACGGGCGAAACTCCGGGCGATGCGCCTCGAACCAGGAGATGCGGCTTTCCACCGACACCGGCTCCGTATCGGCCGTGACCATGCGAGAGGGAATAGTCGCATTGTAGATCTCGACGATCTGCCCCAGATCACTACGGGTCGCCAGTCGATGTTTGCTACTCACTTCAGGAGAGTCCGGTCAGGCGAACCACGCGCCTTGAACACGACGCCTACCGGTTCGCGGCTTCGGCAGCTTCCTCAATCGGGCGAACAATATAACCGCCGGATTTTTCATCGTGCTCCAGTTTGAGCATGCCGCGGATAGCCGCCTCTTCCAGCAGGCTGTTGAAACTCTTGAACCCGTGGTAAGACTCGTTGAACCCGGGGTTTCTGCGTTTGATGGCCTGCTTGATCATCGAGCCCCAGATCTTTTCGTCCCCGCCCCGTTCGCCAACCAACGCATCCAGTGTCACCACCACCAGGTCCAGGGCCTTCTGCGATTTGTCGTCTCCGCCATCCGGCTCGACGTTCGACTCCGTCACGTCCGCCGGTGCATTGCGTATTTCCTGCGCCGGCTTGGTCGCTTTCTTGCGACCCCGGCGCACGGGTTTTTCCATCTTGCGCACCAGATCGTCGTAAAAAATGAATTCATCGCAGTTGCCGATCAACAGATCCGAGGACGAGTGTTTTACGCCCACGCCGATCACTTCCTTGTTGTTCTCGCGCAACTTCGACACCAGCGGCGAAAAGTCCGAGTCCCCGCTGACGATGACGAACGTATCCACGTGCGATTTGGTGTAACACAGGTCCAGGGCGTCCACCACCATGCGGATGTCGGCAGAATTCTTGCCCGACTGGCGCACATGGGGAATTTCGATTAATTCGAACGCGGCTTCGTGCATCGGCGCCTTGAACTCCTTGTAGCGCTCCCAGTCGCAGTAAGCCTTTTTGACGACGATGCTGCCTTTCACCAGCAGGCGTTCGAGCACTTTTTTCATGTCGAATTTGTCGTACTTGGCTTCGCGCACGCCAATGGCAACGTTCTCGAAGTCGCAGAACACCGCCATGTTTCTTTCTTCGTCTTGTGAACTCATTGGAAAACCTGTGAATGGGGATCGGTGAACGGTGAACGGAAAAACCTCAATCTGGTTTGGACGGTTCACCGTTCACGGCTTACCGTTTACCGTCTCTTACGCCGCCTTGGCAAAAAACTCTTTTACCGTGTCGACAAAACGTTCGATGTCGGGCCGGTCGATGTCCAGATGCGTCACCAGCCGGATGTTGCCCTGCCCGCTGATGAGAATGCCGCGCGTCTTGAGAAACTCCCGCATTTTCACGGATCGCGGCGGATCGACCTGCATGTAAACCATATTGGTCTGGGCGCCACCGGGCGCCACTTTCACTTCCTCCACCGAGGCCAGGGCCGCGGCGAGGTGCCGGGCGTTCTCATGATCGCGGGCGAGACGTGCAACATTGTTCTGCAATGCATAAAGACCGGCGGCAGCCAGCAGTCCGGCTTGGCGCATGCCGCCGCCCACCATTTTTCTCCATCGACGCGCCTTGCCGATCAGCGCCTTGCTGCCACACAAGACGGAGCCCACGGGCGCACCCAAGCCTTTGGACAGACAAACCGAGACGGAGTCGAACTGGTCGCTGATGGTGGTCACCGGCACATTCAGATGCACGGCCGCGTTGAAAATCCGCGCGCCATCCAGATGCAGGGCAAGGCCGCGCGCGCGGGTAAATGCCCGTGCGCGTTGCAGGTATTCGATGGGAAGCACCTTGCCCGCCTGGGTATTCTCCAGGCACAGCAGACGGCTTTTGGCGAAATGCGGATCGTCGGGTTTGATTGCGGCCTCGACCTTGGCCAGATCAAGCGAACCATCCGCTTCAAAATCCAGGGGCTGGGGCTGGATGCTGCCGAGCACGGCCGCGCCGCCGCCTTCGTATTTGTAGGTGTGCCCCTGCTGCCCGACGAAGTACTCGTCGCCACGCTCGCAATGCGAAAGCAAGGCCAACAGGTTGCTCTGCGTTCCGCTGACCACAAATAGCGCGGCCTCCTTGCCCAGCATTTCGGCGGCGCGCCCCTCGAGCCGATTGACACTGGGGTCCTCCCCATACACGTCATCTCCCACTTCGGCGGTCGCCATGGCGGCCCGCATTTCGGAGGTTGGCTGGGTGACGGTATCGCTGCGCAAATCGACGAATTTCATGGGGAGACTCCGGGCATACGCCGGCTCCCGCATCAGGATTCCGGCCTTTTGTGCCGAGTTTACCCGGTTTATCCGGCCGGACCAATGCAATGGGCGGAAGCCTCTTCGTGGCGCGCGAAGCCCGCCTGGAAAATGCAAAATTGCCCGCGGATCGAAGCACGCGGTATGATTCCTGTGCTGTCCTCGTTCCGGCGAGAATGTTATCGGACCGAGCCGGTCGGGTCTGTTTTCCACCTTACGCAAGGATCCCCCATGTCTAGACGCCATTCGAACGCGCTGGCCGCAATGTTGTTGTGCTCCACTTCCTTGTTTGCGCAGACCGACACCACCGCCCAGGTCCAGAGTGGCCTGCTGGTCTGGCGTGATCCTTCCTGTTTCTTCTTTGTCCTGAAACTCGAAGAAAAGTATTCGCTGTTCGAGTTTCTTGGCGGTCCCAGCCCGCTCGTGGGCCATACCTTCGAAGGCAGCCTGAACGCGTTTGGCACCCGCAAGATCGAGAACAAGACCGAAGGCAAGCCGACCATGGTGTATTCAGAAATTTTCGAACTGAGCAAGTCGCAGATGGAGAAGAAAATTCCCAAGTTCTGCAAGAAGCGCAAGGAGTTCGAGGAACTGTCGGGTTGAAAATGTTGCGAATTCAGGTGCGGCTGCTGGGCGCCGCCTGCCTGTTATTTACTGCGTGCACGGCTTTGGCTGACCAGGGCATGGTGATCTGGCAGAACCGGGCCTGCGGCTTTTTCGTGCTGCAGTTGAAATCGGGGTACGGGTTGTTCGAGTGGATCTCCGGCCCGCAACCCAATGACGGCGATGTCATTGCAGGCGACTTGAGCGTGCCGGGCGAATATCGGGTGAATTTTGGTACCGGCGACCTGCCCACCCTGATTTTTCTGCAGGAAACCGTGGCGGACCGTGCGTCGATCGTGGAGCGCACGCCCGAGAAATGCCGGACACCCAAGGGGTGACAGGCGCCTTTATCGGCTGCTCATCCTTTCCCGCAATGCCGTGAGAGTGGCCGCGCGCAGACTCTCCGGATATTTTTTCAGAAACTCCTCCACCAGAACGGCGGCTTTCTGCTCCAAACCAGCGCGCTCCCTGCCCGCCCTGGCGACGCCGGCCGCCTGCATGGTGTGAATCGCCAGGATGAACAACATCTCCTGCTGACGGTCGGCACCGCTCACACGATTTCGCCAGGTTTTCGCAAGCCGCATCTGCTCGGCCAGGCGGGCCGGCGTCTGGTCGACGGGTTGCAGAGGATCGGCATCGAAGCTTTCGTAAAAATACCCTTTGATCAGTCGATAAGCCGCCTCCGCCGCGCTGACGCCAGACGGCGCCCACTCGAGCGCATCCTGGTAATACCGTAAGTGTGTGACGTATCGATGGGTGCGGGAGGAATAGGCCAGCGGAAGACCACGTGCCGCCAGTTCGCCCATCAGCACGGTGGAAGCCAGGCCCTGTACCTTGCCGTGTGACTCGATGTCTTTGTTGAACAACTCGCCGATGTCATCGAGCAGCGCACCCAGTTCCACGCTGGCAGACGCTGCTGATTCGCACGTGGAATTCGCGGCCAGTTTCGCCTGGAGCACCTCTGTCTTTGCGAGCCAGGCATTCACGGCTTCGGAGGTCACTGACTCGTGTGCCGCGGCACCCGGCATCCACAGCAGAACAGCCAGTGTCGCCAGGGCGTGGAACCACACTTTATTCGAGTGTCTCACCGCGCAGATAGGCCAATGCCCCTTCGTGGGCCGATACCGCATCTTCCTGGGGCGCCGGCCGTGCGGGAACCGTAAAGCCCATTGCCGTGCCTTGCTCGACCAACACCTGGGCCAGCAGGAAGGCATGAGCCTTCGGGAAATTTTCCCGGCACAACAATTGATGGCTGGCATTTTCGACCAGTACCCGGAGTTGCGAGGGGCCGAAGTAAGCGAATTCGCCGCGGCCCTGCGTCAGGGCCAGCGCACTGTCCCGTGCCAGCAGGGCAACATCCGCCTGATCCGTGGTAATCAGGCTGGCAATGCGCTGTTCGTGGGGCGCGCGCGCCGCTTCGGCCCGACTGGTGGGCAGATGTTCAAGCAACACCTTCGCGACGTCTTCGCTCAATCGGTCCGCGGTCGGGTCGGTGCGCGCCGCAAAAATCAGCAGATGGCGCTGACGATAGACATGCCACTGGCGATAAGGCGAATGCGCCGCCAACCCCGGCGCAAACATCAGCAATGGCAGCGCGGCCAGAAAAGTTCTTCGAATCATTCTGAGTGTTCCGGGTTTCGGGAAAAGAAACGCCGGCAAGCGCCGGCGTTTCTTCCCCAAGTGCCTTCAAGCGAACGGGGATATCACTTCTTGAATATCTCCAGCGGGCAAATCGTGGACACCGCATAGTTTGGCACGTCCACGACGTTGCCAATGCGCAGATCGCAGGCCACGCTGGTGATCACATAGGCCTGGTCTGGCGTGTAACCTTTGGTCTTGACCAGCCAGTCGATCATATCCATCAGCGAGGCGCGAGCAGCCTGGGTCAGATCTTCGTTCAAATTGACCAGCGGCCCCAACTTCTTGCTGTCCAGATAAGCATGTTGCGGCGACACTTCCCCGGCCTTCTTCAACGGATAGCCAACCGTCGCGTAGAACTTGTCCGGTGCGAGCTGCTTGAGCTGCGAGCCACCCTCGAAGTGCGGGCCCTTCACCAGCGAGCCCATGCCCTTGCGGATTTCGGTGCGCACGATGACCTTGCCGCCGATTTCGATAGCGGTACCGGCCACCTCGCCGTCGCCTTGCGCATAGTGCACATCGCCGACGAACAAGCCGCAGCCATCCACGTAACAGGGCAACAGCAAAGTCGTGCCGACCACCATCTGCTTGACGTCCATGTTGCCGCCGTTTTCGCGCGGCGGGATGGTGCGCAGGCAACGGTCCTTGTGGCTGCCATTCGGGCCGCACACTTCGGCCGGGCGAGCCCCGGTGGGCTGCGGCGGCAACGCAACGCCGCCGGCCGCTCCCAAAGCAGTTTCCCGATCGAACCAGGCGTCCACTTCCGGGAACCCGGGCAGGACACCGACGGTGCCCATGAAACCGTTCATGGGAATCACCACCCCGGGAATCTGGTCGGACACGGCCTCCAGCCGGGTCAGTTTCCAGTTGGCAATGAACGGCTTGGTGAACTTGTCGCGCAGGAATCCGAATCCCGGCACGATCGTGGTATAGCCGTATTCGTCCGGCTCGACATCCAACAGTGTGATCGCCAGCACGTCGCCGCGCTTCGCACCCTCGATGTACACCGGCCCGGTGATCGGGTGCACGAGATTCAGATCGATCGCCGCGAGGTCCTTCGGCTCGGAATTGACATTGAGCTCGGAATCCAGCGCATCGCGTGTTTCGAACAGGATCAACTGGCCCGGTTTCGCGCGCGCCACCGGCTTGATCGCCGGGTGATAACGATTCATGCAGTTCGGGTCGTCGACGCAATGCGCGCCCATTTTTTTCACATGAACCCACGACTGGGTTTTTACGTCCGTGGTATCGGCTCCGGCCCGCAGCCCGAACCCGGCGGCCAGCAACGCCGCGAGCAGTATGGAAGTCTTTTTCATTGTCTCTCCCTCTTTGTGTGATGCAACAAAAGTCCGATGCAATTCTTCCCGATGGACGCCAGCCTCAACCCAGTCAACTGTACTATCGACCGAGATGGGGCTTCTGTCAACGAGCGGCCGGCAACACCGGAAGACAAACGAAATCAAACAGGAACCCGGCCCCCGGTTATGCATTCGCAGGCGGCGAGGCATGGGTCAGTGGCTCATTTCGGGCAATACGTCGGGCTCACGGAAATAAATTCGACTCCGGTACCTTGCACCAAATATGTACCCGCAAATCGCTCACATAAGTACCAAATAGGTACCCCAGTCGAATTCCTTCTCCCCTTGGCATCCATCGCCTCCTAGACCGCGCCCGCCATTTGCTCACTGTTCATCACATGCGTCTCACCACGTTTACGGCCAGGCGAGCGTCTCACCCGACGTAAAGCTCAGCTCCGCCGCCCCGTCAGCGAACGATGCCGAGAATCCCGAGAACGAATGCGTAGGTGAACGCGATTTCCTTGAGGTAGTCGTAGCGGCCTGACGCGCCCCCATGGCCCGCCTCCATGTTGATGCGAAGCAGGAGCGGTGATGTATCGGTTTTCAGCGCGCGCAGTCGAGCGACGTACTTCGCCGGCTCCCAGTACATGACCTGGCTGTCGTTCAACGAGGTTTCGACCAGCATGGCCGGGTAGTGTCGCGCCGCGAGGTTATCGTAAGGCGAGTACGCATGCATTGCGTCGAAGAATTCCTTTTCCTTCGGATTGCCCCACTCTTCGTATTCGCCGGTGGTAAGCGGCAGCGATTCATCGAGCATGGTATTCACCACATCGAGAAACGGCACTTCGGCGACCACCGCGCGAAACAATTCTGGGCGAAGATTCGTCACCGCCCCCATCAACAACCCGCCCGCGCTTCCACCCTGGATGACCAATTGCGAAGAGTCGGTGTAGTGCGCGCCCACCAGATGATCGGCGCAGGCAATAAAGTCGCTGAAGGTGTTTTTCTTTGCGAGCATGCGCCCATCGTCGTGCCAGCGTTTGCCCATCTCGCCGCCACCCCGCACATGGGCGCAGGCGAAGATGACGCCCCTGTCGAGCAGCGAGAGGCGCGGCGAGCTGAAATCGACGTCGATCGGGTAACCATAGGCCCCATAACCGTAGAGCAGCAACGGCTGGGGTCCGTCGTGTCGCATATCGGCGCGATAGACCAGCGATATCGGAATGCGCGTTCCGTCCGGTGCGGTCGCGGTCAAATTTTCGCTCCGGTATCGCGACGGTTCGTAGCCGCGCACTTCTCGCGCCTTGCGCAGGACCTGCGCCCGCGTCTCGAGGTCGTAGTCGTAGGTCGCGTCCGGCGCGACGTAAGAGCCATAGTGATAGCGGTAGGTCGCGGTGTCGAATTCCGGATTCGCGCCGCCCGACACCGAACACGCTTTCTCCGGGACCGCAAGTTCGTGAATGTCGCCATCCGCAAGTCGCATCACCCGGATGCGCGGAAAACCCTCCGCGCGCTCATGCATGACGAGGTGGCGGGAGAACACGTCCACGCCCTCGAGCATCACGTCGTCGCGATGACCGATCAGTTCCTTCCAGCTCAGTTCGTCCGCGCGATCCACCGGCGCAGTCATCAGGCGGAAATTGCGCCCCTTGTCGTTGGTGACGATGTAGAAAAGCCCGGCACCATGATCGAGGTAGTACTCGTGATCTTTGCGACGCGGCACCACCAGCCGCGGTTGTGTCCACGGGTTGTCGGTGCGCAGGGTTCGCACTTCGCTCGCGGTGGCGCTGTGCGAGACAATGAACAGATACTCGCGGCTTCGGGAATCGGACACCGACACCGAAAACCGGTTGTCGTCTTCTTCGTACACCAGCTGATCATCGCGACTGCCGAGCAGATGCCGGTACACCCGGTAGGCGCGCTTTGCGGAATCTTCCTTCACATAGAACAAGGTCCGGCTATCGCCCGCCCAGGCGACACTGCGTACTTTTTCGATCGACTCGGAAAGCTCCGCGCCGGTGCGCAGGTCGCGCACCCTGAGGGTGTACTCGCGGAATCCGGTGACATCGGTCGAGTAAGCGAGCAGGTGTTCATCCGGGCTCAATTCGAAAGCACCGAGGGAGAAGTATCCATGACCCTTCGCCTCCCGGTTCACGTCGAAAATCACCTTCTCGGGGGCGTCAAGGCTCCCCTTCTTCCGGCAATAGATGCGGTATTGACGGCCCTTCACCGTGCGCGAGTAATAAAAGTGGTTGCCGTCGTGGTAGGGCACTTCCGTGTCCGTCTCCTTAATTCGGGCCACCATTTCCCGGTAGAGCCGGCGCTGCAGCGGCTCGGAGGGTTTCATCATCGCCTCGGCATAGGCGTTTTCCGCCTGCAAGTAAGCTCGCACTGCGGGGCTTTCCTTGCGCCGCAGCCAATGATATTCGTCTACACGGCGTTCGCCGTGCACCTCGGTGACATTCGCCACCCGGCGCGCAACCGGCGGCAAGGCCGGGGAAGCTGCTTTTTTCAATTCAAGGCACTCCGTCTGGAAGTCGTTACACTATCGTATTCACTGGGCGCGCCGGCCGGAGTATGGCCCGGGGCAACGTATTACCGAAATTCTAACCATGGATTGGTCGCCAACAATGGCAACGAAGAATTACGAATCCGAGACTACCAAATTCCTGCGGGAGTTCCTCGAAAAACATCCCGAAGTGGTCGAAAAGCAAAAAAAACACCGCGCCACGTGGTGGGACCGTCCGCAAGACCTCCGGGAAACCGCAGCGCTGGAAACCACCCGGGTGCCTAAAAAGCCCTACGAATACTACAGTTGAATGACGCTGCCCTCGTGAGCCGCGTCATAATCCAGCCCCGGTAAAGCCAGTGGAAGGAGGACGCCAGAACGTGCTGGCCCTGGCCTCCTGCCAGGCTTTGCTGGTGATGAACACCGCAATGATGGTGTCGATCGGGACACTGGCCGCCGATACGCTGGCAACCCAGAAATATCTGGTCACCCTGCCGGCCACGGCCTACATCGTGGGCGGCGGCTTGGCCGCCATGCCAATCTCCCTGCTCATGAAGCGGCGCGGGCGCCGCGCCGGGTTCACAATTGGCTGTGTCGCCGGCATCCTGGGCGGCATCCTGGCCGCCATCGCCGTGGCCTGGCACAACTTCTGGCTGCTCTGTGTCGCCGCCCTGGTCTCCGGCATTTACAACGGTGCCGCCGGGTTCTACCGGTTCGCCGCTGCCGATACAACATCCGCGAACTTGCGCAGCCGCGCAATTTCCCTGGTGCTGGCAGGCGGCATTATCGGCGGCGTGCTCGGCCCGGAAAGCAGCAAGTTCACTCGCGACTGGTTCGGCCCCCTGTTCCTGGGGTCCTTCGTATCCCTGATTCTGCTCGCAAGCATTGCGCTCGCAATCGTGCGCCGCCTTGACCTGCCCATGCTGTCCGAGGAGGAACGCCGCGGACCCACCCGCAATCTTTCTGCCATCATGCGCCAGCCGGTTTTTGTCGTCGCCGTGCTGGGGGCGATGACTGCCTACGGCGTGATGAATCTGCTGATGGCCGCGACACCGCTGGCCATGAGCATGTGTGCGCATCCCTACGACTCGACGATGCTGGTGATCGAATGGCACATCATCGCGATGTTCGCGCCGGCATTCTTCACCGGCTGGCTGATCGTCCGCATCGGCGTGCTGCCAGTCATGTTCGCTGGCACGCTCATGATGGCCGTCGCCATCGGCATTGCCACACACAGCATTACGGTCAGCGCCTTCTGGTGGTCCCTGGTATTGATCGGCCTGGGCTGGTGTTGTCTTTTTGTGGGTGCGACCACCTTGCTGACCGAGGCCTGCACGCCCGCGGAAAGAGCCAAGACCCAGGGCATGAACGACCTGCTGATCTACTCCACGATGGCCATAACGTCCCTCAGTTCCGGGGCCATCCTCTACCATTACGGCTGGAACACTCTCAACACCAGCGCGTTGCCCCTGCTGATCCTGACTACAACAGCCATCGTCTGGCTGGCTGTGCATCGGCGCGCGGGGCGTCGAACCGTGCTGGACCGTGGCACATGACTCTCAAGATCGGCGTGCTCGATCAATCGCCCATCATCAGCGGGCACGCTCCGGCCCAGGCACTGCGCGAAACCATTGAACTCGCCCGGCATGCGGAACAGCTCGGCTTTTACCGTTACTGGCTGGCCGAACATCACAACATGCGCGGGCTCGCCGACCCGTGTCCGGAAATCCTGCTGGGTCAGATTGCCGCTGCGACAACCCGCATTCGCGTGGGCACCGGCGGGGTCATGCTGCCGTATTACAGTCCGCTCAAGATTGCCGAAGTGTTTCGCATGTACGAGGCTCTGTTTCCGGGCCGCATCGATCTGGGCATCGGGCGCGCGCCGGGCGGCGACATGCTGACCGCCCGGGCCATGAATGCCGAAGCCTTCGACGACATGAGCCGTTTCCCGACGCAGGTCCAGGAAGTGGCGGGTTGGCTGGACGGCAATCTGGCGCCGGAACATCCGTATGCGACGGTCACCGCGATGCCGGCCGGCCGCACCGCCCCGCAGATGTGGCTGCTTGGCTCTTCGGATTACAGCGGGGCGCTCGCCGCGTATCTGGGCCTGCGTTTTGCCTATGCGCACTTCATCAATTCCCGGGGGGGCGAAGTTGTCAGCCAGGCCTACCGCCAGGACTTCCGCCGCTCGGACAGGGAAAGTGCACCAAGTTCCATGGTGTGTGTGTTCGCCTTGTGTGCAAAGACCGATGCGGAGGCCGAGCAATTGGCGGCCAGTATCGACCACCGGCGTTTGCTGATGGCAACCGGACGCGAGGGCCCGATCGCCACCGTGGAACAGGCACAGGCATACCCTTATTCGGAGAGTGACCGCGCCATCATCGCGCGGGAGCGGGCACGCGCCGTGATCGGTTCTCCCGAAACTGTCAAAGCCCGGTTGCTCGAAATT
This sequence comes from Burkholderiales bacterium, assembly GCA_046155535.1. Lineage (GTDB taxonomy): Bacteria > Pseudomonadota > Gammaproteobacteria > Burkholderiales > JACQAP01 > JACQAP01. Next base: position 45,251 of record JBJXFN010000157.1, read on the forward strand.
CGGGATGCCTATCATGCTGACGAATTGATGATCGTCACCATCACCGGCGACTATGGCACCAGGCTCCGGTCCTACGAATTGCTGGCAAATGTGTTTGCCCTGGGCTGAGCGCGATTGTTCATGAGTACTTCTGTCACCAACGAGCGGCTGCTGGTCTACACCCTCGCAGGGGTGCAGTTCACTCACATCCTGGATTTCATGGTGCTGATGCCGCTCGGCCCGCAGTTGATTCGCGTGCTGCATATCAATGCACAACAATTTGCGCTGCTGGTTTCGGCTTACGTTTTTGTGGCGGCCATCGCCAGCGTCATCGCCGCCAGCCACGTCGACCGTTTCGATCGGCGGCACGTCCTGATCTTTGTGTATTCCGGCTTCCTGTTATCCACGTTGCTGTGCAGCTTCGCGAACAGCTTCGAATCCCTGCTGGCGGCGCGCGCATTGGCTGGCGCTTTCGGCGGCGTGGCGGGTTCAGTGGTGCACTCGATCCTTGGCGATGTCTTCCCCGACCAGCGCCGGGGCGCTGCGACCGGCATCGTCATGTCCGCGTTTTCGATTGCCGCGGTGCTCGGGGTGCCGGCCGGGTTGTACTTCGCCAACCATTTTGACTGGCGTGCGCCATTTCTGATGGTGGCAACACTCGCCGTGCTGGTCCTGCTCGGCGTGTGGAAAGTGGTCCCCACGATGCGCGGCCATATCCGGACGGATGGAAAAAGCCGGAATGCGATCCGCCAGTTGCGCGCCGTCTTTTCGGAGCCGAACCACCGGCGGGCCTTTGCGATGATGGCAACGCTGATCTTCGGCGGTTTTTCGGTGATCCCCTTCATTAGCCCCTACATGGTCGCCAATGTGGGGTTGCAAGAAACCGACCTGCCCTACCTGTATTTTTTCGGCGGCATGGCAACCGCCTTTACCTCGCGCTGGTTCGGGCGCCTGTCCGATCGACGTGGCAAGCGCGAAGTATTTACCGTCCTGGCATTGATCTCGATTCTGCCTTTGCTGATTGCCACCAATATGCCGCCTTGGCCGGTGTGGCTGGCGGTGGGAGCAACGGTGGTCTTCTTCATTTTCATTTCCGGACGCTTCGTGCCCGCGATGGCACTGCTTAACAGCGCGGCACTCCCCGGGCAGCGCGGAAGCGTCCTGAGCCTTTCCTCGGCGATTCAGCAGTTGGCCTCCGGCTGTGCATCGCTGCTGGCTGGTTTCCTCATCGGCCAAACCGCCAGCGGTGAATTGACCCACTATTGGCTGGTCGGTCTGATCGCAGTCGGCTGCACGCTCACCGCCATTGCACTTGCCTGGCGGGTCAAACCTCTGTCTTGACGATCATTGGTATAAAAAAACAAATATTTCACCACGGAGGACACGGAGAACACGGAGGAAAAATCAAGGCGGGAAAAATTGGAGTGAAAAGCAGGCTGGGCGTCTGATTAACCACCCAGGCACTTGAAGTTCACTCTCGACTTTTCTTTGGCGTTTCCTCCGTGTTCTCCGTGTCCTCCGTGGTGAGCGCGTTTTTCTTTCGCCAGTGCCCAAAGAAAATTCGTAACCGGTAAACCCATGAAGGACATGATCCACAACGAACGCCATCTGATCTTCACGCTGGCAGCGGTGCGTTTCACCCACATGATGGACTTCGTGGTGTTGCTGCCACTGGGCCCCCAACTGATGCGTACGCTGGAGATCGGTCCGTGGCAATTCAGCCTGCTGGTTTCCTCCTACACGATCGCTGCCGGTTTGGCGACACTGGTCGCGGCTTTCTACGTGGACCGCTTCGACCGACGGCAGACACTGCTTTGGCTCTATGGCGGTTTTGCATTCTCCACACTGCTCTGCGGTCTGGCACCGGATTTTCACACGCTGCTTGCGGCCAGGGCGCTGACCGGCGCACTCGGAGGCGTGATCGGTGCTACAGTGTTTTCTGTCCTGGGTGATGTGGTGCCCGACCATCGGCGTGGCGCCGCCACCGGCATCGTCATGTCCGCGTTCTCAATCTCCGCAATCATCGGGGTGCCGACGGGGCTGTGGCTGGCAGGCCTGTTTAGTTGGCACGCGCCTTTTCTCCTGCTCGCGGCGCTGTCCGCGCTGATTCTGATCGCCGTATTGCGTTTCGTTCCCGTGCTGCGCGGTCACGTGCAGGAGGACAAGATTCATCCGCTCCGCCAGGCGGCCGCGGTATTCGGGGACGCAAACCACCGCCGCGCCTTCCAACTCGGCGCCTGCCTGGATTTCGGGGGATTTCTGGTGGTGCCCTTCATCGGCGCCTATATGGTCGCCAACGTCGGACTGAAGGAGTGGGAACTGCCCTTCCTCTATTTCTTCGGTGGATCCGTGACGGTCTTCACTTCGCGATACATCGGCCGGCTGGCCGACCGCTACGGCAAGCAGCGCGTATTCACCACCCTGGTCTGCATCGCGCTCGTGCCATTGCTGCTCCTCACCAACCTGCCACCGGCACCACTCTGGGTGGCGGTTCTGGTAATGGTCGCATTCATGGTGTTTTTCGGCGGCCGCTTCGTGCCGGCCATGGCACTGATCAACGCCAGCGCCCAGCCCCGCCTGCGCGGCAGTTTCCTGAACTTTGTTGAAGCCATCCAGCAGTTCTGCCTCGGCGCCGCCGCGGTCGTAGGCGGCTTCCTTATCGGCAGCGCGGACGGCGGCGCGCTGGAGCGTTACTGGCTGGCGGGTCTAATTTCCGCAGGATTTGCGGTGCTGTCGATAGTGCTCGCGTGGCGGGTGAAGGCGATTGGGTGAAGGGTTGGAAGGTGAACCGCGAACAGTGAACGGAAGACACTGAGCAATCTTGTCGTTCAGCCCTCACGCAAGAAATGGCGGACTGTATACGTTCGACATGGCCCCTTCACTACACTCGCCCCCTGTCCGTTACACCTTTGCCGCCTGGCGGCGGGAGAGTCCCAACACCCCGATCGCAATAACGCAGAACCCTGCCATGACCATGGCCATCGGTTTTGGTGAACCGTCGTGCAGGAAATTCAGCAGCAGCCCGGACAGGTATCCGGCGCCGAATCCCAGGCAGCCGGTGAGTGCGGAGGCGGCGCCGGCGCGCTCGGGGTGGTCGCCCATGGCGCCGGCCATGGCATTGGCGCCCACCAGACCACGCATGGACATGAAGAGAAACAGCAGGATTGCCACCGGCACAAAGCCACCCGGGAATGCGTACTGCTGCAACGCCAGCATCAGCGCAAACACCGCGCAACCCGCCACGCCAATTGCGAGCAGGCGGTCATAGCCTCGCCCGGGCACCAGTTTCGCATTGGCAAAGTTCATCGCCGACATGCCGACGATATTGAGCCCGAATAGCAGGCTGAAGGTTCCCAGGTCCAGGCCGAAGTGGCCAATGAACACGAAGGAGGTGCCGGTAATGTACGCGAAGGCTGCGCCAGTAGTGGCTGCGGAAACGACTGCATAGCGCAGGTAGACCGGATCGCGCACCAACAACAGGTAATCGTGCGCAAGATGTGGCTGCGCGCCCGTGTTGCGAATTTCCGCCGGCCGGGTTTCCGGCATCAGCCAGATGCATGCGAGAGCAATTGCGCCAAAGCCCGCCAGGATCCAGAAGATGACGGGCCAGCTCGCAACCAGCAGAACCTTTGACCCGATGAACGGCGCGAGCGCCGGCGCCAGTGCCATCACCAGCATCATGATCGAGAGCGCGCGGGCGCTGCCCTCGCGGCCGAAAACGTCTCGCGCCATGGCCTGCGCGATCACCGGCATGGCGCAACCGCCAAAGCCCTGCGCGAAGCGCCACACCATCATCTGGCCGATACTGTCCGCCAGCGCACAGCCAACGCTGCCCGCGATATAAAGGAGTATGCCCAGCGCCATGGGCCGGCGCCGTCCGAACCGGTCGCTCAGCGCGCCCCAAACCAGTTGACCAAGCGCGAAGCCGAGAAAGAAATAGGACAACGTGAGCTGCGACTGGCCGGGCGTCGCTTTCAGTTCCTGCGCCACAATCATCAGCGCCGGCAGGTACATGTCGGTCGATGCCGGCGCATTCATCATGAAGAAGCCCAGCACGGCCAGCAGTTTTACCTCGTTTCTCTTTCGCAATCGATGAGCCTATTTTCCTGTCTTCGATTTATTCGCCCGCGCACGCAGCGCCGCGTCGAAAGCGCGTCTCGCCCAGATCGCCGCCTGCTCCCGGTCTTCCAGCATCACATCGGGCGCACACCGATAGGACAGCTTCATGGCCTTGCCGTTTTTGACGTACTCGAAGTTATCAAGCCCCAACGCGTCGAAATGCGGGGCATTTCCGGCATCCGCCTTGAGGTAGAGGGTGTCGTCCGCGACCAGTGCGAACATCAATCCATCGCGGTAGATACCCCACCCGCCGAACATCCGGCGCGTGGTGATTTTCCCGAAACCGGAGAACACCTCGTGCAGGTGCTGCACGAATTGGTTTTCCTTCATGGAGTTTGACAAGAACCCATTGCGAATCGGCGCCGCTGGCCCGGTTCAAGCCAGCCGCACCTGGGGTTCTCCGCGATGGATTTCCCCGATGTCGGCGACAAACGCGAAACCCTGGCTGCGGAAGAGCGACAACATCTCGCCCACCACCCCGGGCGCGCAGGTCACCAGCAGCCCGCCGCTTGTCTGTGGGTCGGTGACGAGGACTTTTTCCAGCTCGCCAAATCGCCCGAGGTCCACGCGCTCGCCGTAACTCTCCCAGTTGCGGGTCGAGGCGCCGGTGCGCACACCTGAGCGCGCCAGTTCCACCGCGCCCGGCAAAAACGGAACACGATCCCACTCGATCTGCGCGGAGACCTTAGAACCCCGGCAGACTTCCAGCAGATGCCCCGCGAGGCCGAAGCCGGTGACGTCGGTCAGCGCATGTACGCCCGCGAGTTCGCCGAGCGCAACGCCGGGCGTATTGAGTCGCGTCGTGCTGTCGATCATCGCGGCGTAGCCTGCAGCATCGAGTTTGTTCTTTTTCACCGCCGCGCTGAAAATACCCACGCCCAGCGGCTTTCCGAGAATAATGCGGTCGCCTGCCTGTGCGTCCGCATTGCGTTTCACTCGTCGGGGATCGACCAGCCCGATCACCACCAGTCCGTAAATCGGTTCGACCGAATCGATGCTGTGGCCGCCCGCGACCGGAATTCCGGCACGCGCGCAGACTGACTGACCGCCTTCGAGAATCCGCCGTATCGTCCCGACCGGCAGCTTCTCGATCGGCATGCCCACCAGCGCCAGCGCGAACAGGGGACGCCCACCCATCGCATACACATCCGAAATGGCGTTCGTCGCGGCAATAGCACCGAAGTCAAAGGGATCGTCCACCACCGGCATGAAAAAATCCGTGGTCGCCACAATCGCCTGATGATCGTTGATTCGGTACACCGCCGCGTCGTCGCTGGTCTCGACGCCGACGAGCAACTCCTTCGGCACCACACCGCCGACCGACTTGCCGAGAATCTCCTGCAATACCGCCGGCGCGAGTTTGCAGCCGCAGCCGCCGCCGTGGGCGAGATCGGTCAGACGGAAGGGGGTTGGGTCAGGTGCATCCATGAATGAGGTGAACGGTTAACGGTGATCGGGAAACAGTAAAGGCGTGAAGGGTCAACGGCCACTGGTACAAAGTATGTCATTCCCGCGGAGGCGGGAATCCAGGATCTCATTGATTCCGCCTTTCGCCTTTTCATTCACCACTCGCCACCGGTTTTACGCCTCTCGCTTCCCTATTCTCTCCGCAATGGCGAGGATTCTGTACATCGACCGCACTACCGGCAATTCGATCAGCTCGCCATCCACCACCACCAACCCGGTCTTGTCGTTTTCGAATGCGGCACAGACCTTCCTGGCCTTTTCGATGACCTTCGCATCCGGCGTAAAGGCTTCGTGAA
>JBJXFN010000171.1:0-8348 GCA_046155535.1 Burkholderiales bacterium
AAAGACCCGATTCGGCAATTCCCTGGCACGCCGAGATCGAATAAATCCCTAAACGATTTCATCTCGCACTTGCGAGCGCAAGTGCGGGGGGAAGTGCGCGCTGAAAAACGGTTTTTCTACAGCCTCAACGTCCCGCATGACCCGCCGCGAAGCGGTCGAGGTCGATGCGGCGGTTAGATTCCGACGATTTCATTGAGGCCCTCGACGACCTGTGCAACCTCCTCGGGCGAGGCACGGCCGAGTCTTGCGCCGATGCGTTCGGCGGCAAGCGTACGAATCTGGCTGATCTTGACCCACGAGCGCTTCGTCAGCTTTGCCGCCTGAAGCTCGAGAGTCAGCGGAAAACCGGCGCGCTGAGGCTGGCTTGTCAACGCCACCGCGATGACGGTGCCCGAGCGCTCGTTAAACACGTCATGGCTGAGAATCAGCACCGGGCGTAGGCCCGCCTGCTCGCGGCCGCGGACCGGGTTCAGGTCAGCCCACCGAATCTCCCCTCTCAGTATTCGGGCCAAGCGTCCAACTCCTGCCCCAGGCCTTCTTCAGCGAGCGCTTTCTCGAACTTGGGGTCGAGCTTTGCGCATTCGGTCGCCAAACGGCCACGTTCCATCCGCGCGAGCTTTTCGGCGACGGCCGATTGGATGGCCCGGCTGCGGTTGGGATAGACCTTTTTTGCGACTAAGCCATCGACGCGCTCCAGCGTTCCGCTGTCGATGGTGATGGCAACTTTGATGCTGCTCATAGGGCACCTCCAAGGTATGACATTTTGTCATACCCCGGGAGTGAGTGCAAGGAATCTAACGTGGGTGTAGGAAAACCATGCCGCAATCTTGCTCCTGTCATTTGCATCCGGCAATATTCCCTCATCGATATGTGATGAGGGGAAATGCACGATGCCCCGCTTCAAACCAATAGACCGGGGCATGAAGTTGTTGCCCATCGATCTGTCCGCGGCTCCCCGGCGCCTTCGAAAACGAAGTTTCAGTGCAGGCTAACGTGAGAGTTGCGAACGTTAAGCGTCGCGGCCGGAACCAAGATGCGTTGAGTCGTCTGGTCGATGAAGAAATTTCAGCGTATGGCGTGGCCCAACAACCGGCGTTGCTTAGGACCGGGGCATCCGGCTCACCAGTTCCAGCGCCGCGCCCACGCCGGATCCGAGCAGTTTTTCCAACGGACCGGACAGATAGGGCAGGGTAAGCGCGAGCATGAAAAACCCGAATAGCAGCGTGATCGGGAAGCCCACTGCGAAGATGTTCAATTGTGGCGCGGTGCGCGTGAGCACGCCCAGCGCGACGTTGGTGATCAACAGCGCCGCCAGCACCGGCAGTGCCAGCGTGAGACCGGAGAGAAAAATCTGCCCTCCCCAGGCCGCGGCACCCATGGCGACCTGCTCGCCGCCCTGCACGCCGGTGCCGATGGGAATGGCGGAGAAACTCTCCGCCAGTGTGGCGATCACCATCAGGTGACCGTTGATCGCGAGAAAAAACAGCGTCGCCAGCAGACCCATGAATTGCGCAACGACCGGGACGCTGACACCGTGCTGGGGATCGAAGAAGTTTGCAAAACCCAGGCCCATCTGCAAGCCGATCAGTTCGCCGGCCATGTCCACGGCGGCAAAAGCCAGTCGCATGGTGAATCCCATGGTCACGCCAATGGCAATCTGCTCTACCAGAATGACCAGACCACTCCAGGAGGCGGGGGCAACCTCCGGCGGCGGGCCGGCCAATGGCGCAATCGCAAAGGTCAGGACCAGGCCGACGCCCAGTCGGATGCGCGCCGGAATGCCGCGGTTGCCCAGGATCGGCGCGGTGGCCACCAACGCCAGAACCCGCGCCATCGGAAACAGGAACGCGGCAATCCAGGTGTCTAGTTGGGTGGTGGAGATGGAGAGCATGGGTGATCGGTGAATGGTGAACGGTGAACGGTGAATGAGTGAATGAGTGAATGGATGAATGGGTGAATGGGTGAAGGGTGAAGGGTGTAGAGCCTCTCGCCTCACGCCTCGCCCCTCACACCTCACACCTCGCCTCTCGGACCTCGCACCTCAACCGTTCACCGCTTACCGTTCACTTCTTTCAGCCGATCATGAACGGCAGGCTCTCATACAAGCGCCGCATGTGATCCACCATCAGGGTAATCATCCAGGGGCCGGCAAGTACCAGGGCCACCAGAATCGCCACCAGTTTGGGAATGAACGACAAGGTCATTTCGTTGATCTGGGTGGCGGCCTGAAAAATGCTCACCAGCAACCCAACCGCAAGGGCTGCTACCAGCAGCGGTGCGGAGACCAGCAGGGTCAGTTCGAGGGCCTGGCGGCCGATGTTCATCACAGTGTCCGGCGTCATGGAGAAAAACTTCGCACCAGGGAGCCGATCAGCAGATTCCAGCCGTCCGCCAGCACAAACAACATGATCTTGAAGGGCAGCGAGATCATCACCGGCGAGAGCATCATCATGCCCATCGACATTAATACGCTCGAGACCACCATGTCGATCACGAGGAAAGGGATGAAGATCAGGAAGCCGATTTGAAACGCAGTTTTCAGTTCCGAGGTGACAAAGGCCGGGATCAGCACTTTCATCGGCACCTGTTCGGCGCTTTGCGCCGGCGCTTCATTCGCGAGTTTGACGAACAGCGCGAGATCGGCTTCCCGGGTCTGCTTGAGCATGAACTGGCGCAGCGGGACCGCGGCGCGGTCAATGGCTTCCGGCGCGGCGATCCGGTTCTGGGAGAAAGGCAGATACGCGTTGCGGTACATGTCTTCCAGGGCCGGCGCCATCACAAAAAAATTCAGGAACAGGGCCAGCCCGATCAAGACTTGATTGGGCGGCGCGGTGGGCGTGCCGATGGCCTGCCTGAGCAGGGAAAGAACAATGACGATGCGCGTAAATCCCGACATCATCAGCAACATCGCCGGCAGAAACGTCAGCGACGTCAGAAACAGCAGCGTCTGGATTGGCAGCGACCAGGTCTGGCTGCCTCCCGGTCCCGGGCGCACGTTCACCGCCGGCAGGCCGACTTGTTGTGCCAGGCTTTCGGTGGCGAACAGCAGTACCGGCCATAACACGACGCACAGGATTGCGAGTCGCTTCATGCGCGTTGCTCCAGGGCTTTTTTCAGCCAGGACTGAAATCCCATCGGGGAGGGCGGAACGGCTGGTTGTGGCAGGTGTTCGGGTTTGGCCAGCGTGCACAGCGAAGTGACCTGTCCGGGCGCGACACCCACCACCAGCCAGGTCTGATCCACTTCGAGCAGCAACACGCGCTCCCGGTTGCCGACAGCCGTGCCGCCGACAATCCGCAGCACGCCGTTCGCGCCCGCGTTCGGATGAAATCTGCGCATCGCCCAGGCGGCCGCAAAAATCATGGCCAGTACCAGGGCGAGACCCAGCACAACCTGCAGCAGGGTGCCGGCACCAATGGTCGCGGGTGCGGAGTCCGCGGCGAAAGCAATAGCTGGAATAAACAGGAATCCACCGCAGAGACACAGAAGAACGAAGAAAGGCGATGTCGTGCGCGAGGCGCCCGCCGGTATCGTTACGGAAAACAAGCGGACGGGTGGGGGAAATTTGTGCTGACCTGTCCCGGGGGCGGGCAAAAAATGGAATTGTTTCCGCATTTCTTTGTGTTCAAGTTTGTCTGTGGTGCGTCAGGCGTCAGCGGTTCAATTGCCGCATGCGTTCCGACGGCGTCACGATGTCGGTGAGCCGGATGCCGAATTTTTCGTTCACCACCACAACTTCGCCCTGCGCAATCAGGCAACCATTGACCAGGACATCCATGGGTTCGCCCGCCAGCCCGTCGAGTTCCACTACCGAGCCCTGGGCCAGTTGCAGGAGATTCTTGATCGCGATCTTGGTGCGTCCGAGTTCGACGGTGAGCTGGACCGGGATATCCAGGATCATGTCGATGTCGTTGCGGGTTTCCGGCGCAGTGTTGCCCGGGGCAAGTTTCTGGAACACCGGCGAGGGCGGCGGCGTGCTCAGCGCCGGTTGCGCGGCAGCCTGCTGTTCGGCCATGGCGGCAGCCCAATCGTCGGCGGGTTGTTCTGGTGCGGCGGTTTCTGACACGTTGGCCTCCGTGGGTTTGGACTGGAACGGGCGTTTCTCGTGGTTGCGGCGATCCTGCTCAGGCATGACGCGGTTCCTGTTCGAAGTCGGCGTCTCCGTGATCGATGATGCGCTGGACTCTTAACGCGTATTGACCGTTGAAGGTGCCGTAGTTGCATTCGATGATCGGCAATCCATCCACGTTTCCGGTGAGCACACCGGGAATGTCCAGAGGAATGACGTCACCGACCTTCAGATTCGCCACTTCCTGGAGGGTGAGTTTGGCGTGGCCCAGATCGGCGACCAGTTCGACGTCCGCGGACTGGATCTGCCGTGACAACATGCGGACCCAGCGTTTGTCGGGCTCTACGTTGTCGCCCTGCAGGCTCGAATACAACAGATCGCGGATCGGCTCCAGCGTCGCATAAGTGATGCAGACATGGAAATCTGCGCTGACGTTGCCGATCTCGATGGTAAACGTGGTGGTCACCATCACCTCGTTGGGGGTGGCAATGACCGCGAACTGGGTGTGGATTTCCGAGCGCACGTGCTCGAATTTGACCGGATGCACTGGTGCCCAGGATTTCTCGAAACTGTCGAACACTACTTCGAGCAACTTGTGGACGATGCGCAGTTCCGTCTGGGTAAACTCGCGGCCTTCCACGCGCGTGTGAAACCGGCCATCGCCCCCGAACAGGTTGTCCACCACCAGAAACACGAGATTGGGGTCGAAGATGAACAAGGCGGTGCCGCGCAGGGGCTTTAACTGCACCAGATTCAGGTTGGTGGGCACCGCCAGATTGCGGATAAAGTCGCTGTACTTCTGCATGCGCACCGGTCCTGTGGAGATTTCCGGCGTGCGTCGCATCAGATTGAACAACCCCACCCGGAAGTGCCGCGCGAAACGCTCGTTGATGATTTCGAGCGTGGGCATGCGCGCCCGGACGATGCGTTCCTGCGTGGCGAGGTTGTAAGGACGGTGTTGCTGAGCCCCAACTTCCGGGGCCGGCGCTTCCTCCGCGACGTCGCCACTTACGCCCTTGAGCAGCGCGTCGACTTCGTCCTGGGAAAGAAACTCCTTTGTCATGACACGCGTCCGCCATCACTGGATGATGAAGGACGTGAACAGCACCGCCAGCACCCTGGGCTTTGGCAGGGATTCTTCGGTGTCGGTTGTTGTGAATTCGTCCTCGAGTTCGCCGTTTTCGTCTGGTTTGTCGTCCTGTTCGGAAGGTTCCGCGTTTTCGTCTTTTGCCGAAGCCTCGGTGGATTCTTGGTCCGCGGCCGAGGCCGCCCCGGGTTCGAGATCTTCCGGATCGACCTGGCTGGCCAGTTCCTTCTTGATCGCCAACGCGCCTTTGGGATCGATCACCGAGGCAATTTCCAGGCGAATGGCGTCGGCGACCGCCGCCTTTCCATGCGGTGTGATCAGCGCCTGGGCAGTCCTGGTCGAGAGCAGCATGAGCACCCGGTTGCGAATGTCAGGCATGCGTTTCTTGGCCAGATCTGCCATTTCCTGATCTGCGAGGCGCACGGTAATTTCGGTCTGCAGATACTGTTCGCTGCCGGCGGGCTGCAGATTCACCACGAAGGCATCCAGAGGCAGAAACACCTGTGCAAGTTCCGCCTTGGCGTTTTCCACTTCCTTTGCAAGTTCTTCGGCTTCCTTGTCGAGTGGTTTGTCACTGAGAAGGAACCAGGCGCCGCCACCGCCGAGCGCCAGGACCAGCACGCCGATGCCGGCAAACAGCTTCCTTTTTGATTTTTTTGGGACAGCCGGTGCGGCGTTTTCCGGTGTGGCGACGGCTTCAGCCATGAGTTCGAGTCTTGTGAACGGTAACGCAGCGATTATTCAATGGGCCCGGTGCACGGCATTGGGGGAATAAGGGTGGAAAGGAGGGTCAATTGCTGAAATCGGTGAACGGTGAACGGTGAACGGTGAACGGGGAAGAGCATCCATCGGTATGCTTTGACTTTTCCGATCACCGATCACCGTTCACCAGAATTTTCACGCAAACGTATCCACCAGTCCGTTGCCGCGGCTGGATCGCTGAGGGGGGGCCAAGGAGGCGGGGGTGTCCGGGGAGGCGCGTCCGCGTTGCGTGTGACCTGAAGATCCGCCGGTGTTTTCCCGTCCCTCCTGACCGCTGCTGACACTGGTTTGGCCCAGGGAGATGCCGGCGGCTTCCAGCATGTCGCGCAATTTCGGCAGTGCAGCCTGGATCGCCTCAACGGTGGCGGGATGCAACGCGCTGAACTGGACAGACGCAACCGCATCCGAGTCACCGCTGAGCGAGAGTGCAATGCTGATCGGACCCAGATCGGGAGGATTCAACTGAATTTCCGCACTGCGCATTTCATGTGTGGCCATCCAGGTCACCCGGTTGGACAGGGCATTGTCCCAGGCCGGCGTGCCTACCCTTTGCGGAATATTTTCCAGTCGCGAACTCACGAAGTCCGAAGGATTCGCCATCGCCGGCCCGGCCCCTGCTGCCAACCCGTTTTGGTTGCCGAACGGGGCCTCCTGTTGCGTGCGAGGGCCGGTAGCATCCACGAAAGCGAGTCTTGCGGATTCGCGCCAGTTTGAAGACTCGCTGTCCTGGGGTGCAGACGACGAATGCAGCGCAACGGGCGCTGCTTCAACGGCTTTTTCCCGTTTGCCGGCTGGTGGGCCAGAAAGGGTGCCGGGAGGGGCGTTGCCGGGCGTTGGTGCGGCGCTAAACGGCGCAATTCGGTCGCCTGCGATCATCGTTGGCGGAATCGACGGATCGGGGTTTTCCCCAGTGCGCGATTCGGTTGTTGCGATCACGGTAGCCATGGCTGCCGGGGCTGGCGGAGACGATGCCAATGGAGTCAATGCAGGTTCGGTCGCGCCCGGAAACATCTGCTCGATCAGGGCAGCCGGACCTGGTGTCGCATCACCGGCCAGCGCGGCATCCAGGCCGGGCTCCAAACCGTCTTCGGGCAGGACGGCCGGAAGGGTGACGGGCGATTCCCCCGGAAATCCGGTGGCAAGCGCTTCCAGGCTGGCGCCCAGCAGTTCGCCAAAGGGCAAAGATTCCGCGCTTGCATCCCCTGCCGAAGATTTTGCATGGCCGAGGTTGCCGGTGACTGCCGCGGGCGGCGAAGACGGGATGGCGTTTTTCATGATTCGTTCTCCGTGAGTTTTCGCAGATAGACCTGCGCGCCTTTTTCATCCTGGTTGCGCTGTTCGATTCTCGAATCGCGCAGGCGATCTTCCCGCTCGTGGCGTTGCAGCAGGACTTCGAAAGATTTAAGCCGGATCCGGGAGGCCTGCCACTGTTCCAGGCCTGCCTGCGTTTGCAGGCGGCATTGGCTGATCACGCCGCTTTGTTGCGCAATCGCGTGATCGAGTTTGTGCAGGAACGCTTGATAATTTATCCAGTCCGTATGGTCGATACCGCTGCGCCCCTTCTGGTCCAGCCGCGAGCGGTAGTCCTGCCGGCAGGTTTCCAGCATCGTGAGCGTTTCCATGGCCGCGCGTTCCCTGGCCCGCAATCCGGCCAGCGCAACGGCCGCGCGGTCGACCTGCTTGCGTGTCAGATCCATGATCACCTCTGGCGGGAAACGATTCGACATCGGCAGGCGGGCGAGGGTTATCCGGTAGCGTCCGCACTGGCGAACAGGCCTGCAAGTTGTGCCACGCTGCCCCCAAAGTCTTCACGGACTTGCATGTCCTGGCGCAGAAATGCCTCGATGCGCGGCATGAGCGCAATGGCCTGGTCCAGTCGTACGTCGGCGCCCTTTGCGTAGGCGCCGACATTGATGAGATCGCGGTTTCTCTGAAAACGGGAATACAGCGATTTCAGGCGCCGGACGTTTTCCAGCTGTTCGACTTTTGCCAGCGACGTCATGGTGCGGCTGATCGAAGCCTCGACATCGATCGCGGGATAGTGCCCGGCGTCGGCCAGGCTGCGGGAGAGCACGATATGACCGTCCAGGATGGCCCGGGCAGCATCCGCGATCGGATCGTGTGGATCATCGGATTCGGTGAGCACGGTGTAAAACGCCGTGATGGATCCGCCTGTGCTGCCGTTGCCGGCGCGCTCCACCAGCGCCGGCAATCGGGCAAATACCGAGGGTGGGTAACCTTTGGTTGCCGGCGGCTCGCCGATCGCCAGTGCAATTTCGCGCTGCGCCATGGCCACCCGCGTCAGGGAATCCATCAGCAGCAACACGTGGCGGCCCTGGTCGCGAAAAAATTCCGCCACCGCGGTGGCATAGGCGGCGCCTTGCAGCCGCATCAGGGGCGAGGTGTCGGCGGGTGTCGCGATCACCACGG
>JBJXFN010000176.1:0-3320 GCA_046155535.1 Burkholderiales bacterium
ACTCACCCGTTCGCCACTCGTCGCCAGGGTTGCCCCCGCGTTACCGTTCGACTTGCATGTGTAAAGCATGCCGCCAGCGTTCAATCTGAGCCAGGATCAAACTCTTCAGTTCAATCCTTGGCATTACCTTTTTGCGCCAGCCCCCTCGCGGGAACCAGCCTCTCACTCAAAGTCCTATCAAGGAGACTTTTATATCTCCATAACATTCCTTACGCGTGAGCACTTGCCGTTCAAAAGCTTCTTCCACAGGACAGGCGTCTCTTACACTCCTCTCGAAGTACAAAAAACAGGGCGATTACCCCATACCCGTTCCCGTGCAGCGACCCCTCAACAACCAGCACCCACACGCATCGATTGTTCGAATTTTTAAAGAGCGATGCCGAAAATTCCGGCGGCCGTTTCCGGCGAAGGGCGCATTATACGGATCGAGCTTTCGCGGTCAACACATTTCCGCCGCAATTTTCCCATCGTCCGGCAAACTTTCCAGCCACCGGCCCGTTCCGAGACAAAAAGCCCTCTCAGGACAGTGTCACGCGGGCAAATTTTCGCTTGCCCACCTGGACTACCAGCGGGCCACCGGCGGATAAACGCAAATCCCTGTCGCTGACCTTCTCGCCATTGAGCCTCACCCCGCCTTGTTCGATCATGCGCATGGATTCGGAGGTGCTTCCCGTCAGCCCGGCCTGCTTGAGAATCTGGGCAAGCGAGAGGCTCCCGCCCTGGGTTGCCAAGGCGATCTCGGCAATATCCTCCGGAATTCCGCCTTGGCTGAAGCGGGATTCAAAATCCTGGAGAGCCCGGATAGCTGCTTCGCGATCATGAAAGCGGGCCACAATTTCCCCGGCAAATCCCGCTTTGACGTCGCGAGGGTTGCGCCCACCGGCAACTTCCTCTTTCCACTTCGCAATGGTTGCGAGGGACTCGGAGGAAAGTAGTTCGATGTACCGCCACATCAACTCGTCGGACACCGACATCAGTTTGCCGAAGATCTGCTCGGGACTCTCGGCAATGCCGACATAGTTGCCCAAGGACTTGGACATCTTGCCCCCCCCCCCGATGCCCTCCAGAAGCGGCATGGTGAGAATGCATTGCGGAGGCTGTCCGAAATGTTTCTGCAGTTCCCGGCCCATCAGCAAGTTGAATTTCTGGTCCGTGCCCCCCAACTCGAGGTCGGCGCGCATCGCCACCGAGTCGTAACCTTGAACCAGGGGATACAGGAATTCGTGGATCGCTATCGGCTGGTTATTTCGATAGCGTTTCCCAAAATCATCGCGCTCCAGCATGCGGGCGACCGTATGGGTCGCCGCCAACTTGATCATGTCGGCAGCGCCAAGTTTCCCCATCCATGTCGAATTGAAACAAATCTCGGTACGGTCCCGATCGAGAATCTTGAAGACCTGGGCCTGATAGGTCTTGGCGTTTTCGGCAATCTGCTCCCGGGACAACGGCGGTCGTGTTGCGTTTTTGCCGGTCGGATCACCAATCATTCCGGTGAAGTCACCGATCAGAAATTGGACGTGGTGCCCAAGTTCCTGCAGTTGGCGCATCTTGTTGATCAGGACGGTGTGGCCAAGATGCAGGTCCGGCGCCGTCGGATCAAACCCGGCCTTGATGCGTAGCGGCTTGCCGGCCTTGAGTTTGTCGACAAGCTCCTGCTCGACCAACAATTCGTCGCAGCCACGTTTGAATACCTCGAGTTGATCCTGGATTTCCATTTCTTGCGGATATTGCAGTTCGGTTGAATTGCGTCAGAGTGGGGTTTTACGACTGTTTTCTAATACATCGAAAACTTGGAACGCTAGTTGCGAATTTGAGATTCCGTCCAATAGCGGATTCTGTTAACCTCCGCGGCAACGAAAGGATCCAGAGAGCGCATGTTATTGAAGAAAGAGGGGATTCTAGCGCAAAAGACGGTCGTGGCAACCACGCCGTCGCGGCGGATCTGGCCTTTGATCCTCATCAGCCTGCCGTTTTTTGGCGTTGTGGCCGCTTTTGGGATTGCGCCGGACACCGTTCCGGAGCCCATCGCGCTGCAAAAGGTCGTCGAGGACATTTCTGTTTCCCTGCCGCTTCCGGAAGCAAGCGATTCGGACGCGCGTTTTTGGCGCGAAGAAAGAATTCAGCGTGGCGACACCATTGCCACCGTCATGACGCGCATCGGGGTGCGTGACGGCGACGCGCTTTCTTACATTCTCCAGGCCAAGGACGTCCGCTCCTTGTACCAACTTAATCCGGGCCGTAGTATCCGGGCGATCACGAGTTCGGACGGCAAACTGGAGGCGCTCACCTATGTGAATACGGATGGGCGCCGCCTGCGCATCGCGCGTAGCGGCACCGAATTCACAGCGTCCGAAGAAATGCCAGAGGCCGGGACCTGGATGATGCAGGGTGCCGGTGAAATCGAGACCTCGCTTTTTGCCGCCACCGACGCCTCCGGGATTCCGGAGACCGTGGCTTTGCAGTTGGTCGAAATTTTTTCCAGCGACATCGACTTCCACCGGGATTTGCGCCGCGGCGACCGGTTCTCCGTGGTTTTCGAGGCGCTGTCTGCGGACGGGGACTTCTCCGGTTATGGCAAGGTGCTGGCTGCGGAATTCGTCAATCAGGGACGTGCGTTTCGCGCCGTGTTTTACAGCGATGATCAGGGCCGCAGTGGTTATTACACGCCTGAAGGACGCAACATGCGGCGTGCCTTCCTGAGATCACCAATCGAATTCTCCAGAGTTACCTCCGGTTTTTCCCTCTCCAGGTTTCACCCGATCCTGAAGTCCTGGCGGGCGCACCGCGGCATCGACTACGGCGCGCCGCTCGGCACTCGAGTGCGTTCCACTGCGGAGGGCTGGGTGACGTTCGTCGGGCAGAAAAACGGTTATGGGAATGTTGTCACGGTGCGCCACCCCAACGGTTATGCGACGCTGTACGGACATCTTTCGGCCTTTGCGCCTGGTCTAAAAAAAGGCCAGCGCGTGACACAGGCCGAATTGCTGGGATTTGTCGGCAAGTCCGGTCTGGCCACCGGCCCGCATCTTCACTACGAATTTCATGTCAATGGCGTCCACCAGAATCCCATGCGGCTGGCGATGCCCCCGGGGCCGCCGATTGCCGGGAACATCCAGCAGGCATTTCTGGAACACTCGCGCCCCCTATGGTCTCGGTTGGAACTGCTTCGCAACACCGAACTGGCGCGTCTGGACTGACCGGGCTTCATCAGAAATCCGGGGACCGGTAAAACCGGCGCCTGGGGATTGCGTGCTCGGGGTGATATTCCCCGCCTGAAAATACGTCGGGGCGGCCAGGAGTCCGCCCCGAATGGATCACGC
>JBJXFN010000180.1:0-3526 GCA_046155535.1 Burkholderiales bacterium
CCGTGCTTGTAATCGGCAATGAATCCGCGCCCGTCCTTGTGAAATTTGAGTCCGTTCGGCCAGCCATCGTATTCGGCGATGACCTGGAATTGACCGTCCCGAGTCAGCTTGAATATCCGGCCATTCTGGATGTCGACGCACCAGAAATTGCCGTCCCGATCAAAACACGGCCCCTCCAGCAAGGAGCCCACCGGCGCGCCGAGCGGCTGGCCCAAAACCCAGGCATTGTTGCGATCGGCGGTTTTCAGTGCCTCTGGCAGGCGTGCGAAGACCCGAGTTTCGACGATTTTCGGCAGCGCGAACAAGGTTGGACCTCCATCAAACAATGAATTCGAGAATATCGCATATCGCGTTTTCGCGGTTCACGGCAGCGGATGGACTCGGTTAAATTTGTTCACCCCCGGCAACTGTTTCCCTCAGTCAACGTCGCACTGTCGTCAATACACGTCTATTTCCCCTGAGCAACTTTGCCGCCGGTTTTGTATGCTGGCGCACTGTCCGGTCACCGGGATTGCCTCATGCAAATCCACGCCAGGAAACGCACTCGCCAACATTGGATCGTCAAATTCCTGCCCCTCGAGTCGGTGAACAATGCGGCGGACCTGATCTCTCGATTGCAGGAGGAAGGCGGTTTTCGCGCCTACGTTCTCGATCGCCGGCAACTGGTATTGCCTGCGGCCATTGCGCTGGTACTGATCAGTATCGTGCTGGCCGCGGCAAGTTTTGTGTTCTTCAGTGAGGCGCATGTCGTTTTTGCGCTCCTGGCACTGTTTCTGGCACCCATCATCCTGGTCGGCAGTTTTCTGGTGCAAGGCTGCATTTTCCTTTACTGGCTGGACAATCGCGCCCTCATGCAGGCCCTGGGCAACCGCGCAAAACACAAACCCGGCATGCTGGCCGCATGGCTCAAGCAGAAATTCGACGTAGACATGGGCACTTTTCCTCGTGTGCCCTGGGTTTTTGCGACGCTGTTTCTGATTTTACCGATGGCAATGCTGGTTTATGTGCAATGGGAGGTGGGACTGATCCTCCTTGGTCTGGCAATACTGCTGCCGATTGTTTTTGCGCGCTTCGACCGCTGACATCAATCCCGCCCTGCTGTGGATCCCGAACGAGGCCGGGGTCAACAGTCCTCGCGTTGCCCCGATAGAATGTCCGTCAATTGCCGTGGCTACTCGAGATTGCCCCGGCCACCCATCACGGAGACCGTCCATGCGGATCAAGAGTGTTCAGGCAACCTGGCTGCATTGCCCGATTCCCGAGGCGCAGCAGCATGTCTCCGATTTCGGCCGCGTTGCCTCGTTCGACTCCACGCTGGTGCGCATCGAAACCGAGTGCGGCATCATCGGCTGGGGCGAAGCCAAGGAAGAAGTCGGCAGCGCCGGCAACAATGCCACGGTGTGCCGCGCGATCAACGAAAAGTACGGACCGGACCTCATCGGCCGCGATCCGCGCGATATCACGCTGATTAACGAGCAAATGTATAACGGCGTGCGAGCGCATTACGCACGCAAGCATGGCCGCGTGTTCCCGGCCCTGGGACGACGTGGTGTGTCGATTTGCGCCATGGGCGGGATCGATCTCGCGTTATGGGACATCCTTGGCAAATCGCTGAATGCACCAGTCTGGCGGCTGCTGGGCGGGCGCAAGTCGCCAAAAATGCCAGCCTACGCGTCCGGTGGCTGGGCGGACGCCAATGCTATTGGTGATCAGTTACTGGGGTATGTCAAAAAAGGGGGCGTTGGCGCAGTCAAAATGCGCGTCGGCATCATCGATGGCACGGTGGACCATTCCGTCAAGCGTGCAAGGGCCGCTCGCGAAGCGCTGGGATCCGGTATTGGCCTGGCCTGCGACGCGCACGGCACCTGGAGCGTGGCCGAGGCCAAACAGTTCTGCCGGAAAGTGGAGAATCTGGATCTGATGTGGTTCGAAGAACCGGTCACCGCCGATGACAAACGCGGCTGCGCGGAAGTCCGGCGTTCCTCCAGCGTGCCGATTGCCACCGGCGAATCGGAATCCAACAGTTTCGACTTCCGGGAACTGGCCGAACTCGGCGCCGCCGACATCCTGCAACCCGATCTGGCCATCTGCGGCGGTATCAGCGAAGCCATGAAGATCGCCGCCATTGCCTCCACGCACAACCTGCGTCTGGCCCCTCACCTGTGGACCGGTGCGATCGCTTTTGCCGCCGGCATGCACGTGAGCGCGGCGACATCCTGCGGATTTATCCTCGAATATTCGTTTGGCGCGAATCCGCTGTTGCAGGAACTGCCGATTGAAGGTTTTCCGCTGATCGACGGAATGATCGAAATTCCGGAGCGGCCGGGACTTGGCGTGACCGTCAATCCAGAATTCGTGAAACGTTTCGCTGTGGCCGCATAATCATCGGCTCCAGCACTGCCGCCGCGGACCCCATCGAGAAACTTGCCAACCGGTCCTTCATCCTCCGCGAATGGCAGGAATGAGATGCACTTCGCTATCCGGTCCGATGGGCGCGAACCAGACGTCCTGAAAAATTTCGCCATCAATGGCGATGGCAAAGGCATCACTCTCCAGATGGGGAGCAAGCGCCGGATAACGCTCCCCCAGGATGCGCAACAACTGCTTCACATCGCGTGCATCGATTTCCACAACCGGTTCGGCACCCGCCAACTGTTGAAGGGTGCCGCTGAGGAGCAGGCGGGCCAAGGCGGGCGCTACGCTCCCCGCTTGGCGTCCATCGCGGCAAGTATGCGGGGTGGAGACATCGGCAACTCGGTGAAACGCACGCCGGTTGCATGAGAAACGGCGTTGGCGATGGCGGCCATCGGCGGAACAATCGGGGTTTCACCCACACCGCGCACACCGTAAGGGTGTCGCGGGTTCGGAACTTCCACGATCACGGTGTCGATCATGGGCACGTCGGAACACACCGGAATGCGATAGTCCAGAAAGCCGGCGTTTTCCATACGGCCCTTGTCGTCGTAGATGTATTCCTCGTTGAGCGCCCAGCCGATGTCTTGCACCGCGCCGCCTTGCATCTGGCCTTCCACGTAACTCGGATGCACCGCTTTGCCTGCATCCTGAATCGCGGTGTAACGCAGAACGGTGACTTTGCCGGTTTCCGGATCGACCTCAACGTCGACCAGATGTGTTGCCAGGCTCGGCCCCGCACCGGTCACATTAAGTGCCGCATTGCCGCTGATGGGCCCGCCCGTCTTGCCCGCCGTCTTGGCAAGCTCTGCAAGACTCAGCGACTTGCCTTTCCCGGCGTGTCCCGCATGACCATCGACCCATTCGACTTCCTCAACCGTCACTTCCCAGATTTTCGCTGCGCGTTCTCGCAACTGCCGGATGACATCCCGTGCCGCTTCCACCACCGCCATGCCGCTGGAGAACGTGACCCGGCTACCTCCGGTCAGAAAGTTGAAACCGAGAGAACTGGTGTCGGCATTGACCGCGCTCACCTGCGCCAGCGGAATGCCCAGTTCCTCCGCGGCCATCATGGAAAGCGATGCGCGTGAGCCGCCGATATCCGGTGTGCCCA
>JBJXFN010000183.1:0-32872 GCA_046155535.1 Burkholderiales bacterium
CCAGTTTGGGCAGCGGGGGCGACCCGGAGGCCAAATCGGACACGCGTCGGCGCTTCATCTCCGGATTGCCGTTCACGACCGTTTCGCCGATGAACTGCAGCAGCTTGGTGGCGCGGTCGCGGCGGGGGGCGAGCCGAAGCAATTCCGGCGTCAAGTCGATAAAACGGGTGATACATTCGCCGGACACGAATTGCGGATGCGCGATGACGTTTTCCAGAAACTGCAGATTGCTCGCTACACCGCGGATACGGAATTCGCGCAGTGCCCGATCCATGCGCGCGATCGCTTCCTCCTTGCTGTGGCCCCAGGACGTGACTTTCACCAGCAGGGAGTCGTAGTAGGGCGTGATCACCGCACCGCTGTATGCGGTGCCGGCGTCCAGTCGAATGCCGAAACCGGCGGCGCTTCGGTAGGCCGTGAGGCGCCCGTAATCCGGCGTGAAACCCTTTTCGGGATCCTCGGTGGTGATGCGACACTGCAGCGCATGTCCGTTCAAACGGATGTCCTGCTGATTCGGCACGTAGGAATCCGGCCCGCCGATGCGCGCACCCTCGCTGATGCGGATTTGCGCTTTGACAATGTCCACGCCGGTAACTTGTTCGGTCACCGTATGTTCGACCTGGATGCGCGGATTGACCTCGATAAAAAAGAACTGGCCGCTGTCAGCGTCCATGAGGAACTCAACGGTTCCGGCATGGGTGTAATTCGCGGCGCGCGCAAGTTTCAGCGCGTTGTCGCACAGCGCCTGGCGTTGTGCCTCGCTCAGATACGGTGCCGGGGCGCGCTCCACCACTTTCTGGTTGCGGCGCTGAACCGAACAATCGCGTTCGAACAAATGCACCAGTTGTCCGTGCTGGTCACCGATGACTTGCACCTCAACGTGGCGGGCTCGGCGTACCAGTTTCTCCAGGTATATCTCGTCGTTACCGAAGGCGGCCAGCGCCTCGCGGCGGGCGACGTCCATGCTGTCGGGCAGATCGGCCGGCGATTCGATGACCCGCATCCCGCGCCCGCCGCCACCCCAACTGGCCTTGAGCATGAACGGATAGCCAATCTGGGCAGCCAGCGCCGCCGCCGCATCCGGATCCCGTGGCAACGCGGCCGTCGCGGGGACAACCGGCACGCCGGTTTTCTGCGCCAGATTCCGCGCTGCCACCTTGTTGCCCAGCAGGCGCATGACCTCCGGCTTCGGCCCGATGAAGCAGATCCCGGAATCCGCGCAGGCCTGGGCAAAGTCAGGATTTTCGGAAAGAAATCCGTAACCGGGATGAATGGCATCCACTTCCGCTTCGCGAGCGATGCGCAGGATGTCGTTGATGTCGAGATAAGCCTGAATCGGCTTCTTGCCTTCGCCTACGAGATAACTTTCGTCCGCCTTGAAGCGATGCAGGGCGGTGCGGTCTTCGTGCGAGAAAATCGCCACTGTCCGGATGCCCATTTCGGCGGCGGCCCGCATGACGCGGATGGCGATTTCAGAACGATTGGCGACGAGAATGCTGCGAATTCGATTCATTTCGGAAGACCGGCGCTCAAGGGCAAGAAAAAGGGGGCAATGATAACCGGAAGCTCGCGCAAATTGATCGTTGCAGAGGAAGGGAAATGTCACCGGGGTGCCGGCCCGCACCGATTCGGGAATAATGGGCCGTGGAAATGTTACGCATTGCGCGAGGCTTCGTGACCAGCTTGCTCATCGTGGTTGGCGGCAGCATGCTCGGCCTGGTCATCCTGCTATATTTTTCGCAGGATGGAATGATTTTCCTGCGGCCTCCGGCTCCACCCTCGGCACCCCAGGCATTCGGCCTGCGCATCAGCGCGGTAAATCTGGTGATAAAAGAGAACCCGACAGTGCGGGGCTGGTTCGCACGCCCTGCAAATGCCGATCCAGACTCGAAATTGCCACTGGCCGTTTACTTCGGCGGCAACGCCGAGGAAGTCTCCAGCATGGCTGCCTTGGCCGGCCGGTTTCCGGGCTGGTCCCTGTTGGCCGCAAATTACCGGGGCTACGGCGGTAATCCCGGCGAACCTTCGGAACAGGCCCTGTTCGCTGACGCGCTGGCCTGGTATGACTGGGCGGTGGCGCGCGAAGACGTGGATCCGCATCGTATCGTGGCCTTCGGCAGAAGCCTGGGCAGCGGCGTGGCGGTGCATGTTGCAGCGGAGCGGGCATTGGCCGGCGTGGTCCTGGTGACGCCATTCGACAGTCTGCGAGCCGTGGCGCAACGGCATTACCCCTATCTCCCCGTTGGTCTGCTGCTCAAGCACCCTTTCGATTCGCTGCGTCGCGCGCCGGAAATCCGCGTGCCGCTACTGGTGCTCACGGCCGAACACGACGGCGTCGTCCCGGTTGAGCATGCAAAAATCCTGTATTCGGCATGGCAAGGGCCGAAATTTCTCCATGAGATTGCCCGCGCCGGCCATAACGATCTGGACGCCGATCCGGAATATTGGAAGGTGATTGCCGGGTTTTTCGAAACGCTCGGGCAATTCGAGCGGACTTCTGTGCCCCAAATTGTTGGCCGATAATCGCGAAGCGATTCGGTGCTTCGAACTCAAAAACTGAAGGGCCGCCACAGAGTTCACGGAGAACACAGAGAGATTCCGGTGCTTGAGCCTGCGCGCCATGTTCACCAGTCGGGAGACGTTTGAATTGGAAACCAATCCTGGATTATCCTCTGTGACCTGTGGCAAACAGATTTTTCAGGTCGAAGGGAATGTAATGGCCTACGACACGCAACTGGCACAGCGTATCCGGCAACAACTTGCCGGCCGCCGGGATATCGCCGAGAAAAAAATGTTCGGGGGGTTGGCGTTTCTCCTGGGCGGAAATATGTGTTGCGGCGTACACGAAAAAGAATTGATCGTGCGCCTGGACGCCGAACGAACCGAACTTGCGCTGACGCAGCCGGGCACCCGCATTTTCGATCTTGCGGGCCGCCCGATGAAGGGCTGGATTCTGGTGCAGGCCGCCGTGCTCGACGAGGACGTATTGCCGAAGTGGGTCGGCGTTGCCGTGGATTACGCGTCGAGATTGCCCGCGAAATAATGGTAGCGCCGGGTTCCCCGGCGGTGTTCAGGCCGCAGTGGTGACCTGACCGCGATCGATGGTGTACACCGCGTCCAGCATTTCCCCCGAATGCGCCAGGTCAGACTCGGTGAGGATGACCGACAGACCTTTCTTTTTCAGTCCGGTAATGACTTCCGCCAGGCGCTTGGCCAGCACCGGTGCCACGCCTTCGAAAGGCTCATCGAGCAACAATAGCTTGTCGCCGCACATCAGGGCGCGCGCCAGTGCCACCAGCTTCTGCTGGCCACCGGAGAGTTGCAGGCCCTTGCGGGTGGAGAACTCCCGGACTTCCGGAATCATTGCGTAAACCTCGGCGAGACGGGAATTCAGATCGGCAACGCCCGCAGACCAGGCGGGGATCAGAACGTTTTCCTCCACGCTGAGGGAGGGGACGAGGCGCCGGTCTTCCGGCATGTAGCCGATGCCGCTGCGCGCGCGAACATGGGCGGGTGTGGTACCGAGTGGCTTGCCGTCAAAGGCGATGCTGCCGCGCCGTGCCGGCAGAATCCCCATGATGGAGCGCATGAGCGTGGTTTTTCCGGCGCCGTTGCGGCCGATCACGCCGACGAATTTTCCGCTCGGCACATCCAGATTCACGCCGCGCAGTATTCCGACTGTCTGGATGGAAACGTCGAGCGCTTCAATGTGCAGCATGGCGGTCTTTGGCGGTGAGTGTGCTTTCGCCAGTGACATATTTGCGCACTTCCGGGTCGTCGAGCACGACGCCCGGCTCTCCGTCGGTGATGATGCGACCCTCATAAAACGCAAGTACGCGATGGGTGTAGCGGCGCACGATTTCCATGTCGTGCTCCACGAACAGCACGGTGATGCGCTGCGCGCGAACCGCATCCATCACCATGTCCATGAGCACGAATTTTTCATCCGCCGAGACACCGGAGGTCGGTTCGTCGAGCAGAAGAATTTTCGGCCGCACGACCATCGCCATGGCGATATCCAGCAATTTGCGCACGCCCTCAGGCAATACGCCGGCCGCCTTGTCCCGGTACTCGACCAGCCGGAAGCGCTCCAGCATTGCATGAACGGCTTCCTCTGGCGTGCCCGACGGGTGCGGCGCACCGGCCCAATTTTTTCCTGCGGCGGCGACGATGCCCACCCCGACCAGCAGGTTTTCGTGCACCGAGAGTGTGTTGAACAGCTGGGGAATCTGAAAGGAACGGCAAATACCCAGACGGGTGATCTGCCGGGGGTTCAGCGGCGTGATGTTGCTCCCGGCAAACACGATGGTGCCGGAAGAAGGTTTCAGATAACCGGTCACCATGTTGAGGAAGGTGGTTTTGCCGGCGCCATTGGCGCCGATCAGACCTACAACACTGTCCTGCGTCACCGATACGTTGATGTCGGAAGCAGCCGTGACTGCGCCAAACGTCTTGTTCAGATTCCGCGCTTCCAGAATGGCCGTCATTTCAGGAAGCGCTCCGGAATTTTCGGAACAGTGACCACAGACCGCCGGGCAGGAACATGATCACCAGAAGCATGGTGATGCCAAGCGCCATCTGCCAGGTGTTGGGGGAATATTCGTAGGCGAAGCTGCGGATGGACTCGAATATCACCGCGCCCAGAAAAGGGGCCAGAACACTGCCGGTGCCGGACAGGATCCCGACGAAGACAAATTCCCCAGAGGTGGTCCAGTAGGCCATTTCCGGATCGATGTGACCCACGGTGATGGCCGCGAGTGCGCCGCCGACCCCTGCCAGCACTGCGGAGATCACGTAATTGACGTGAATCGTGTTTTGCACCGACGCGCCCATATATTCGACGCGAAGCTCGTTGTCCCGGATAGCGTATGCGAGACGTCCCCGATGCGATTTGAGGTATTGATGCATCAGCGCTGCGGCGACAAAGGCGCACGAAACGGTGAGCGCGTATCGCGAATACCGTTCGACTGCGGTGCCGGCGACCTTGAATCCCAGAATATTGGCAGCTGTGATGTTGAATCCGTCACTGGAGCCGAGCGTGGAACTCTTGACCAACAATCCATAAAGGATCATGGAAAACGCCAGCGAGAGCATCGCGAAAAAAATATCCCGATACTTGCGAAGCAACAGGCCCAGCACAGCAGACAGGATGGCGGTCGACAAAATGGCCGCCGCCAGCATTGCGGCCATGTCGGAGACCCGGTAAATCTGGTCCAGTGCCCCAGCGGCGTAGGCGCCGAGGCAGTAGTACAAGCCGTGGCCGAAGGACACCACGCCGGTGCGCATCAGCAACATCATGCCCAGCACCACGATGCCGTAACACAGCGATACATTGATAAGGAACATGGCCCAGCGTGGCAGCAGCGGGCCGGCGGCAAGCAGCAGGATTGCGATGCCGGCCAGGACCGGCAGCGTGCGGATGCGGCTCATATCTTGCGCGCCTCAGGCAGGCTGAACAGCCCCTTGGGTCGCACAATGAGCACGACGGCCATGACGAGGTAAATGCTGAACATGTCCAGCTCCGGCCGGTAGTGCACGGCCGCGGCCCGCACCAGCCCCACCAGCACCGCGGCAAGCGCTGCGCCGGACAGGCTTCCCAGCCCGCCGATGACCACCACCGCAAAGGCCAGAACGATGGTCTCGGCGCCGATGCCTGGTTGTACCGAGATCATCGGCGCGGTCAGCGCGCCGCCCAGCGCACCGAGGATGGCGCCGACCGTGAATGTCACGAAATAGACCCAGCCGACATTGATGCCCATGGCGGAGGACATTTCCCGATCGTGAATGACAGCCAACAGGATTTTTCCCTGCCGGGTGCGATTGAGCACCCAGGCCAGAATCACGCCGGTGAGGATCGACACGCCCAGCAACAAGAGGTTGTAATTCGGATACGTCAGATCGCCGATACTGAAATTCCCCAGCATGCCGTAGGGCTGAGCCAGGAAATAGGGATCAACACCCCATACCAGCTTGATGAAATCCTCGAGGATGAGGAACACCGCATAGGTGACCAGCACCAAAACGATTTCCTCTTTCCCGTACATGAAGCGCAACAGGCCGCGTTCGATGATCGGCCCGGCGATCAATCCCACCAGGATTGCCGCCCCGATCATCACTGCATAGCTGCCCATCGCGGCGTATCCGCCGTTAAGCCATCCTCCCGCGAGGGAAGCCGCGGCGTAAGCGCCCAGGGCATAAAGACTGCCGTGGGCGATGTTGAGGATTTTCATCACGCCATAGATCAGCGTGAGGCCCACGGCGATGATGAACAGCCACGACGAATAGGTCAGCCCATCGATGAGGACGGCGAGCAGTTGGTTCATTGCGCCGGTATGGGTGCGCTTACCACTTGCCGGGTTTCATTCCGGCCTTGATCCAATCGAGGCTTTTTTCGCCTTCGGGTGGCTGCACTTTTTCCAGAGGGTAATACTTGATGTTGCCCACTGTCACTTTCCCGTTCACCGTGCGGGCAGTGCCGTAGGCAGTGCCGGTTACGGCCTGGTGGCCCTTGCCCAGTTTCATCATCACGCGACCTGACGGCGAATCGAAGTTCAGGTATTCGAAGGCCTTGATCACTTCTTCGTCGGAGGGGCGACCATAGGATTTTTCCATTTCTTCCTTCACGCCCTTGACGGCACCCATGGGAATCGCCGCCTGAATTGCGGTCAACCTGGCTTTTTCATAGGCGGCCTTCAGGCCCAGGAAGGCCATCGCCACGCTGTAAGCCGGGTAGTTGGGGGACACCTCGCCGCGCTCCTTGTAGATGGTGCGCAGCCAGTCATTGAGCGGGCTTTTCTGTGCGAAGACACCGCTCGGGCCACGGGCACCGATGATCGCGCCGTCCGGAATGTTGCTGCTCAATCTGTGCAGGTAGGGTTCCCCCGCCACCAGAATCAACTGGCTGCGCGAGAACAGATTGCGCGGGGTGGCCTGCAACATGAAAGCTTCGAGATCTCCGCCCCAGAGGCTGGAGTGGATCACGTCGGAGTTGCTTTGCAGCAGTGCTGAAATTTCCGGCCCATATTGTCCGGCGCCGAACTTCGGCATTTGCGATGTGGTGATCGTGAGCTCCGGCTTGAGCGCCGACAGCACCGCAGTAAAGTCCGCCCAGGAATCCTGACCCCACGCGTAGTTCTGGTTGATGCCGGCCAGAGTCTTGGTCGCCGGACGGTTGTCGAGCAGATACTGCACACCGGCGACCGCGTCCATGGTCGCATGAGAGCGAGTGCGGAAAACGTATTTGTAGGAACCTTCTTCGAAAATCCTGGGTGTCCCGCAGTCGAACAGGATGGTAATTTTCTTCAGTTCTTCCGCCACCGGCGCCACTGCGAGGCAATCGCCGCTGGAAATATAACCGATGACAAAATCCACATTCTGGCGTTCGACCAGGTTGCGCAACTCGGTGACCTGCTTGGTGGCGCCGCCGGCTTCGTCGATGACGGTTAATTCGATCGGTGTGCCGCCAAAACCCTTGATGTTGTAGGGCGTCGGGACTTTGCCGGCGTTGAGGGAATCTACGATCGCTTCGGCCGCGATTTTGGCAGGCACGCCGAAGGGACCGGCAGCGGGGCCGGAGAGAAAGGTCACCAGTCCGATGCGGATGGGTTTGTCCGCGGCAATAGCCGCGGTGGAAAACCAGCCCGTGGCCACCAGGGTGCTCATCAATAACAATTTCAGAACGTTTCCTGGAATCCTGTGCATGTCATGTTCCCCCGTTTTCGATCGTACAAAAAAACAATCCAGCGTTTCGTTGCGTCCCGCTGGACTGGTGTAATGCGGCCGGCAAAATCTATCAGCTTGAGGAGGTGAGTTCAAGGCAAGCGGGCAACACCCACTTCTGTCTGAACATCCCACCGCATTCGGACGTCGCGCCGACGGTCTTGATTTCAGAACCGGAAATTCAGCGGCTAGCGATCGCCTGTCTGGCGCGGTCGATGGCGGCGCGGACCTGTTCCGGCGCGGTGCCCCCGATGTGGTTGCGGGCAGCCATGGAGCCCTCGACAGTCAGTTTGCCCAGCGCGTCGTTGTCAATCAAGGGCGAAAAATTCTGCAATTCCCCGATGCTGAGTTGGGACAGATCCAACGATTTGCCCGCCGCGTGTTGGACTGCCCGCGCCACGGCTTCGTGGGCCTCTCTAAAGGGAAGGCCTTTCTTGACCAGATAGTCGGCAAGATCGGTGGCTGTTGCAAACCCCTCACCCACTGCGCGGCGCATCGCTTCCTTGTTGACAGTGATGCCGCCCACCATGTCGGCATATATCCGCAATGTCGGCAGCAGTGTGTCGACGGTATCGAACAGAGGTTCCTTGTCCTCCTGGTTGTCCTTGTTGTAGGCGAGCGGCTGGCCTTTCATGAGCATGAGCAGTGCCATCAGGTGGCCGGTCACTCGGCCGGTCTTGCCGCGGACGAGTTCCGGCACGTCGGGATTTTTTTTCTGCGGCATCATCGACGAGCCGGTGCAAAAGCGATCGGCCAGCTGAATAAAGCCAAAGCGGGGGCTCATCCATAAAATGAGCTCTTCGGAAAGCCGCGACAGATGCATCATGGCAATGGAAGCGGACGCGCAGAATTCGATCGCAAAATCGCGATCCGATACCGCATCCATGGAGTTTTCGCAAAGTCCGTCGAAGCCCAGTTCCGCTGCCACCCGGTGACGGTCGATAGGAAACGTGGTGCCCGCCAGCGCGCCCGCGCCCAGGGGCAACCGGTTGATCCGCCGGCGGCCATCGGCAAACCGGGAGGCGTCCCGGGCCATCATCTCGTAATAGGCAAGCAGATGATGCGCGAAGCTCACCGGCTGGGCGACTTGCAAATGGGTAAAGCCGGGCATCAGCGTATGGACATGCTGCTGCGCCAGGTCGAGAAGACTGGATTGAAATGCGCGAATCAATTCGACAATTTCGTCGCTGGCCCAACGCAGGTAAAGCCGGATATCGGTCGCCACCTGGTCGTTGCGCGAACGACCGGTATGCAGGCGTTTTCCGGCATCGCCAACCAGCGCGGTCAGCCGTTTCTCAATGTTGAGATGCACATCCTCAAAATCGACGGTCCACGCGAAGGTTCCGTTGCCGACTTCCTCGATGATCTGCGCCATGCCCCGTTCGATGTCGCCAAGGTCTTGTGCAGACAACACGCCGACCGCATGCAGCATACGCGCGTGGGCCAGCGACCCGCGGATATCGAATTCTGCCAAACGCCTGTCGAAATCCACCGATGCGGTATAGCGCTTGACCAATTCCGCCACCGGTTCGGAAAATCGTCCCGACCAGGTTCCCGCAGAAGCATTCGCGGGCCGTTCTTTGGGTTGCATTCGTCTCCTGCCCCGTTCAAAATGACTGCGTTAAACAATTGTTTTTTTAAGCCTTTCGGCACCTTCGCAGGCATGCCCAGTATAAATCAAAACGCCGCTTCGACCTTTTTGCCTGATTTTCGTAATCTGGGCGTCATTCTGCGCATTCTGGTGATTGTGGTGCTGATCACATTTTTTGTCGCAGCGGTAAAGTCCCCGAGTTGGAACACCTTGTTGCAACAATGGATTGGCATCGTGGCGATTGCGCAGCCGGTCACGGTATTTTCCCTGTTGGTGCTCGGTGCTGCGAGCCAGTGGCTGCGATCTCTGGACTATCGTTCCGCTTTGGCCTTGATTGTGCTGTTGGAGTTGCTGGTCACGTTGGCGGTCACCCGTTTTGGCGCAGCGCTGTTCGGTCTGGAAGGCGAAACCGGCGAACGCGAGTTGCTGTTGGCTCTGGTCATCACCCTGCTTCTGGCCGGATACTTCAACCTGCGCAGCCGCGCGCTGTCACCGGCCCTGACGGAATCGCGTCTGCAGGCGCTGCAGGCGCGCATCCGGCCGCATTTTCTGTTCAACAGCATCAACGCCGTCCTGTCATTGGTGCGCGCAGAGCCGCGGCGGGCGGAAACGGCTTTGGAAGACATGGCGGACCTGTTTCGCGTCTTGATGGCGGATAATCGCGACTTGATGCCCCTGGCCGACGAAGTGCAGTTGTGCCGGCAATATCTGGCGCTCGAGAAATTGCGCCTCGGTGATCGCCTGCAGGTGGAGTGGCATACGGAAAACATGCCGGGCGATGCCCTGGTGCCACCGCTATTGTTACAACCTTTGGTGGAAAATGCGGTGTATCACGGCATCGAACCGTCCAGTGAACCGGGTTCGGTGAACCTAAACATCTACCTGGTCCGCGACCAGGTGCACATGGTGCTGCGCAACCCCTATCGCAGAGAAGGCAGCCACCATTCTGGCAACAAGATGGCGCTGGGCAACATTCGAGAAAGACTCGCGCTGCATTTCGATGCCGAAGCCAGCCTGCAGACACGGGTCGGAGATCGACAATATGAGGTCCATATCGTGATGCCCTATCGCAAGGAGAAGTCCTGAGCGCCCATCCGCAGGCGTTGCGCATCTTAATTGCAGACGATGAAGCGCCGGCGCGCAGCCGGCTGCGCGACCTGCTGGAGGATTGCCGTGCGAGCTTTCCCATCGAATTGGCCGGCGAGGCAGCCAGTGGGCGGGAAATGTTGTCCCTCGTGCAAGGCGGCGCCGTGGACGTGGTGTTGCTGGACATTCGCATGCCGGAGATGGACGGCATTGAAGCTGCGCAGCATTTGCTCAAATTGCCGGAACCCCCGGCGATCATTTTCACCACCGCCTATGATGACCACGCCCTCGAAGCGTTTGAACTGCACGCGCTCGATTACCTGGTCAAACCCATCCGGTTGCGGCGTTTGCACGACGCTCTGGCGCGTGCCCGCGCCATCACGCCGTTACGACTGGATGTGCTGCAGAAAATCGCGCCGGAAGCGCGCAGCCATTTGTCCGTGCAGGAACGGGGGCGGGTGATCCTGATTCCCGTCCCGGAGATCCTGTTTTTGCGGGCCGAGCTTAAGTACGTGACGATACGCACTGCCCGGGGCGAACACCTTATCGAAGAATCCCTGTCCCGGCTGGAAGAGGAGTTCGGGACGCGCTTTGTCCGAATTCATCGCAGCTGTCTGGTTGCCAGGGCGCTGATCGAGGGATTCTACAAAGAGGCGGGGGAAGGCGAGGCGCGCTGGACGGTCCAATTGCGCGGTCTCGCGGAGAAACTTCCCATCAGCCGCAGACAACAACACATTGTCAGGGAGATTGGGCGCAACACGTTGTGAAATTTGTGTTCACCACGAGGGAGATTTTGCGTCCCGACTCGTGACCCGCCTGATGAACCGGCCTAGAATGACCGGGTTTCTGCATTCGACAACATTTGCCCTTCGTTCAATCGGTTTTCTTCCACATTATTTCCTCCGTGACGGCCAGCCTCATTATCGCCACCCGCGAAAGTCCGCTTGCATTGTGGCAGGCGAAACACGTCGAATCGCGCCTGCGGGACCGATATCCGGGCCTGCAAACCCGCCTGCTCGGTCTGACCACAAAAGGAGATCAGATTCTCGATACTTCATTATCGAAAATCGGCGGCAAAGGTTTGTTCGTCAAGGAGCTCGAGTTGGCGCTGGAAACTGGCGACGCAGATATCGCCGTGCATTCCCTCAAAGATGTCCCGATGCACCTGCCCCACGGCTTTGTGATTGCCGCCATCGCGGAGCGCGAAGATCCCCGGGACGCGTTTGTCTCCAACACGTTTCCGAGTCTGGAAAGCCTGCCGACTGGAAGCCGGGTCGGTACGTCGAGTTTGCGGCGGGAGAGTCAGATCCGTGCGAGTTTTCCATCTTTGCGTGTACGGCCCCTGCGCGGCAATGTGCAGACCCGGATGCGCAAACTCGACGAAGGACAATTTGAAGGCATCATTCTGGCCGCCGCCGGACTCAAACGCCTGGGACTGGCCGGACGCATCCGCGGGCTGCTCTCGCCTGAGCAAAGTCTGCCTGCGGTGGGACAGGGCGCATTGGGCATCGAATGCCGGGCAGAACGAAAAGACCTGATCGAACTGTTGGCGCCACTGGAAGATGCGCAGACGCGATGGTGCGTGGAGGCGGAACGAGCGTTGGGCCGCGCGCTCGGGGGAAGTTGCCAGGTGCCGCTGGGGGGGTATGCTGAAATACAGCAGGGAAGAGCCCGATTGCGGGGCTTTGTCGCCTCCGCAGACGGGTCGAGGATGGTCAGCGACGAACTGTCGTGTCCGGTTTCGGAATCCCCGGATGTCCTGGGCGCTGCGCTCGCTGCACGCCTCGTGGCAAGCGGGGCGCGCGAGATACTGGACGCGCTGGCCGGCGGAGCTCCGTGACTGCGCCGTTGTCGGGGATTGCGGTGCTGATCACGCGCCCGGCGCAGCAGGCGGCAACTCTGGCCGGCCTGATTCGTGGCTTGGGCGGAAAACCTTTGTTGTTTCCGGCTATCGAAATCGAGGAGATTGCCGATAGGGAAATAGCCGGAGTTCTGGAGCGGATGGAGGCCTATGACCTGGTCGTGTTTGTCAGCCCGAACGCGGCGCGCGTCGCCATGGACTGTGCGCGTCGTCTTGGCAGCACGTTCTCCCGGTCCCGCCTGGCGGCAATCGGCCCGGGTACGGCGGCGGAACTGGAGGCAGCCGGCGTGGGGCAAATCCTGATGCCGGCGGAAGGATTCGACAGCGAGGCACTCTACCGGAAGATCACGCTCGCCTTGCACGGGAATCGCCGAGTCCTGCTGGTGCGCGGAGAAGGTGGGCGAGAGTGGCTCGGAAAAACGCTGCGCGAAGACGGAGTGAGCGTAGAAGAACTGATTTGTTATCGTCGCGTGAAGCCAACGGCGGGAATGGAAAGTGTTCTGCCCCGTTGGTTGCGTGGCGATCGGATTGCCTGCATGGCGACCAGCGGGCAGGTGGTGGAGAATTTGTTCGAGATGGCCGGCTTGGCGGGCCAACCCTGGTTGCGACGCACCCCGTTTTTCGTACCCCACGCGCGCGTGGCAAGGACGGCATTCAAGCACGGCGTCACATCGATTTTTGTTGCGGGTGTTGGTGACCCCGCATTGGTCCGGGGACTGGAAACCTGGTACGGAAGAAAACAGCAGGCACCCAGTTCGCATTGAACTTATGATGGATGATCATGGCTGAAGACAAGACGGAAAGCGTCGCACTGCCCCCGGTTCCGAACCCGGTGTCCACGCGGCGCAATTCTCTGGGAATCACGGCCCTGGTCGTCGCGCTGGCCGCGTTGGGCATTGCCGGCTGGCAATGGGTCGAGTCCCGGGAAATCCGCCAGTCCCTGCGGCAGGAGCTGACCAGCCGTCTCGCGGAAACTGATACACGGGTCCAGGATGTCCGCTCCGCTGCCGGGCAGGCGCGCAATACGCTTCAAGAAGTCGGGAGCCGCCTGGACCAACTGGAAGCCCGCATCACGGAGTCGCAGAATCAGCGCCTCGCCCTGGAGTCGCTCTATCAGGAATTGTCCCGCCGGCGGGAGGACTGGTCACTGGCCGAAGTGGAGCAGGTCCTGCTTATTGCCAGCCATCATTTGCACCTGGCCGGAAACCCGAAAGCTGCATTGATCGCCCTCGAGTCTGCTGACAGTCGACTTGCACGGATGGACCGAACGCAATTTGCCGTATTGCGCAGGGCGATCAACAGCGATATCGAGAAACTCCGGGCCTTGCCTGCAGTTGACCTGGCGGGCATCGCTGTCAAGCTGGATCTGGCAGCAGCCCGGGTCGACGCGCTGCCTTTGGCCACGTCGCGTCGCGCCGCGGCCACGGTGATGCCGACCCAACCAACCGACACGGGTTTCTGGCGGACAATCTGGCGGGAATTCCTCGACGACGCGAGTGATCTGGTCCGCATTGAAAAACTGAACGCCGGGGTCCCGTTGCTTGCGCCCGAGCAGGAGTACTTCCTGCGGGAGAATCTCAAGCTTCGATTACTGGGTGCCCGGCTGGCATTGCTCTCACGGGAGATGAGCGTATTCCGGTCAGACCTGAAGGCAGCGTCCGGCTGGTTGGAGAAATATTACCTTGCTGCGGATCCATCGGTGGTGTCCGTCCTGTCAGTGCTGCGTCAATTGCAGGAATCGAATTTCACAGTCGATTTGCCCGATCTGTCCGCCAGTCTCGATACCCTGAGGACCATGAAACTGACGCGCGAGCGAACCTTGCGCTGAGGAAATCATGTCTTCCATGCTGCGAAGTGCGTAATGATGAAAACTCTGCTCTGGTTTTTCGGACTCTTCGCCGGTGCCGTGGCCCTGGTACTTCTGGCGCGACACCAGGACGGTTACGTCTTGCTGGTTGCTTCGCCATGGAGGGTGGAGGTGTCGTTGAACATGGCGATATTTCTGACCGTGGCATTTTGCGCGGGTGTGTATCTGGTATTGCGCGCCGTTACCCTTGCGCTCGCCATGCCAGCGCGTGTCCGGGCCATTCATGCCCGGCGTGCGAAGGATCAGGCGCGCAGCCAGTTCAATGAGGCGTTGACCAATTTCTTCGAAGGCCGGTTCGGCAGGGCCGAAAAGGCCGCCGCGGCCGCGCTCAAGGCGGGCGAGTCCCCGGCGCTTGCCAGCGTTCTGGCTGCGCGGGCGGCGCACGGCATGCGCGCCTATGGCAAACGCGACCAATATCTCTCCTCGCCCACCATTGGAAAACCAGTCGGTGACGACTTGCGCGGCATAACACGTGCCGAGGTGTTGCTGGACGAGCGGCGCTATCACGACGCGTTAGAGGTACTGCGGCAGCTGCCGGCAAAACACGCGGCGGCGCTGAGACTGGAACTGCGG
Organism: Burkholderiales bacterium; assembly: GCA_046155535.1. GTDB lineage: Bacteria > Pseudomonadota > Gammaproteobacteria > Burkholderiales > JACQAP01 > JACQAP01. The sequence continues at coordinate 14,698 of JBJXFN010000183.1, forward strand.
GCGCAGCAAATGGCCAAGAACTGGGAGGGTGTACTGGGATTGGTCCCGTTGCTGGAAAAACGCAGAGTGTTTGAGCGCCCGGTGCTGGTGCAGTTGCGCCGTCAGGCGAATGTCGAATTGATCAGACAAAACGCCCATGATGAACAATCCCTGCGTAAGATGTGGGATCGACTCTCCTCCGAGCACAAGCGCGATCTCTCGATTGCCACGGCTGCGGCACAGGGTTTTTCCTCATTGGGTTGCGGCGCAGACGCCTCCCGAATCATCGAAGAAGTTTTGGGGCGCGAATGGGATCCCGTCTTGTTGTCGATATATGCGGAGTGTGAAGGCGCCAATGTCTCCATTCAACTTGCTTGTGCGGAAAGATGGCTGCAAACGCACCCGAAAGATGCGGTTTTGCTGCTCACGTTGGGGCGCCTTTGCGCGCGGCAGGGATTGTGGGGGAAGGCCAGACGATACCTCGAAGCAAGCCTGGCCATCGAAGTGACGCATGCAGCCCATTTGGAGCTCGCGCAAATGTCTGAGCGAGAGGGCAATGCCGGCCAGGCTGCGGCCGAGTACCGAAAGGCTCTCGAGGTGACACTGCTCCAATTGAAATCCCATGCGGGTGGACGCCGGCGCGCGATGCTGTAGCCATCAGACGGCAAGCCTGTTTTTCTCGCCCCCAATCGCACTGTTCAAGAATGGAGATCGTTTTTTCGGTGGACGGAATCCGAAATGCGTGAAGAGAATGCTCTCAGCGTTTATTTGGGAAGTCTACAAACGAAATTTCGCAGATTGCACGCGGTGGCTGCCATTGCCGCGATCTGCAGGACCGCGACTCATGCGTTCAAGCGTGACACGGCGTATTTCTCATCGCGGCATATCTATTTCGGGCTGGTCGCGGCAACAGGGTTCCCGCTCTACTATTTGGTGTGGCATTACATTTTTCCGCAAGCCTACGAAAGCCTTGCGCTGCGTTTGTTTGGCGGTGCGTTGTTTGTACCGATTGTCTTTGCCAGGAAATGGCCGGAAAGGTGGGCAAATTTTTTCCCGGCGTACTGGTACCTGACGCTGATATTCGCACTGCCGTTCTTTTTCACTTTCATGTTGTTCAAAAACGGCGGATCGACGGTCTGGCTGCTATCCACCCTGATCGCCTTGTTCATGATGATTCTCCTCCTAGACTGGATGAATCTTCTGATACATATCGCCGTCGGCTTGAGCGGCGCGATCGTGGCTTTCTACCTGACTACACCCCTGCCGCTTGTAATGCCTTCGGAGACTCTCCAGTTCGTGCCGATTTTTCTGTTTGCCATCGTCATGGGAATCATCGTCAATTATTCCGCCGAACGGGTAAAGGAAGAACGGCGCAAGGCCATGCTGTCCACTGCCGGAACAATTGCCCATGAACTGAGGACCCCGTTGCTCAGCATCAAGAGCGGGGCATCCGGTTTGCGGCAATATCTGCCGACCTTGCTCGAGGCCTACCGTTTGGCGGCCCTTGAGAAGCTGATTGATTCTCCGATCCGAACCGCACATCTGGATTCCATGGGGGGAGTGTTGGAGCGAATCGTGACGGAGGTGGATCGCTCCAATACTGTTGTGGACATGCTGATGGTCAATATCAAAGGGTCGCCCCGAGAGCGCCAGGCCTTCGTGCCTTGTTCGATAACCCAATGTGTCAATGCGGCATTGCAGCGTTATCCCTTTGTTTCGGAAAGAGAACGGGCATTGGTGCATTGGAATCCTACGACGGATTTCTTGTTCAAGGGATCAGAGTTGCTGACGGTGCATGTGATATTCAACTTGCTGAAGAATGCGCTGCGACATATTTCGAGGGCCGGAAAGGGACAAATCTGGATCACGCTGCGTATGGCTGAATCGAAAAATTCCCTGGTTTTCCGCGATACGGGAACCGGCATCCGCCCGGAAATTTTGCCAAATATATTCAAACGCTTTTATTCTTGGCCGAATGACGCCACCGGGTCGGACGCCACCGGTATCGGACTGGCTTTTTGCCGGGAGGTGGCGCAAGCTTATGGCGGCGATATTGATTGTCATTCAGAATTGGGTGAATTTGCCGAGTTTGTCATCGCGTTTCCAGCGAGCCCCTCATGAATTTTGGCGTGCGTCCGTTTTTTTTCCCCACCATGGCGGCATTTGTCGATGACAGTGCCGATTTTCTGGCCAATTTGAGCCTGCAACTCAAGTCATCCCTTGCATTTCGGTTGTTTGATTCTTCAGCCGCTGCGCTGTTGACCCTGCGCAGCGAATCGGCGCTGGCGCCGGGTCCGGAACAGTATTTCTCGCTTTATCAGAACCGCGAGGAATTTTCGGTCGACCATCACGTCATCGATTTGAATCTGAGCCGGATTCACCGCGAGATATACAACGAAAAGCGGTTTGAGCGATACTCGGTCGTGGTCGTTGATTACGACATGCCTGACATCAACGGTCTGGAACTTTGTCGACGCATTGGCCAGTCCCCGATCAGGAAGATTTTGCTGACCGGCAAGGCGGATGAAAAAATTGCTGTCCAGGCTTTTAATGAGGGATTGATTGATCGATTCTTCATGAAACATGATCCCGAGGTCGTTTTGAAGTTGCAGGACGCCATCGCGGAGATGCACGAAGCTTATTTGACGGATGTCGAGCATACGATGGAGGATGCGCTTAACATTGGTCACCTGCACTTCCTGCGCGATTCTTTTTTTGCCAATTTCTTCGAGCAAGTCAAACGGGAGATTCGCACGGTCGAGCATTATCTGGTGACCGGCCCGGACGGTATCCTGATGCTCGATTCCAAGGGGACGGCGACACTGCTTCTGGTGTGTACGGAAGAATGCCTGCGGGAGCAACACGACATTGCTTACGACAACGCGGCGCCGGCCGATTTTCTGGAAGCACTCCAGCGCAGGGAAGCGGTGCCGTATTTCTGGCGCGGCCGCGGGCATTACACCGAGCAGTATGCGGACTGGCGAGCGCACGTATACCCGGCGATTGTGTGCAACGGTCTGCAGCGTTACTACTGTGCGCGGGTGGACAAGCCGTCAGGCTTCCTCCTGTCGGATGTGCTGGGATATCAACAGTACCTGGAGCGCCTTGACCTGAGCGGCCGGGCAAGGTTCAGTGCCTGAGCAGGAGAATCCACCAGTTGTTTTCGACGGGCCGCAACAATTCCCAAAGTCATGAAGTGACAGCCTCCCGATGCGCGAGGCTGGCCGCCGACGCTTGACTCTTTCGGCGAGTGGAGGGCCATTGATCGAACCCCACCTCTGCGCGTATTTCGTCGCAAGTTTCCAGGATTTGATCAAGTTCCGGTCTTGTGAGCGAGCAATTCAACGACAGGCGAACCATTGACCGATGTTTGGGTGTCGCCGGCGCACAAAACACCGAGCCGAATATTCCGCGCTGTTCCAGGGCATCACGCAGAACAATGGTATTTTTCTCCGGACCCGCTTCCAATGCCACGATTTGCGATTGGCTGTCGTTGAGGTTGTAGCCCAACGCATTCAGCCCTTCTCGCAGGTAACGACTGTTGGCATGCAGTCTGTCCCGCCGCCAGCCCTCATTGATGATGACTTCAAGAGTTGTACCGAGGCCGGCCACCTCATGCGGCAACAGGGTGGAGCTGAAAATCGCCGGCAAGGATTCGAATTTGAAATATTCAGTAAAACGCTCCGCACACGCGATGAATCCAGCGCGGCCGGCAAAGGCCTTTGCAAGGCTGGCGGTCCGGAAGTGCACTTTGTTCTCCAGGCCAAGCGCGACCACCAAACCCTCGCCGTTTGGCCCGTGAGTACCCAATGAGTGAGATTCGTCCGCGACCAGGACGCAGTCCCGGATGGCTGCCAACTCCGCGATTTCCTTGAGCGGGCAGATGCTGCCATTCGTGCTGTACACCGTGTCCACCAATATTACGCCGGGGCCATTGCGCACAATCTGACGTTCCAGGTGGCCGACGTCGTTGTGGTGGAACATGATGGCTTGCGCACCCGCGCTGCGAATTCCTTCCCATAAAGACATGTGGGCGAGCATGTCAACGTAGACAGGAACACCGTCGTCGGCAATGGATTGAATGAGTCCCGTATTCGCACAGTATCCGGACTGACATAACACGCCTGCCTCGGCGCGCATATGTTGCGCGAGGCGGCGTTCAAGGACCAACTGGGGACTGTCGCCATGCAGAAAAATGCCTGACATCAGCAAGCCGTTGCCGTCGCGTGCAATGGATTGGGCCATAGAATTAAGAATCTGCGGGTGGTGTGCAAGCGACAGGTAATCATTGTTGCCAATCTGGATCGCGTGCGGCCCGGGCTGCCGACCATGCAGGATGTGCTGCCCTCCCCAGGCCTCCCGTACGCGTTCGCGGTAATAGCGTTCCATGCGTCGGGAGAGAAATTCCGGCGGAATGGCCGCGCCTGGCGATTGGTTATTTTTCGAATTGTCGGTCGAATTTTGCATGGCAAATCTCCAAGAAAGAAGGAACCCGTTCAGACGAGTGCCCACCTTGGAACATGCCAGGCGATCGGATTCTTGCGAATGTTCTTCTTATGCAACGCACCTGAAACTGATGACGCCGCTACGACGGCATTTCAGCAAGAAACAGCAGATCACCGATGGACCCCGGCCAATGCTTCTCACGCTGTTTGGCGCAAGGCAGGCGGTAGCTAGTGTACGCCGGACAGCGTCAAATCCGTAAAAGCGGGCATCGTCCGGATTCCCGAAACAAGTGCGCGGCAACCCGGGCGGTATTCAGGATGGAGATTGGGAATTCGTATCCCCGGATGGGGTAAAGGCGTCCGAATAGAATTCCTCTTCAGGCAACAGGCAAGTCGTGGTGAAGTCCCTGCGGGCAGACTCCACGACCACCGGTGCGCCGCAGACATAAACCTGATATCCGGTCATGTCCGGAAAGTCTTGCATGACGGCGCGATGGACAAAGCCGGTGCGTCCGCGCCAGGCGTCTTCGACGGTGGCATCCGAACACACGGGAATAAAGGTGAAGTTGTCATGCTCCTGCTGCCATCTGCCGGCCAAGTCACCCATATAAATGTCAAACGGCCGGCGACCTCCCCAATACAGCACCATTTGTCGCGTCGTCCCGAGGTGGAAGGCGTGTTCAATGATGCTTTTGATGGGTGCAAATCCGGTGCCGCTGGCTACCAGAATCATCGGTTTGTCAGAGTCCTCCCGCAGGAAGAAGGTCCCAAGCGGGCCCTCGAAGCGAAGGATGTCTTTTTCCTTCATCTTGTTGAATACGAAATCGGTAAACGTTCCCTGCGCGATATTGCGGACATGCAATTCGATGAATGCATCGTCGTGTGGCGGATTGCCCATGGAATAGGAGCGCCGTTTGCCGTCCTTGAGAAGGATGTCCAGGTATTGCCCGGCAAGAAACTGCAGACGTTCATTGGCCGGCAATTTCAGCTTCACAACCATGATGTCCGGCGCGACACGTCGCATTTCCTGTACCCGGCACGGTAGCTTGCGTATGTCCAACTGGCCGACGCCGCTAATGATGCGAGCTTCGATCACCAGATCGCCCAACGGCTTCGCCTGGCAGAAAAGCGCGTAACCGGCTTTTTTCTCGAACTCGGCCAGCACGTGGGTTTGCGCGTTTCCGTAACTCACTTGGCCTTGCAGAATTTTCCCTTTGCAACTGCCGCAGGCGCCGTTGCGGCATCCGTACGGAATAGTAATTCCTTCGCGCAACGCAGCCGCCAGAACGGTTTCATCGCTTTCGATGTCAAACGAACGATTTCCTGGCTGGATGGTGACTTGATAAGACATTTGCGGGAGTTTTCGATGCCGCGAGGGACAGCGGGTTAGAATGAAAATATGAGAAGAATGTTGATTGTTGGTTGCGGCGATGTGGGTCTTCGCATGGTCCGATCGCTGAAGGGCCGCTGGCGGATTTTCGCGTTGACCCGTTCCGTGGACCGCTGTGCGCTGCTTCGTGAGGAAGGTGTCATTCCCGTCATGGGAGATCTTGACTACCCGGAATCTCTCGAACGCATTGCCGGCCTGGCCCAGGATGTGATGCACTTGGCGCCGCCACCTTCGTCCGGCGCTGCTGATCCGCGCACCGCCAATCTTGTCCGGGCGCTTTCAAAGCGCGGCAGTCTACCACAGCGTCTGGTGTACTTAAGCACGAGTGGTGTCTATGGAGACTGCGGTGGCGCGATGGTGGACGAGACCCGCAGGGTCATGCCTGGAACGGACCGTGCACGCAGGCGCCTGGACGCCGAACGTCGCCTTCGCAGCTGGGGTGCGGACTCGGCGGTTCAAGTCAGTATCCTGCGCACGCCAGGAATCTATGCAGCGGAACGACTTCCGCTCGCCCGTCTGGCAAGAGGAACGCCCGCTCTGGTCGCCGATCAGGACCCCTACACAAATCATATCCACGCGGACGACCTGGCGCGGATCACGATTGCTGCCCTGATTCGCGGTGGCGGCGGACGAATTTATAACGCCTCGGATGATTCAGTCTTGAAAATGGGCGAATACTTCGATTTGGTTGCGGAACATTTTTCTCTTCCACCGCCGCCCCGCGTGCAGTGGGGCGTGGCTTTGGAGGATATTCCCGAGCCGATGTTGTCTTTCATGCGCGAATCGCGCCGACTTTCCAATGGCCGGCTCAAGCGGGAGTTGCGGATTCGACTGCAATTTCCCGTGGTCGAAAACGGCATCCGGGCCGCCCGGATGGCCGCAGGCATCTGCCAACCCTGAAATTACCGACTCGACGGGCCGATTGCCGTGAATGAAGTCCTGTATGTCCTGACCAATTTGCCCGATGCTCCCTCTGCCAGGAAACTGGGCCGGACGCTTGTTGAAAGTCGCCTGGTGGCATGTGTGAGCCTTCTTGGCGGCGTCGAATCTGTGTATCGCTGGAAAGGAAATGTCGAGTCCGCCAGCGAGGTGCTCGTTGTAATCAAGACGGTCGCGAGTACCTATGATCATGTTCAATCTCTCATTCTTGAACACCATCCCTATGAATTGCCAGAAATTGTTGCAGTCCCCGTCGTCACAGGCCTTTCGCCGTATCTGCAGTGGGTCGTGGCAGAGTCCTCGGGGTGATGCCAACGGTGATTTTCCTCGCTCTGGTCAAGGCATGAAACTGTGGGGGTTCAGAACGTGGCTGGTGGCAATGATTGCCTCGTGGGCGTTCTGGGCCAGCAATGTGGTTGGCGCTGCGGATGAAGACGACCTCCTGGAACCGCAGCAGGCCTTCAGGTTTTCCGCGAGGCTGATCGACCCTGTTGTGGTGGAAGTGCGATATGTCATCGCGGCGGGTTACTACATGTATCGCAACCAGTTCAAATTCTCGTCTCAGCCAGAGACAATCAAGTGGGCTGCGCCAAAATTGCCGCGTGGCATTGTCAAACAGGACGAATTCTTCGGGCGGGTCGAAACCTATCGGGACGACTTGACGTTCCGGGTTAGGTTCCAAGACCCCGTCCCTGAGACTGGGGTGGAATTCAGCGTGATCTCGCAAGGGTGTGCCGACGTCGGAGTTTGTTATACGCCGCTGAAACAAACCGCCAACCTCCGGCCCGGTTCTTTGTCCGTACCGGGAAGTGCCGGCATATCGGACCTGATGGAAAAATTGCGGGGAAGCACGGGAGATGGGGAAGTCAGAATTCAATCTCCTCAAGAGATGGAGTAAAAAGGCCTCTGCCCTTCAGTGGAATTCGGCTCGGAGGGGCGCGGTGCTCTGGTTCTGAACGTATTCTGCCCGGGCATCCCCGGGCGAAAAGTCCTTTCAAGATTCCTGAAATTGATTGAACACGGGGCCGGTGTCGACTGTGGAGGCGGCCCCTGGTTGCAGTGCTCTGCCGTGGTTGAATACAGGCTCCGGAGAAGCCGTAGTGGAGGGCCACAGACTCTCTTTGTAGGCCACCAGAGCGTCTAAATGCCTATAAAAATTCCTAAAATCTCTTAATTTCTGACATTGTCTGTAAAAAACCATCCAGGAATTATTCCAGCTTTTCACACGATCTGTCACTTTTGTTAACCGCAGATAAATTAGGCTCTTTTGGGTCTGAATTCTCACGATTCTGCAGAAACCTAGACAATTTCCTTCGAACTGCGGCAAACTTGCGACAACAAAGGGCTGCCAAATGACGGTGGGATTGAAAAAAACAGGCGCTGCAGGGGAGAAAAAGAGGCTGCTTGTATTACATGGCCCCAATCTAAACTTGCTCGGTACGCGCGAACCGCATATCTACGGCAAGGAAACTCTGGGTGATATTAATCGTCGTCTGGTCCCGAAGGCCGCGGCGGCCGGCGCGAAGTTGGTTTGTTTTCAGTCTAATTCGGAAGCGGAACTGATAGACCGGGTGCACCGGGCCAAGAATGAACGAGTGCAATTCATCATCATCAACCCGGCCGGGTTCACGCATACCAGCGTGGCCTTGCGAGACGCTTTGACCGGTGTGGGTATTCCGTTCATTGAGGTGCATTTGTCGAATGTTCACGCGCGTGAACCCTTTCGTGGTCACTCTTATTTCAGCGACAAGGCGGTTGGTGTGATCTGTGGACTGGGGTCCTGCGGCTATGACCACGCCTTGGATTTTGTGCTGGGGCAGGCCATCTAGATACCGAGGTCAAATCAATGGACCTGAGAAAACTGAAAAAACTGATTGATCTGGTGCAGGAGTCCGGCATTGCCGAACTGGAGATTACGGAAGGGGAGGAGAAGGTCCGGATTAATCGATCCGGCGGAACCGTGCAGGGCCCGGCGTTCGCTGCCGCGCCTCTCGTACAGTCCGTATCCCTGCCTGCTCCGGTCGCCGCGCCGTTGGTTGCAGAAACGGCGCCGGCCCCGGAAGGCCACGTGGTCAAGTCTCCCATGGTCGGCACTTTTTATCGATCCTCCGCGCCAGGTGCGAAAGCGTTTGCGGAAATCGGGCAAAGCGTGAGTGCCGGCGACACGCTTTGCATCATCGAAGCAATGAAGCTGCTCAACGAAATCGAAAGTGACCAGTCCGGAGTGATTAAATCGATTTTGGTTGAAAACGGACAGCCTGTCGAATATGGCCAGCCGTTGTTTGTGATTGGCTGAGACAGCCAAAGGCTCCACCTCTCCTTCCAGGCCGGAATCATGTTCGGAAAGATCCTGATCGCCAACCGAGGCGAAATCGCTTTGCGGGTGCAACGCGCTTGCCGCGAGCTCGGTATCAAGACCGTGGCGGTCCACTCAGTCGCGGACGCTGACGCAAAGTACGTCAGGCTGGCCGACGAATCGGTTTGCATCGGGCCGGCAGCGTCCGCAGACAGCTACCTGAATATTCCTGCAATCATCAGTGCGGCGGAGGTCACCGATGCGGAGGCGATCCATCCTGGATATGGATTCCTTTCGGAAAACGCCGACTTTGCCGAAAGAGTGGAGAAAAGCGGATTCGTTTTTATCGGTCCGCGCCCGGACACCATTCGCCTGATGGGCGACAAGGTCAGTGCAAAAAATGCCATGATCAAGGCGGGGATTCCCGTCGTACCCGGCAGTGATGGTGCGTTGCCGGAGCAGCCCCAGGAAATCGTGAAGATGGCGCGCAAGGTGGGGTACCCGGTGATCATCAAGGCTGCCGGGGGGGGTGGTGGGCGCGGCATGCGGGTGGTGCACACCGAAGCGGCATTGGTCAATGCAGTGGCCATGACGCGGCAAGAGGCCAAGACCGCATTTGGCAATCCCACCGTGTACATGGAAAAATTCCTCGAGACGCCGCGCCATGTCGAAATCCAGATTCTGGCCGATGAACATCGCAATGCGATCTACCTTGGCGATCGCGACTGTTCCATGCAGCGCCGGCATCAGAAGATCATCGAAGAGGCTTCAGCGCCCCTGATTACAGCCAAGGAACGCGCCCGAATCGGGGAACGTTGCGCGGAAGCGTGCCGAAAAATTGGTTACCGCGGCGCGGGGACATTCGAATTCCTCTATGAAAAAGGCGAGTTCTTTTTCATAGAAATGAATACCCGGGTGCAAGTGGAGCACCCGGTGACGGAAATGATCACCGGTGTCGATATTGTCAAGACACAGATACTGGTTGCTGCTGGCCAGAAACTGCCGATCCGGCAGAAGGAACTCCAGTTCCGGGGGCATGCCATCGAGTGCCGGATAAACGCGGAACACCCTTATAAATTCACGCCTTCCCCTGGCCGTATTACTTCCTGGCACGTTCCGGGTGGCCCCGGTATCCGGGTGGATTCTCATGCGTACCACGGATATTTCGTCCCGCCGTACTACGATTCGCTGATTGCCAAAGTCATTGCCTATGGCGATACCCGCGAACAGGCAATTGCCAGAATGCGCATAGCGCTTTCCGAAATGATTGTCGAAGGCATCCAGACCAATCTTCCCCTGCACCAGGAGCTGATGCTGGACACGGCGTTTATACGCGGGGGCACCAACATCCATTACCTGGAAGAAAAACTCGCGAAGTACAACAAGTCAGAATAGGATTGTTGCCGGAGGTGTGAGATTGGCTGGCTGGTGATCGAAATCACGGTCAATGCGGCGCAGGCGCTGTCACTTTCCGACGCACTGCTGGAAAATGGCGCCTTGTCTGTGGACGTGACTGATGCGCATGCAGGCAGCGATCAGGAAAGTCCAATTTTCCGCGAGCCCGGAGAATCCGGCGATCCGGCGTTTCGGCAAAATCTTGTGCGTGCAACGTTTGACGAAGAGGCCGATCCGGTTTCTTCCCTGCGGCAGTCGTGTGTCATGTCCGAGATCTGGACGGTCCCCAACCATCAACTTACGCACGTCGCAGAACAGGATTGGGTGCGCCTGACCCAAAACCAGTTTTCTCCCATCCCCATTTCGCCGAGATTGTGGATTGTGCCAACCTGGCATGTGCCTCCCGAGGCAAAGGCGATCAACATCATTCTCGACCCTGGTCTTGCATTCGGTACGGGCAGTCACCCGACCACGCGGCTGTGCCTGGCCTGGCTGGATCGCCACTTGCAACCCGGTACAAGCATGATCGACTATGGCTGCGGTTCCGGCGTATTGGCCATTGCGGCCATGAAACTGGGCGCACGGCAAGCCATTGGAATCGATATCGACCCGCAGGCAGTGCTGACCAGTCGCGAAAACGCCGTGCAAAACAACGTTCAGCCCGTATTTCTGGACGCGGATGCTCCGCGACCGGAGGCGGCTGAACTGGTGGTGGCGAATATTCTTTCGAACCCGCTGATCGTGCTGGCGCCCCTGCTTGCCGAGCTGACACAGCCTGGCGGGACAATTGTCTTGTCCGGGATACTCGTGCCGCAGTCGGAAAAAGTCGCCCAGGTGTACCGCCGCTGGTACGAGATGAATCCCGTTATCGAAGAAGAGGGATGGGTCCTGGTGTCGGGGCGCAGGCGCAAGGGCGGCCAGTCATCATGAATCTGTATACCCGTTGCGCCCATTGTGAAACTGTATTCAAGGTTGCCACGCAGCAATTGCAGGCATCGAACGGCCGCGTCCGCTGCGGGTACTGCAAGGCGGTCTTTGACGGTTTTGCAACTCTTACCGCGGAGAATCCAGGTCAATTTCCAGTGGACTTGGCAGCAGACGCTCCCACGGACTTGCAGCCCAGCCCGGACACCGCTGTCCCGGCCACAACACAGCCCGCATCGGTGACCGCACGACCCTCCGGGGTGGTGACGGCACCCAGACCCGATCCGGCTGCCAGTTTGTATGAGTGGGAGTTTCGCATGCCCAATCCGAAAAAGAGAGCGGGGCTTTGGCTGGGCCTGTCGGCGCTGTTGCTTTTTTTGCTCGGCGGGCAGGCGGCCTTTGCTTTCCGGCAGGAACTCATGATTCTTGTGCCTGGGGCGCGAGGCGCTTACATCAAGACATGCGAATTTCTGGGGTGCAACACGGCATGGCCGGCCGTTGCAGGGTATCTGCACATCGAGTCTTCCGATCTCAAGGTCACGGATCCTGCGCACCCAAATGAAATTGAATTGGTCATTGCGATTCGCAATCGGGCACCGGTGAGCATGGCGTTTCCGGAGATTGAATTGACGCTGACAGATGCCCGCGAGGCGGTCATAGCGAGACGGATATTCTTCGCGGCGGAATACCTGGGTCCGGCGCGCGAAGCCACGGCGTTTGAGGCTGGACGCGAATTGCCGATTCAGCTGTATCTCGACACCGGCAACCTGCGCGCCGCGGGCTATCGTCTGTACCTCTTTTACCCCTGAACCGGCCGCGATGCTCAAACGCACCATTCTGAATTCCTCGCACCGCCGCCTGAATGCCAAACTGGTCGATTTTGGCGGGTGGGAAATGCCATTGCACTATGGCTCACAAATCGCGGAACACCGCGAAGTGCGCACCGGCGCAGGCATGTTCGACGTGTCGCACATGCTGGCGATCGATATCGAAGGCCCCCAAAGCAGCGACTGCCTTCGTTTTCTGCTGGCCAACAATATCGATCGCCTGTCTGTGGGCAAAGCACTGTATTCCTGCATGCTCAATGCCCAGGCGGGCATACTCGATGACTTGATTGTGTATTTCGTCGACGCGTCTCGATACCGGTTGGTGGTGAATGCCGCCACTGCGGACGACGATCTGCTTTGGATCTCCGGCTGGTGCGAGCGACAGTTTCCGCTTGCCCAGATCAATCCGCGACGCGATCTGGCCATCATTGCCGTGCAAGGTCCGGCGGCCAGAGAGCGGGTCTGGCGGGCGTTTCCGGAATGCCGTGCGAGCACCGCCGGATTGGGCAACTTTTCCAGCACGCAATGGCGCGACTGGCTAATTGCGCGTACCGGTTACACGGGCGAAGATGGATTCGAAATCCTGTTGCCTTCCGTGCAGGCGCCGGAGGCGTGGGAAAAATTCATGCAGGCGGGAGTGGTGCCCGCCGGGCTGGGCGCGCGCGATACCTTGCGACTGGAAGCCGGCATGTGCCTGTACGGGCAGGATATCGACGCCAGCGTGACGCCAGAGGAGAGCGGTCTGCACTGGACGGTGGATTTCCAGGAAGGGCGGGCCTTCTGCGGGCGGGAAGTCCTCCAAACGGCGCGTCCCCGCACCACACTCTTGGGGTTGGTATTGGAGGATCGCGGGATCATGCGCAGCCATCAGGAAGTCAGAACGGCCCACGGTTGCGGATTCGTGACCAGTGGCGGCTATTCCCCGACCTTGGGGCAATCGATAGCCATCGCGCGTCTGCCAATCGCTACGAGACCCGGCGAGTCCGTGACCATCGAAATTCGCGATCGGCAGATCGGGGCGCGAACGGTAAAATATCCATTCGTGCGAAACGGGCGCAGTCTGCTCACGGGTTCGTGACCGTAAATTGGTCCACTGGAGAAAACCTTGTCGATACCGGCCACACTCAAATACACCGATACCCACGAATGGGTGCGCAAGGACGCTGATGGCGGCATTACGATAGGCATTACTCACCATGCACAGGATGCCCTCGGGGACATTGTTTTTGTCGAAACGCCTGCGGTCGGCAAGACATTCAAGGCCGGCGAATCCTGCGGGGTGGTGGAGTCGGTCAAGGCCGCATCCGATATTTACGCGCCGCTTGCCGGGGAAGTGGTGGCGGTGAATGCAGAACTTCAGTCGGCCCCGGAAAAAATTAATGCCGGGGCCTATGACGCGTGGATGTTCAAAATGAAACCGGCGCCGGACGCGGATTGGACCGGACTGCTGGATGCGGTGGCGTACCAGAAACTCGTGGATGCCGATGCACGGTGAATTCATGCAGCCAATACGCGCATCGCGCGTTGCCAGGGTTATGACGCCGAAGGCCGCAATGCGCACGTCGGATGGCCCGAGGTTTCTCTGTTATGTATCCGGCCGGCCGCGGCTGTCGGTCCACAGCAAGTTCACACACGGTAAGGCTTTGGCCGGCTGAGATGCCGTTCATTCCCCATACCAAGGAAGATATTCTCGCGATGTGCGCCGAAATCGGCGTGCCCGATCTGGAATCCTTGTTCGAGGAAATTCCGTCCGCACTCAAGTCTTCTGCCATGCCGTCGGTGCCGTCCGGAATCGGCGAATTGGAAGTCTCGCGGTTGATGCGCGAACGTGCTCGACGGGATGGAATCTATCTGAACTTCATCGGGGCCGGCGCCTATGAGCATCATGTGCCGTCGGCAGTCTGGCAGGTTGCCACCCGCGGCGAATTCTATTCTGCCTATACGCCCTATCAGGCCGAAGCGAGTCAGGGTACCCTGCAGCTGCTCTACGAATATCAAAGCATGGTGAGTTCGCTGACCGGCCTTGAAGCGGCGAACGCCAGCCTCTATGACGGGGCCTCCGCGTTGGCGGAAGCCATACTGATGGCGGTGCGGTGTCACAAGAATTCGCGACGGGTGTTGATTCCCGTAGGCATCCACCCGCGTTACAGAAGGGTTGCCCGTAACATCGTTGCGCACCAGGGGATCACCCTGGAAGAAATTGCGATTTCGCTCTCCGGCGGAGGCGTGGACCGGGAGGCGCTGGACGGTGCAGGGCGTGAAGAATTCGCCGCGCTGGTCGTCCCGCAACCCAACTTTTTCGGGGTCCTTGATGACGTGGACTTCCTCACTGATTGGGCGCATCACCACGGCGCTCTGGTGCTGGCTTGCGTCAATCCCACTTCTATGGCGTTACTTTCCCCCCCTGGGGAGTGGGGCAAGGGCGGCGCGGACATCGCGATGGGCGAAGGCCAGCCGCTGGGCGTCCCGTTGTCCAATGGCGGTCCCTACTTCGGTTTCATGGCATGTCGGCAGTCTTTGGTCAGGCAAATGCCGGGACGCATTGTCGGCGCAACGACCGACCTTGCCGGCAGCCGCGGATTTACGCTGACATTGCAGGCGCGGGAGCAACATATCCGCCGCTCCAAAGCAACGTCAAACATTTGTACCAATCAAGGACTCGCTGTCACCGCCGCGACAATTTATATGTCCATAGTGGGGCCCGAGGGCTTGAAAAACGTCGCAACCCGGTCGCATGCCAATCTGATGTCGTTGGTGAATAAGATGGAGACGATTCCGGGGGTGCGCCGGATGTTCGATTCGCCGGTATTTCACGAAGCCGCAATGCGCCTTCCCGTTGCGCCCGCCGGACCGCTCCAGGCACTTCGCGAACAAGGCATTCTGGGCGGATACGACCTTGCGAGCGAGTTTCCAAATATGGGAAATGTCCTGCTGGTTTGTGCGACGGAGACCAAGACCCCTGAAGATATTGAAATCTATGTCCGGGCGCTTTCGCGAGCGATCATGCATTGAACATTAAGGGTTTGGCCTGCGAAAGGACCACCGCATGGCGATCCGATTCGCGGAAGCGCAAACCTGTCACCGTGGACAGCGCGTTTCCAAGGCAAGGCAGGAAAGCCACGAGGGCGTCGCTTGCCGGGAGACCTCCTGACGATGAACGAATGGACGCCTGCGCCGGCTTTATCGACGTAATAGTGGAACTGCCGTGAAAACGGTCGCTCCCCCAGCGACATGGATCGAGTGAAAACCGCTCCCGCCCTGGTTTTTGAGATTTCCCGCCGTGGCCGCCGCACGCCTGCGCAATCCCCGGCGGCGGGCACTCCGGAGTTGCCGGTGCAACTGCTGCGCCGGAATCCTCCCGTTCTGCCGGAATTGTCGGAATTGGATGCGGTCAGGCATTACACGCGGCTTTCACAGCGCAATTTTTCCATCGACACACACTTTTACCCCCTCGGGTCCTGCACCATGAAATACAACCCCCGGGTGTGCAATGAAATGGCGATGCTGCCGGAGTTTCTTTGCCGCCATCCACTCGCGCCGGCCGATTGCGGGCAGGGGTTTCTGGAATGCATGTTCGAACTCCAGGAAATTCTGCGGGATCTTACGGGGATGGCGGCGGTTAGCCTTGCGCCGATGGCTGGCGCACAGGGCGAATTTGCCGGGGTGGCTATGATCGCGGCCTACCACCGGGCGCGGGGGGATTCCGCCCGCAGGGAAATCATCGTTCCGGATGCTGCCCATGGCACCAATCCAGCCACCGCGAGCATGTGTGGATTCGCAGTGCGGGAAGTGTCGACCGACCGGAATGGCAATGTGGACCTCGATGCGCTGGCCTCGGCGGTGGGTCCTCAGACGGCCGGACTAATGTTGACCAATCCGTCCACTCTTGGCGTTTTCGAGCGAGGCATTCAGTCAGTCCGGCAAATCGTGCATCAGGCTGGCGGATTGCTCTATTACGATGGCGCAAATCTGAATGCCATTCTCGGCAAGGTCAAACCGGGCGACATGGGGTTCGACGTCATGCACATCAATTTGCACAAGACCTTCGCTACGCCTCATGGTGGAGGCGGGCCGGGCGCGGGTCCGGTTGCAGTAGCCGAAAGATTGATGGAGTATTTGCCGGTGCCGACGGTGGTGCAAGAGCAGGGCACATACAGGCTGCTCGAAGAACGGGATTGCCCCTTTTCCATTGGCAGATTGTCGGCGTTCATGGGTAATGCTGGCGTACTGTTGCGGGCATATGTATATGCACGGATGCTTGGGCGCGAAGGCATGGGCCGTGTTGCGGAAATGGCGACCCTGAATGCCAATTACCTGATGGTCAAACTGGCACGCGCCGGATTCGAACTGGCGTTTCCGGCCCGTCGCGCAACACACGAATTTATCGTGACACTCAAGAAACTGAAGGAACACACCGGAGTCAGCGCCCTTGATGTGGCAAAACGCCTGTTGGACAAGGGAATTCATGCCCCGACGATTTATTTTCCCTTGCTGGTACCGGAGTGTCTGCTCATTGAGCCGACCGAAACCGAATCCCGCGAAACGCTGGATGCATTTGTCAACGCAATGACCGACGTGCTCGCCGAGGCTCATGACACGCCAGACTTGGTCAAGTCCGCCCCGCATTCTACCTTCGTAAGGCGGCTCGATGATGTCAAGGCGGTCAGGGAACTCAATCTGAGATGGACTCCGGAAATCTAGAAAGTCCGCACAAGGGCAAGACCGGTTTGCGCCGCGTCTGGTCCGCCATGTTTTATTCTCTTGAGGGATTCCGGGAGGCCTACCGGGTGGAAGACGCCTTTCGCCAGGAGGTGTGGCTGGCGGTCGTTCTTGGCACGTTTGCGATGTTGTCCTCCGCGACGGGCACCGGCAAGGCACTGATGATTGGGTCGTTGATGTTGGTGCTGATCGTGGAATTGGTGAATTCTGCAGTGGAGGCCACCGTGGACCGTGTCTCCCTCGAAAACCACCGGCTGGCCAAACGCGCGAAAGACATTTGTAGCGCGGCAGTCATGGGCGCATTGATCAATGTAGTTGTTGTCTGGCTCCTCGTCTGGTTTGGCTGATCATTGCATGGCGGGTTGGTGTTCGAGAGATTTCTCTTTCCGCGGGCTCACGGATTCTGCTGTTGGTAATTTGAAAAATTGACAGAATTTTTGCTGCGATCTGCGAATCGAAGAATGAACGCAATTTCCATACACTTTCAAAAAAATCATAGACTTTTGACTGAAATATCGTACAATCTCTAGAAATTCTCCTTTAACTAACAACAAATCAAGGCCTTCGAGCATCCAATCAGGGTGAGTGGTATGAAAAAAACGGCTTTTTGGAAGGCCGACTGGTTCCTCGGGCTGATGGTTGCTGTGGCGATGGTATTCGCTTCAGGCAGCGATCTGATCCAGAGCTTGGAACGCAAAGCATACGACCTGGGCGTTCGAGCCTCCAGTCGCGCGCCTTCTCCGCGCGTTGCCGTGATTGCCATTGACGACCAGAGCATCGCCAACATAGGACGTTGGCCTTGGCCTCGGGAGGTCCATGCGCAAATGATTGCGAAGTTGAAGCTGGCGGGTGCCAAGGTTGTCGGCTACACCTCGTTCTTTTTTGAACCGCAGGTGGATCCGGGCCTTGCGTATATCGCAAAACTTTCGCAGTTGTATGAAGCGATCCCGCCGGCGCAGAAACAGCCCCTGATGGAATTTGAAGCAGTGCTAGCCGAGGCGGACGAGGCGCTCAACAGCGACCGCAAGCTGGCCGCGGCAGTGACGCAGTCGGGCAATGTGGCGCTGCCCATGTTGTTTGTCCTCGGCGAGCCGCGGGGTAATCCGGATCAACCCCTGCCGGACTACGTCCTCAAGAACCAGATCACCAAAGTCGCAGACCGGATCGGTGCAGCAAGCGGGAATACTTTTCCAATCCCGACCATGCAGGCAGCAGTACCGCTGGCCGAGATCGCGTCGGGCGCGTCCGGCATCGGTCACCT
>JBJXFN010000185.1:0-42505 GCA_046155535.1 Burkholderiales bacterium
AGCGGCTAGGAGTCCAATCGCCAGTAAGATCTCAAGCTTCATGTAGTCCCTGTTAAATTCTGCAACCGTGACTTGGTAGCCGTAGCCATCTTGTGCGCCTCTAAGGCATAGCCATGGTAGGCGTATCCTCGATTGAGGTTTCAATCATCCATAGCCGCTTTCCGGGAGTCAGTTGCTCCTCCCGGAGAGGACCTAAAAAGAGCTGTTCATCCACCTTAACGTATACGATATAGCCGAATAGCAAGCAATCGTACACAAATTCTGGCGGAGAATCGCGCGATGCCCCGCTACAAGTCAATCGATACCGGGATGACACTGCTCCCCTTCAATCTATGCGTCCAATTGCTTCCCGGCACCTTCGAACACGCCCTTTCTCACCTGATCAATCACGAACTCGATCTGAGATCTCTGGACGGGCGGTTCAATAATAATGCATCGGGCGCCCCGGCCCATGCGCCATCGGTGTTGCTCAAGGTAACGCTGTTTACCTTCTACAACGGGCCGATCCGTCGCGGAGAGACGACCTGGCCTGCCCGAAGAAAGCCACAATCGAGGAGAGCGCGGCGTGGTGAGCCCGTTGGACGCGCGTTAGGATTACTAAACTATGGTGCCGGTTCCGGGATGGCGTTCTAAGGGGACAGAGCAACAGATGCCGCGCCGCCCTTGGCAATCGGGCGCTGTTGATTCTTCATTTGATTGTGGAATGAACGGTGTCCGGCCGGTATAGTGAAATCAGCTTTCCGGAACGCCGTGAGATTTCTGAAATCCATGAATACCGATGCACTGAAGCGTCTGCTCCCGCGGGACAAGAACGACGTCGCTGCCGCGCAGACCCTGGTTTCCCTGGGTTACCCGAAAGTAGCGCCTGTGCTGCCGAAGATGCTCGAATGGCTCAAGACATACGAATCGCCGGTGGAGGCGGTGATGCGCGAGTTCTTCGTATCGCTCGGGCATGATGCCGTGCCTGTGGTTCAGAAATCCTTGGGCACCCGTAACGATTTGTTGAAGTACGCTATCGTCTGCCATGTCGTGGTGCGTTGGCCGGCCAGCGCCATCGAACAACTAAAAGGTCCGTTGCAGGCACTGGCGGCCAACTCGATTCTCTACGGCACCGATCTTACGGCCTTGCAATTGCTGGCCGAACATCATTTGGTGGACCGAAATTGGCTCGTGGAGTGGGCGACGTTCAAAAGACGCCGCCTGAGCAAGTTATTGTCGCAGGCAGAGTCCATTGAAAAATTGCTCCAAAGATAGACGGATCGCACACAAATTGACTTGCTCGCCTGGGGTTGCGGCAAGATGCACGCGGCCCTTTTCGGAAACACGCTGATGCGCCTGTGGTCTATCCATCCGAAATATCTTGACGCCAAAGGACTGGTCGCGTTGTGGCGCGAAGCCCTGCTGGCGCAGGCGGTGCTGCGCGGCCGCACGCGAGGCTATCGGCATCATCCTCAGTTGCGCAGATTCCAGGACCAGGACGCACCAGTATCAGCCATTGCCACCTATCTTCGGGTCGTCGAAGAAGAGGCCCGTCGTCGGGGCTACAATTTCGATCGCGGGCGAATTGCGCGCGGGCGGCCGGTGAAGCCCATGCGGGTGACTTCCGGCCAGATCGACCACGAGTGGCGTCACTTGCTGGGAAAATTGCGCAGCCGCGACCCGGCGCGCTGGCGAGTCAATCTCACGGTCACGCGACCTCGCGCCCACCCGCTGTTCCGCGTTTGCCGGGGAGGCATCTGCGACTGGGAAGTTGTTCGATAGGCCGCAAACCGGACAGGCGCCACGCTAAATACCGCATTGAAATGGCACCTGCGTGGCCCAATATCGGAAACCTCCGGCGCTTCCGGCGCATGACCGGCTCCTTTCTTGCAAAGGCATTTCGTCGATGGCCGACTCGCTACGTCAACCCGTCCGTTCCGCCAAGGCTCATTCACCCGCCGGCCGGCTGAATGCCGCCTGTCATTGCGTGCGGCTTGATCGCGACCTTCTGCATCGCCAGCTGACCTTGAGCGACCCCGATCTGGCTGCGTTGTTCGCGCGCCGTCCGAGCCTCGCGGCGGACAACGTGGTGTTCGTCGATCCCAAGGACATGGACTCGATGGATACCACCGCGTCGCATATCCGGCGGGCGTTGACCCACCCGGTGTATCAGGAACTCGCACGGCAGCACGCACCCACAATTGCCCGGCGGGAAACCGCCAACGCCGGAGGGGTGCTGGGGTTTGACTTCCATCTCGGCGCCACCGCACCGCAACTCATCGAAATCAACACCAATCCGGGCGGGTTGCTGATCAACCTGGCCTTGAAACAGGCGTTCTCGGCGTGCTGCGGCGAGGTGGATGACTGGCTCTCGCGTATCCCGAAAAACGCCGGGGCGGATGAGGCGCTTTCGGAAAAGATCCTGAATGTGTTTCGCAACGAATGGCGCACCGCCCGCGGAAGTGTTCCGATGCAAACGATCGCGATCGTCGATGACGCCCCGGAGACGCAATATCTCCATCCCGAATTTCTTTTGTATCAGCGATTGTTCGAGCGGGCGGGCTGGAAGGCGATCGTCACCGACCCGGCGACGCTGACCATTCGGGAGGGCGCGCTCGTCTCCGGGGATGTGCGCATCGATTTTGTCTACAACCGCCTGACCGATTTTTATCTGTCGGAGCCGGCGCATGCCGTGCTGCGCGAAGCGTTCGAATCAGACGCCGCGGTGATTTCCCCGCATCCGACCGCTCACGCACGATGGTCCGACAAGAGGCTCCTCGCCTGGCTGCGCGATGAGTCGTTGTTGCGCGAAGCCGGGCTGGACGCGGATGCGCGGGCGCATCTGTTGCACACCATTCCCGCCACCGAAATCGTACAGCCGGAACACGCCGATGAATGGTGGCGGCGGAAGAAGGACTGGTTCTTCAAGCCAATCGACGGCTTCGCGGGCAAGGCTGCCTTTCGCGGGGACAAGATGACGCGAACGGCCTTCGCGAATGTACTCACCCATCCCTATGTGGCGCAAGCCATTGCGCCACCGTCACTGCGCAGCGTCCTGGTCGACGGAGCGCCGAACGACATGAAGGTGGACGTGCGCAACTACGTTTACGGGGACACACTCCTCTTTCGAGCGGCACGCCTGTACCAGGGGCAGACGACAAACTTCCGCACACCCGGTGGTGGTTTCGCCCCGGTGCTGAGCAGCCCCGCTGCAGGCGACGGCTCGCGTTCCTGCTGCGAACCAGGAGATGGCCTGGCCGCGCTATCCTGATCACCTCTGCCGAAATCCCATTCGTGCGCAGGGATGTTAATCTCCGGCGTTATCTGAACATGGTTCCGGCAAAGGACGATCACATGAGAAACGCACGTGTCCGGTGGGTATGCTGCGGCCTGTTGGCCGCCGCAGTCGTATTGGCGGGCGCGCCCGCGGCAATAATGGCCGCAGAGGACTTTCCCGCGAAGCCGATCCGGCTGGTGGTGGGCTACGCGGCCGGCGGCTCCGCCGACGCGAGCGCGAGGCACCTCGCGGACTGGGTCAGCAAGAAAATCGGTCAACCGGTCCTGATCGAAAACAAGGGCGGCGCCGCAGGGTCGATTGCGGCAGCAAGTGTTGCCCGCGCACCGGCGGATGGCTATACGCTGCTGTATGCGACCAGCGATCTGGCGATGTATCCGGCACTGCACAGAAGCACCACCTACGACGCGGTGAAGGACTTCGCGCCAATCACCGCGCTGCAAACCCGGGCACTGGTGTTGGTGGCGCATCCTTCTCTGGGCGTGAAAAGCGTTCGCGAACTGATCGCCCTGGCCAAGTCAAAGCCCGGCCAGTTGAATTTCGAATCCTCTGGTTTCGGGAGCGTCGAACATCTGGCCTCGGAAGTGTTTCAGAAGCAGGCTGGCATCTCCATGACACATGTTCCGTACAAGGGAAGCGCGCCGGCCGTAGTCGATCTGGTCGCGGGCCGGGTGCAATTGGGCTTCGAGGTTTCGCTCAATGTCGAGGGGCACATCAAGGCCGGCAAACTGATTCCACTGATGACCACGGGGCGCGACCGATTCAAGTCGCTGCCCGGCGTGCCGGCCGCGCCGGAGTCGGGTTTGCCTGCCATGGTGCTCAGCGCGCCCTGGGCCGGTGTCCTGGCGCCGGCCGGCACACCGGCGGATCGCATCGCCTTGTTGAACACTGTGTTCGCCCAGGCACGCAACGCGAAAGAAACCGTCTCGCATCCGGTGTTCGCGGACGCCATTGCGACCACCGGGACTCCGCAGGCTTTCGGCGTTTTCATCAAGTCGGAACTCTTGCGCTGGTCGAAAATCGTCGCTGATGCGGGCATCCCTCCGGAGTGATATCGGCCGAGTCGGGATGGAACAGATGACTTGTCGCGGAATGTTCTTCATTGCTGATTTCGCGAGTCATGATGTTTTCTTTCCCTCGCTCTCGTTGACTTTCCCGAAGAGAGACGGCGGGAAATTACACTGGCTGCAAGCCTGTACGGAGGAATAAAACAGGCCGGATTCAAGCATCGGCCATGTATATCCTGATCATCGGGCTTACTCTGTGTTCTCTGTGGCAGATTGGAATTTTTTCGGATTTACGGGCCTGGCATCCATCCCTCGCGCCTTCGCGATCCACCGCGAGGCGGCCTGCACAAAATCGTCCACGTAGGTAAAGACCATCGGGATGACCAGCAGGCTGAGAAAGGTGGAAGTGATCAGGCCGCCAATGACCACGATCGCCATCGGTGAGCGGAAACTCGGATCGGTACCGAACCCGACGGCCACCGGCAGCATGCCTGCACCCATGGCAATGGTGGTCATGACGATGGGGCGGGCGCGTTTGTGGCAGGCGTCCAGCAGCGCCTCCCGCCGGTTCATGCCGTGATCGCGGCGCGCCATGATGGCGTACTCCACCAGCAGGATGGAGTTCTTGGTGGCGATGCCCATCAGCATGATCATGCCGATCATGGCCGGCATGGTGAGATCCGTGCGGGTGATGAACAAGGCCAGGATCGCGCCGGGAATGGACAACACCAGCGCGGCAAGGATCGTGACCGGCTGCACCCAGGCGTGAAACAGAAGCACCAGCACGATGTAGATGCACAACACGCCTGTCAACATCGCAAGCAGGAAACTGACAAAGAGTTCGGCCATAGCCTCGGCATCGCCCACCGTGGTCTTGATGATGCCCGGCGGTAGATTGGCGAGACTGGGCAAGGCATCGGAGAGTTCCTGCACTTTGCCAAGTGCCATGCCGTTCAATTCGATTTCGAAATTGATATTGCGCAACCGGTCATAGCGGTCGATGACCGCGGGCCCGCTGTCCATGGCCAGCGTGGCCACGTTGCCCAGCGGCACCGGCCCGCGCGCGCCCGGAATGGCCAGGCGCTCGATCAGGCCTAGGTCCTGCCGCGCATCCGCTGTGAGCTTGACCACAACGGGAATCTGGCGCTGCGACAGATTCAGCTTGGCAAGCCCCTGGTCGTAATCGCCAGCGGTGGCAATCCGCAACGTGTCGGCGATTGCCGCGGAAGTCACGCCCAGATCGGCAGCGCGGGCAAAATCCGGCCGCACCACCAGCTCGGGCCGCTGCAAACTCGAAGTAGAGGTGACGTTGCCGATGCCGGGGATGCTGCGCAATTCGCTGGCCACGCGCAGCGCGTGCGCCGACAACGTAGCGCCGTCCTCGCCGGCCAGGACCAGAATGTATTTTTCCGACGAACCGCCAAATCCGACGTTGATGCGCGCGCCGGGAATCACTTCGAGCGCCCGGCGAAGCTCTCGTTCAATGTCTTGTTTGCTGACCCCGCGCCGATCTCCGCGCGGCGTGAGGTTCAACGTCAGCGTCGCCTTGCGAGCCTCGGCCGCGCCCATGGGAATAAACGGATCACCGCCAGCCGAGCCGCCGCCCACTGCGGTGTAGACCATGCGGACATGGGGATTTTTCTGCACCGCTTCCCGCACCTGTTCGGCGACCGCCAGCGTTTGCCCGAAGGTGCTGCCGGGCGGCAGCGAAATGTACACCTGAGTCTGCGCCAGATCATCGGGGGGAATAAAGCCGCCCGCGAGCTTTCCCATGAACAAGGGGGCACAGGAACCCACGCTGAATACAACAGCAGCCAGCAGAGTCCAGGCCCGGTGCCGCAGGCACCACTCCGCGACCTTCATGTAGGAGGCCATCCAGGACGGTTCGTGATAGACGCCGGTTGGAGGTTTGAGCAGGTAGGCGGACATCATCGGGGTGAGCATGCGCGCCACCACCAGGGAGAAGAAGACAGCAATCGCCGCGGTCCAGCCGAACTGCACGAAGAAACGACCCGGCACACCGCTCATGAACGCGGTGGGCAGGAAAACCGCGATCAGCGTAAAAGTGGTGGCAATCACCGCCAGGCCGATTTCGTCGGCAGCCTCCATCGCCGCCTGGAACGGCGGTTTCCCGGCGCGCAGGTGGCGCATGATGTTTTCAATTTCCACGATGGCATCGTCAACAAGAATCCCGACCACCAGCGACAAGGACAGCAAGGTGATGACATTGATGGTGAAGCCCATCGCATGCATCACCGCAAAGGTGGGTACCACGGATAGCGGGAGCGCCACGGCTGAGACAAACGTTGCGCGGAAATCGCGCAGAAAAAACCACACGACCAGCACCGCGAGGAGCGCACCTTCCAGCATGAGGGACAAGGATCCCTCGTAGTTGTCTTTGACCGGATCGACGAAATTGAAGGCTTCGACGATGCTCACATCGGGATGTGCGAGTTTGAGTTCTTCGAGTGCGGCGCGCACACCGCCCGCCACTTCGACCTCGCCGGCGCCGCGCGAGCGTGTGATTTCGAAACCGACCACCGGTTTGCCGTTGAGCAGCGCCGCCGAGCGGACTTCGGCAACGGTATCGCGCACCAGCGCCACCTGATCAAGGCGGACGCGACGACCGTCGGACAGTGCAATTTCCATCTGTGCCAGTTCGCCCGCCGACTGGACGGTGGCAATGGTGCGCACCGACTGTTCGGCGCCGCCCAGGTCGGCGCGGCCGCCGGAGGCTTCCTGCTGCACCTGCCGAAGCTGACGGGAAATGTCCGCGGCCGTGGTGTTCAGGGCGAGCAGCTTGTTCGGATCGAGTTCGACCCAAACCTCGCGGGTCACGCCACCCACCCGGCTGACCGCCCCGACGCCGCGCACCGCACGCATGGCCTTGGCGACCTGGTTGTCGACAAACCAGGACAGCGCCTCGTCGTCCATGCGCGAAGACGCCACGGTGTAAGTCAGGATCGGCATGCCCGCAAGATCCATTTTCTGCACGATCGGATCGCGCAGATCGCCCGGCAGGTCGGAGCGCACCCGTTGCACCGAGTCCCGCACGTCGTCCAGCGCCTCCTGCAAGCGTCTTTCGAGGCGGAACTCGACCGTCACGGTCGCCATGCCGTCCTGCACTCGCGTGTAAATGTGTTTGATGCCCTGAATGGTCGCGACCGAGTTTTCGATCTTGCGTGCCACCTCGGTTTCCATCTGGGCCGGCGCCGCACCCGGTAGCGAGGCGCTGATCGTCACGGTGGGCAGCTCGATGTCCGGAAAATTCTGGATCTTCATCGCGTTGAAGCTCATGACGCCCGCCAGGGTCAACAGGATGAACAACAGCAACGCGGGAATCGGATTGCGAATCGAGGCCGCGGAAATGTTTAGTTGCATGGGGTGATGTTGTCGAACAGGCGTCGGAGTCGCCGGATCCGCCTGTTGGTTACGGCTTGCCGGACGCGGCCGCCGCATCCGCCGGTGCCGCGACGGCATCGACTACACGCACGGTGTCGCCGTCGCCAAGGAAGCCGCCGCCAGTGGCCACCACGCGCGCATCGACCGGCAATGCCTCGCGCAATTCAATCCGTTCGCCAATGCGACGGCCGGTCTCCACTTTTTTCATGGTCACGCGGGAGTCGGCACCAACCAGAAATACAAATGCAAAACCGTCTCGCAGCAGAACCGCACTTTGCGGCAGGCTCATCCCCGCGTCCTGTCCAAGATCGAATTCACCGCGCGCAAACATACCGGCCTTGATTTCACCCGGTGCGGGCAAATCGACATACACCAATCCGTTGCGGGTCTGCGGATCGACCGTCGGGCCGATCATGCGCACCCTGCCCTCGGTCGTGGCGCCTCCCGCCGCAACCAGACGCGCCGCCATGCCGGCTTTGACAAATGCAAGATCCGCCGCGGGGACTTCGGCGCGCCATTCCAGGCGCCCGCCTCGAATCAACCGGAATAGCTCCTGCCCTGGTTGCAGCACCGCACCCACGGAAACCGTGCGGGATGAGATCACGCCATCATCGGGCGCCAGAATGCGGGTCTGCGCCAGACGAATTTCGTCTGCCGCAAGCCGCGCCTTGAGTGAAGTCAGCCGGGCGCGAGCGGTGACTTCCGCAGTGGCCGACTGGCCGTATTGCTGGGAACTGATGAAACCGGCTTCCTGCAATTGACGTGCACGCTCTGCGGAAGCCTTGGCTTCGGCGAGCGTGGCCTCCACTTCGGCGATAGCAGCCTGGGTTTGCTGCAGTTCCGCGTTGACCGTATCGCTTTGCAGGCGTGCAAGGAGATGGCCGCGGCGGACACGGTCGCCGACATTGGCCAGCACTTCCGTGGTCCGCAATCCCCCGACCTCGGCGCCAATCACGGCTTCCTGCCATGCCGCGACGCTGCCGTGGGCCTCGAGTCGCTTTGGCCAGGTGGCCGTTTGCACGGTGGTGGTGGTCACCGTGAGTGCAGGCTTGGAAGAGGCAACCATCGGCATCTTCACGGGGGCATTGGAAGCCGGCCGCCAAACCCATGCGGTGATGGCAACCGTGACAGCCACTCCGATTACCACGGTCACAAGTATGCGTCGTTTCATGGATTAACGGCTATGCTCTAGTTGTGCGATCCAGACTGCCTTGTGGAATTCACATTGCATGCAGCAAGCTGGCAGGGGTCGGTAACAACGCGCAACGACTGGTCGGTGGCTGTTTTGCAGGCAAGTCGGACAAGAATCGCAGAACCGAGTTCACCCTCGGGGAAAATTCCTCAGCCGAACCAGCGGCCCCGCAAAGTCTTGACACTCTGGAGGATGCGCTGGCCCAGGTTCGAGTCGCGCACTTGTTCCACCACCTCCACCTTGTGCGCCTTGACCAGCGTTGGGGCCTGCTTGTAGCTCAAATATCTCTGGAGCGCTGCGTGCACGTGGCCGCGC
Source organism: Burkholderiales bacterium (assembly GCA_046155535.1). Lineage (GTDB taxonomy): Bacteria > Pseudomonadota > Gammaproteobacteria > Burkholderiales > JACQAP01 > JACQAP01. Next base: position 9,191 of record JBJXFN010000185.1, read on the forward strand.
ATCATTTTTACGCTCACCGGTTTGTTCAGGAAACGGAAGATTTGCGCCTGGTTGATCAGCTCGATGACCAGTTCGGAATCCGAGGCGCCCGTGACCACGATGGACAGAATCTGGGGGTTTTCCTGCTTTAGGAGCTTGAGCATCGCGGTCAACTGGTTCTGACCGAAGTCGACATCCGTCACCACCACCGCGATTTCGCGCTTTTGCATCAACCCGAGCGCCGTGTCCAGATCGGATGCGTAGGTCACCGGGCACAGGTCCCCGATCAATTCGCGAACGACGCGGAAGATTTCCTCGTCCCGATCGAGCACCAGCACGCCGGCATCCAGATTCTGCGGCAAGGCGGTAACCACGGTCTTGGTGTCCGCAAGTTCGAGGGCAATGGTTACCGCCTCCGCCACGATGGTCTGCAGATCGCCGTTGTCCCAGGGCTTGCTGATGAAACGATAGACTTCGCCGTCGTTGATCGAGCCGACAATGGCGGCAAGGTCGGAATAGCCGGTCAACAGGATGCGCACGCTGCGCGGCGAAATCTCGCGCGACTGGCGCAGCAAGTCCACGCCCAGCATCGCTGGCATGCGCTGGTCACTGATGACAACATGCATGAAATGTTTCTTCATGAAGTCCAGCGCTTTGTGTCCATCAGTGGTGGTGAACACATGATAGCGATCGCGAAACAGGGACTTGAGCGCGCTTAAGATTCTTTCCTCGTCATCGACCAGCAGCAGACGGGCTTTTTTGACGCTGTTGTCCAGGCTGATCGCGCTGTCGCCGGCCATCGGCAGAATCGGGTCCGCACCGTTTCCCGAACCATTGCCAGCTGTCGGCGCGGTGCGCAACAACCGCGCCGCGTTCATCAGCGCGGTACCCGTGGGCGCAGCCGTCTTCGGCGCCGGCGCCTCACCGCCGAGGGCAAGAGAAACCTCGATCGCCTCGTGCAATGCTTCCGAAAATTCCTTCGCATTCGGAAAACGCGCTTCCCGCTTCTTGGCCAGCGCGGTTTGCAGGACACGGTCGATCAGCGGCGACAATCTGGGATTGATCCGGGAGGGATTCTCCGGAACCTGGTTCAAGACCTGCTGCATGACCTCGACCCTGCCGCCGCTGAACGGTTTGCGGTGCGCCAGAAGTTCGTAGGCGATCACCCCGATTGCATAAAGATCGGCGAGCGCATTGACATCGGTGCCGATAAACTGCTCCGGGGCCATGTAGTGCAACGTACCGAGCACATCTCCCGACTGGGTCAGGCCGGAGGCTTCGGTCCGGGCGATGCCGAAATCGCTGATTTTTATCCGGCCGTCGTAGTTCACCAGAATGTTCGACGGTTTGACATCGCGATGGATGACACCTTCCCCGTGCGCGTGTCCGATGCCATCGAGCAACTGACGGATGATTTCGCCCGCCTCGCGGATTTCGTACCGGTCGCCCCGGGACATGTGTTGCTGCAGGGTTTTGCCGTTGACGAGTTCCATGACAATGTAGGCAATCTCGTCGTCTTCAGCGTAGTCGTAGATCTGGACAATGCGTGGATGCACAAGCCGCCCCACAGCGCGTGCCTCGTGGCGGAAGCGGCCAAGCACCTGCTTGAGGTCCTCCGGGTCGAGTGCGGATTTGGTGATTACCTTGATGGCCACACCGCGCTCTATCGTCGCATCAAAACCCTTGTAAACGACGCCCATGGCGCCGCGCCCCAACACCCCCTGGATTTCGTATTTGCCGATCCTGTCGGGCATCATGATGGGCATCGGATCACTTATCCAATTTCGCGTCGGCGGGTGGCTTCAGCGGCAGGCGCACGGTAAACCGCGTGCCCTTGCCGGGCTGGGATTTGACGTCGATCCGGCCGCCATGCTGCTGGATGATCTTGTACGAGATGGAAAGCCCGAGGCCGGTGCCTTTGCCGATTTCCTTGGTGCTGAAAAACGGGTCGAATATCTTCGGCAATACCTCGGGCGGAATGCCCTTGCCGTTGTCGAGCACATCTACGGCAACCCCCTCACCCTCGGTGCGGGTCTTCAGGGTGATGGTCCCCTGCATGTTTTCCATCGCCTGCGCGGCGTTGGTGATCAGATTCAGGAAGACCTGATTGATCTGCGAGGGGGAACACACGATTTCCGGAATATCGCCGAACTGCCGGTCCACGGTGATCGACTTGAGCAGGTGTTTGGCGAGCAGCAGGGTGCTGGTCAGGCCGTCGTTCAGATTGAAGTGGTTCACCTTGCTGCGGTCCAGCCGGCTGAAGTCTTTCAGATTGCCGACGATCTCCGCCATCTGACCGGTGCCATAGACCCCGTCGTTGACAAGACCTGACAATTCCTTCACGACTTCGCGTTTTTTCAGTGTGGCCAGATGCTGGGAGACCAGGGAGAACTGGCGCGCGAGTTCGTCGGCCTTGGCTTCGTCGCCGGCTTGCAGCAAGCCGAGCAGTTGTTCGGCCTCGTTCAGCGCGGTGCCCAGTTCCGGCAGTTTTTCGGCCACGGTGCCCAGGCTGTTTTTCACGTAGGCCAGCGGCGTGTTGATTTCGTGCGCAACCCCCGCAACCATCTGGCCGAGGGAAGACATTTTTTCCGACTGGATCAACTGCGTTTCGGATTCCTTGAGGTGGCGCAAGGCATCAGAGAGTTCCCGGGTGCGCTCCTGGACCCGATGCTCGAGGCCGACATTGGCCGCCCGGATTTTGGCGCCCAGCCAACCCAGAAGGATCAACAGGGCGCCCGCGTAGGCAATCAGGTAGACGCGGAACAATTCCTTGCCCTGCATCGTGGTCTCCAGTTCCCGATTGAAGGCAATCGTCAGGCTGTCCAGCCGCGGCCCCGAGGTCAGCAGCGCGAGCCGCCCCGCCAGTTGTTGTTCCGCAGCCTTGTGCTTGAGCAGTGCCAGCCCCGCATCCAGGACTTGCTGCGCCTTTTCGCGTTGCGCTTCCGGCATCGAGGCAGCGACTGACTGCAATTCCCCAAGCCCCGCCTCGATGACTTTTGACTGGGATTCGTTCGCGAGCCAGTAGTACAGCGGCGCGGCATTCACCAGCCGGTTGACCACTGCATCCAGCCCGGGGGTCCTGTTTTTGGATGGTGTCGATGGGGACTGCGCGGCTGCGCCGAGTTCGGTGGCATGGCCCACCAGTCCGTTCAATCCGGCCTTGGCCTCCAGATTGACCTTGCGGAATTCTTCGATCAGATTGGCTTTCTCCCGGATCGCCTTGGACAACTCCGGCAGGCTGGCGCCCAGAACGGATCGCGGTTTCATGCTGGCCGCTTCCTCCAGGGACCGCAGCGCCCGTTCCGCAGCCGGCCGGCGATCCACGGGTTGCAACGCGGAGCTGTCCGGCTCCAGCCCGGCGCGCAGGACGTCCACATCCCAGCGGCCGTCGATTTCCTTGAGTTCGCGCAGCAGTCCGCTGACCTCGTTTTCCACGCGCAGATCCACCGCCTGCGTCTTGTTGTACAGGAAGACCAGCGCGGCAATCATGGCGACTGCGCCGACGCCCAACAGGACGTTCTGGATGGCTGCCGATTTGTCTATTTGCATATTTTGCAGAATGGCACGTTCGTCGCGCCCGCAGACTGACCCGTTATACGGGCAGCATTCTAACGTGCCGCAGCCACTTTCTGATAAATGGGTTGCGCGAATGCCCGCTAGGGCAGTCCGACCGGGCTCGGGCTTTACCGCCCAAGCTGTACCACTCTGGCATTGGACAGGGAAAGCCGATCGGCGAGGGTCTTTAGCAGCGCGTTGGCAAAACGCAACTGGCAACCCTGGCTGAAGTCTTTCAGGGCGTTGCGCGGGTATTCCACCACCAGCACATCGGTTGCGGCGGCAACGGTTGCCTGTCGTGGCGTTGGACCAGGTTGCACATAGGCCATCTCCGCGAAACATTCACCGGCCCCGATCAAGTTCAGCAAGCGCCCTTCCCGGGTCACCTTGAGCTGCCCCTGGGCCAACAGGAACATGCTGTTGCCTTCCCCGCCTTCTTCCAGGATGACCGTCTGTGCAGGATGACGCGTCCAGGTGCCGGCGCGGACCAGTTCCCAAATTTCCGCGTCGTTGAAATCCAGCAAGAATTGCATCCGCCGAAGCGACTGGAAGCGCTCGGTGTCAGCAATCCGGTTGGCAAACACGCTGAGACGGCCCGCCTCGGCCAGTGCCAGCGCAAATTCCGCCCAACCCGGGAAGCGCTGTGCCGGATCCTTGGCCAGGGCCCGCAACACAATGTCATCCAGGCCCGCCGGCACGGCAGGGTTGAGCCGGCCGGGAGCAATGGGGTGGTGATGCAACACCAACTTGAATATTTCGGTCACATAGTCAGCCCGGAAAGGCTGGACGCCGGTCAACATTTCGTAGAGCAACACGCCCAGCGAGAACATATCGCTTTGATGGGTCAGCGCCCGGCCGTCCACCTGCTCGGGGGATTCGTAAAGCGGCGTACCGATGTCGGCAATCTGGGTCACTTCCGCCCGGTGAAAATAGGCGGCGCCAAAGTCGGTGATTTTGATGTCGGTGCCGCCAACGACCATGATGTTGGCCGGCTTGATGTCCCGATGCACGATGCCGTGGCGACCCGCATACTCCAAGGCTCCGCAGCACTTGAACGCGATTTCGATGGTGTCATCCATGGCCATCGGCACGCGGGGTGCGAGCCGGTCAACCAACGACCCGCCCGCCACGTACTCCATGGCGAGATACCCAGGATCTGTGTCCACCACAGCATCGAGGATCCTCACGATGTGGGGATGCTGAAGTTTTCCGGCCAGCGAAGCCTCGTTCAGGAATTGCCGTTTCTGCAGTGCGGCCACATCCGGATCGGCAAACAGACGCGCATCGATCACCTTCAAGGCCACATCCTGGCCGCTAAAGGCGTCGCGCGCGAGATAAACCTCACCGGAGGCGCCTCTGCCCAGTCGTTTTTGGATTTCGTACTTGCCCAGTTTCTTTTGCACACGTTCTCCGCGGGAAGCTTGCATTGGAGAGCCAGGGCCGCCCTGCAACGGCACAATCCCGCTAACGGCAGCACATGCGATTCATTGACAGGGTCACGTCGCGCAGTCAATCTGCGGCGAGGGCTTCGCTTTCCATTTCTTCCAGTTCAGGCATTCGCAAGGCGATGTCCAGGACATTCCAGTCGCGGATTTCGGCCCGCAGTTCCGCTGCCGTGAGCGGATTTTCCGCCAGCCATGTTTTTTCGATTTCGACTACAAATGCGGACTTGCTCCGCGAGGCATGCATGGCAGGCAACCGCGCATCGGACCGGCTGCGGTGCAGAAGTGCCGCGAGCCGGATGGCCACCAGCAAAGACCAGTCGCGCTCGTCCCGGACCAGTCCACGCAACTTCGAGAGTGACCCCCGATGCGCAAGAACCAGCATCGACAATTGCTGCTGTTCCATTTTCGAAAAACCGGGCATGTCGGCGTTGGCAATGATGTAGGCGGAATGTTTGTGAAACCCGCTATGCGCCACGGTCAAGCCCAATTCGTGCAGCCGTGTCGCCCAGGACAACAATTGCCGGGGATATTCGATTTCCTCGCGGGGCGCACCGGCCATCTGCTCGTAAAGCTTGAGCGCCAGTTTTTCGATCCGGTGGGCCTGTATCGCGTCCACGTGGTAGCGTTTCACGAACTGGCGCACGGTCTGCTCCCGGGTATCTCGGTGGTGGGCACGACCGACCATGTCCCACAGAATGCCCTGGCGCATCGCGCCGTTGGCAAGTTCCATCTGTTCGACGCCCAGTTCCTCGAAAATCGCAGCCATGATGGCAAATCCGCCCGGTAGCACCGCGACCCTGTCTTCCCGCAAGCCAGGCATTGCCAGCCGATCGACGGAGCCGGCTTTGAGCATTGCCGCGCGCAAGCGCTCCAGGCCCTCGCGGTTGATGGCGCCGCTGCTCCAGCCGTTGGCCCCCAGAATGTCGCCGATCGCGCGGGCGGTCCCGGAAGAACCGACCGCGTGCCGCCATTGTTTGGGGGAGAAGTGCTTCTTGATGGTTTCCAGTTCGATGCGGGCGGCAAGTTCGGCCTGTCTGAAATTCGACTTGGTCAACCGCTCGCCCTCGAAGAACTTCAAGCTGAAACTCACGCAACCCATGTAAAGGCTTTCCAACCGGTGCGGTTGGTGGCCGGCACCGATGATGAATTCGGTCGAACCACCGCCGATGTCCACCACCAGGCGCTTTTCCGCCGTCAGCGGAAGACTGTGGGCCACGCCGAGATAAATCAGGCGCGCCTCTTCCCTGCCCGCCACTACCTCGATCGGGAAGCCCAGGGCGGCCTCGAACTTCGGCACAAATTCGCGGACGTTTTTTGCCACGCGAAGCGTGTTGGTTCCCACCGCCCGGACCGCCCCGGCCGGCATGCCGCGCAGCCTTTCGCCAAACCGTTTCAGGCATTCGATGGCCCGCCCTTGCGCGGACTCGTCGAGGAGTTTGCTGGCATTGAGTCCGGCGGCAAGCCGGACCGGATCGCGTAGGGAATCCAGAGAATAGACCTGATCGTCGTCAACACGCGCGACCTGCAGCCGGAACGAGTTGGAACCCAAGTCCACCGCCGCAATCGTGGGGAAATTCTTCATCGCGGCATTTTGCCTGAAATCGTTGGTCTACCCTCCAACGGCAACAGCTTGCGCCAAATCCTCGGTGGATATCCCGGCGAATCGCGTGGCGATGATTTCTAACCCATTACCTCGCGCTCGATTTCCTCGATGGTGGTGTGACGCACATCCTTGCCCTTGACCATATAAATGACATATTCGGAGATATTCTTCGCATGGTCGCCGATGCGCTCGATCGCCTTGGCAATGAACAGGATTTCGATCGACATGGAAATGGTGCGCGGGTCCTCCATCATGAAGGTAATCAGCTGTCGCAAGACCCCGCGGAATTCATCGTCCACCTGGCGGTCCTGGCGCACTACCTCGGCCGAGGCCGTGACATCCAGCCGGGCAAAGGCGTCCAGCGATTTGCGCAGCATTTCCAGGGCGATCTGCGACATCCGGCGGATCTCGGCGGTGCGCGGCTGTTGCAAGCGGTCGTTGGAATAAATGAGCTTTGTCATGCGCGCCACTTTGGCGGCCTCGTCCCCGATGCGCTCGAGGTCGGTGATGGTCTTGACGACGGCCATGAGCATGCGCAAGTCACCCGCCGCGGGCTGGCGGCGGGCGATGATTGTGCTGCAATCCTCGTCGATGCCGATTTCCTGGGCATTGACCAGATGGTCGTTCTTCTCGACTTTCGCGCACAAGTCGAGGTCGCCGGTACTCAGGGCTTCCAGCGCCTGCTTGATCTGCTCCTCGACCATGCCACCCATCTGCAGCACGCGCGCGCGCAGGCCTTCGAGTTCGGCGTCGAATTGCTTGGACGTGTGTACGGAATTCGGCATTTTCTAATTCTCCTCTGGACCGGCCCTGCACCCTGAAATGATCGAGTCTAACCGGACTGCGTGACAGAAAAATTTCAACGAGTCATCATCTTGACGCCAGCGGCTGTGCCCAGTAGCAGCACATCGGCGCCGCGCCTGGCAAACAACCCACTGGCGACCACACCGACAATCTGGTTCAGCGTCGTCTCCAACTCCACCGGGTTGGCAATGCTCAGCCCGTGCACGTCGAGAATCACGTTGCCATTGTCGGTGGTAAATCCCTGCCGCAGTGCCGGGTGACCGCCAAGCTTCACCAGCTCCCGCGCCACCTGTGAACGCGCCATGGGGATGACCTCCAGCGGCAGCGGAAACGCCCCCAGCACATCCCTCAGCTTCGTTTCATCGGCAATGCAGACAAATTTTCTCGCCACCGCCGCGACGATTTTTTCGCGGGTCAGCGCTCCGCCTCCGCCCTTGATCATGTGCAGATGGCGGGTGATCTCGTCCGCGCCATCCACATAGATCGGCAAGTCGGAGATGGCATTGAGGTCGAAGACGTGGATCCCGGCACTTTTCAGTCTTTGCGCGCTGGCTTCGGAACTCGCCACCGCACCTTCAATGCGCCCCTTGATCCGGGCCAGCTCGTCGATGAAGAAGTTGGCCGTGGATCCGGTGCCGACGCCGACCACGCAGTCGTGGGGGACGTAAGCGATGGCCTCCTTGGCAACTTGCGCCTTCAGTGTGTTCGGATCCATGGCGTCCTGGGTCAGTCAAGTATCGGCAAGGATAGCGTCAACCCTCCCGGCACACAAACAGGCAATTCTGGCAGCAGCTGAGGAGTTTTTTGACCGTCCGGTTTCCGGACTCAGGCAAAACCCGCGCGCGCCGGCGACCGATGTTTCTGCTACGGAACGCCGCGAAATGTTCTCCGTACTGAAGCCGCCCTCTATAATTGCCGATACGACCATTGCCGATTTGGAAATATTCTTGCCTTCAGCCAGGTTGTCCTTCATGAATAAGTCGGTTTTATTTATGTTTTTCTCCGCCACCGCCCTTGCCTCCCCGCAGGACGAGATATTCCTGCAGGCGCGGGAGGCTTTCCAGCGCGGCGATATCGTGCGCCTGGATCAGCGCGCCACGGCACTGGAGGAGGACCACCCTTTAAAACCCTACGTCCTGTACTGGAAATTGCGTTCCCACCTGTCCGACACGTCACCTGCGGTAATTGAAAGTTTCCTGCAGAAAAACGAAGGTACTTTAATCGCGGACAGGCTGCGCGCCGACTGGCTGCGCCAGATGGCGTCGCGAGGTGAATGGGCGGCGTTTTTGCGTGAATTCCCCAAGCTTGGCACGCCCGATACGGAACTGGTCTGCCAGGCCTCCCTCGCAAGGCTGGCCCAGAATGAATCAGGCGTACTCAGCCAGGCAAGGTCCCTGTGGTTTACGAATCAGGCACCGCCCGACGGCTGCCGGCCATTGTTCAAGGCAATGGTCGAGCGTCAGATTCTTGGGGAAGAGGATACCTGGGCGCGTATCCGTTTAACGCTGGAAGTCGGCAATCTTGCCGGCGCCCGACAGCTATTGGCTTATCTGCCTGCCGGGCGGCGCCCGGACGCAAGAACGCTCGACGAAGCCAACAAGCGACCTTTGAAATTTCTGGACCGAAAACCGGTAGCGCTGAACACACTTGCGCAGCGGGAAATGGCAATTTTTGCCTTGTATCGGCACGCCGAACAAGCTCCCAGGAATGCGGCGGAACGCCTGCGCAATCTGACCGACCGTTTTTCCGAGGACGAGCGGCAATACGCCTGGGCACAGATTGCCTCCGTTGCCGCCCGCAAACTTTATCCGGATGCCAACGAATTGTTTGCCCAGACGGTGCGCATGAATGACCGGCAACTCACCTGGCGCGCCCGGGCGGCAATGCGCGCAGGAGACTGGAACGGGGTTCTCACTGCCGTCAATGCGATGTCGGCCGGCGAACGCCGGTGGCCACAATGGCGCTACTGGAAAGCCAGGGCCTTGGCGACCCTGGGCCGGCAGGACGAAGCCCTCGTCCTGCTGGGGCCGCTGTCGAATGAATTCAATTTTTATGGACAATTGGCGGCGGAAGAACTGGGAACGGCAATGAGTTTTGCCCCGCAGACCTATCGTCCGGACGCCGCGGAGGTGGAAGCAGTTGCCGCGGAGTCCGGCGTTCGCAGGGCGCTTGCGTTCTACCGGGTGGGACTGCGTTATGAAGGGGCGCTCGAATGGCAATGGTCGATTCGGGATTTTGACGACAAACGTCTGCTCGCCGCCGCCGAACTGGCCATGCGCAGCGACTGGTTCGAACGCGCAATCGACACCGCGGAACGCACGGTGATGCTGCACGACTTCGGTCTGCGCTATCCCACCCCTTACCGAACGCTGGTACAGGAAAACACCCGGCAAATGGGACTGGACGAAGCCTGGGTATATGGATTGGTCAGACAGGAAAGCCGCTTCGTCCTCACCGCGCGTTCCTCGGCCGGCGCAAGCGGACTGATGCAGTTGATGCCGTCCACCGCCCGCTGGGCAGCCCGGCAGCTGGGCCTGAATCATCGTCCGCACCACGCACTCACCCAGACGGCAGACACCAACATCAGTCTGGGAACCTTTTATCTCAAACAGGTGCTGGATTCGGTGAACGACAATCTCGTGATGGCCTCGGCGGGATACAACGCCGGCCCCGGACGCGCCCGCGACTGGCTGGCAGACCGGCCGCTGGAAGGGGCAATTTACATCGAAACCATCCCGTTTTCGGAAACCCGGGAATACGTGAAAAGGGTGATGAACAACACGCTTTTTTACTCCCGCCTGTTCCGCGAACCTGGACCGGGACTGCGCGAGCGACTGGGTATCGTACCGGCACGCGCGCTGCTGAAAAACTGATGCCTGAGAATTCCAGCGTACAGGCAGGCCCATTGCTGCGGACCTCCTGGTCATGAAAATCAATTCTGTCTGTGTCCTGGGTGGCGCGGGTTTTCTGGGCCGGCAGGTGGTTCGCCGGCTGGCGGAACACGGAATACGGGTTCGCGTCCCCACCCGGCATCGCGAACGCTGCAAGGGTCTTTTGGTGCTGCCCACCGTGGAAGTGGTCAACGCGGATGTGCTGGATGCGCAAACGCTTCACGGTCTTCTTTTGGAGACCGACGCGGTCATCAACCTGGTCGGCATTCTTCACGAGCAGCGTCCCGGCGAGTTCTTGCGCGTTCACGCCGAATTGCCGCGCCAAATTGTCGCTGCCTGCCGTGACAGGCAGGTGTTCCGGCTGCTCCACGTCTCCGCGCTGAAAGCCTCCCACGGGGCGCCCAGCGCCTACCTGCGTTCGAAAGCCGAGGGTGAACAGCAGATTCGTGCTGGGCAGGCCGCTGGCATCCTGACGACGATTTTCCGGCCCTCGGTGATGTTCGGAAAAGAAGACCGTTTCCTCAATTTGTTCGCACAACTGGCCGGTGCATTGCCGGTGATTGCGCTGGCCTGCCCGCATTCGAAGTTGCAGCCAGTCTGGGTCGAAAATGTGGCGCAGGCCATCATCGGCAGCCTGGAAAACCCGGGGAGTTTCCAGGCAAGTTATGACTTGTGCGGCCCGCGTGTGTACAGCCTGCGGGAACTTGTGGAATTCGCCGCCTCCGTCATCGGCAGGGATCCGCGGGTGGTGCCGCTTAACCGCCCGCTTTCTTACCTGCAAGCCTGTTTCATGGAATTCCTGCCGGGCAAACTGATGACGCGTGACAATTTCCGTTCCCTGCAATCCGACAACGTCTGCGATGGAAGTTTGCCTTCGACATCGGAATGGTCTCCGGATCCCATGGAATCAGTCGTGTCACAGTACCTCGCGCCGGTTTCTGCACGCGCGCGCTATCGGGAGTTCCGCATCCGGGCCGGCCGATGAGAGGTCCGGGCAAGGCGCGAACAAATCATCGTGCGCAGCGTATTGCCCGACGCCGGGGTCATGGGACAAACCTTGAAAATCTATGAGGTCGGCGGCGCGGTGCGCGACCGCCTGCTGGGCCGGGAAGTCAGCGACCGCGACTTTGTCGTGGTGGGTTCCACGCCCGAAGAAATGGAGCGCCTGGGATTTCGCCCGGTAGGCAAGGATTTTCCGGTGTTCCTGCATCCACAGACGCAGCAGGAATACGCCCTGGCGCGCACCGAGCGCAAGACCGCACGCGGGTACCGGGGATTTGAAATCCGCACCTCCCCGGAAGTGACGCTGGAGGAGGATCTGGCGCGTCGCGACCTGACCATCAACGCCATTGCTTGCGATCCAGAAGGGCGGATCATCGATCCGTTCAACGGGGTGAACGATCTGCGGGCCGGAATTCTTCGACACGTAAGCGATGCTTTTGTGGAAGACCCGGTGCGCATTTTGCGGGTCGCCCGGTTCTGCGCTCGCTTCGGGTTCGAGGTCGCGCCGGAAACGATGGCCATGATGCGCAAGATGGTGGAAAACGGGGAGGTCAGCCACCTGGTCTCCGAGCGGGTCTGGCAGGAAATCTCGCGGGGCCTGATGGAGTTCATGCCCTCGCGCATGCTCAACACGCTGCGTGCCTGTGAGGCTCTTAAGGAGATTTTGCCGGAAATCGATGCCCTGTTCGGGGTGCCACAACCAGCGGCCCATCACCCCGAAGTGGACACGGGGACCCACATTCTTCTGGTGATCGACTATGCCGCGCAGCAACGCGCCCCACTGCCGGTGCGCTTTGCCGCGCTGACGCACGACCTTGGCAAAGGCCTTACGCCGGCCGGCCAATGGCCCAGACACATCGGCCATGAGGAACTCGGTGTGCATCTGCTGGAAGCACTCTGCGGGCGCCTGCGCGTGCCTGCCGACTGCCGGGACCTGGCCATGCTGGTGGCGCGCCATCACGGCACCGTCCATCGGGCGGAAGAACTGCGGCCTGGCACGATACTGAAACTGCTGATGTCCGTGGATGCGTTTCGCCGGCCGGATCGTTTTGAAGATTTCCTAACGGCGTGCGCTGCGGACCATCACGGACGCGGCGGCTTTGCGGGTGAAGATTACCCGCCACTGCGGATACTGAGTGCCGCCGCGTCCGCCGCTCGCGCCGTGGACACTGGTGCAATCGCTCGATTGGCTGCAGATCCAACAGCGATTGCCGCCGCCATCCACGACGCGCGACTGGCCGCAATTACGGACGTGCTTGCGGAGTTACGCAACGAAAAAAATTCTTCAACCGATTCCCTCACCCGGAAAGAATCGTGACGTGTTCCGTGAAAGCGTCCAGGCACTTGCTGGTCACCAACCAAGGCCGCACGGTATCGATGATGGAACTGCGCGCAGGTCTGAGAGCCAAGGGCTCAGGCCATGCTTGAGCGCGGAAGCAAAGCACTGCCGGGCAGCCGACCTAAACCGCGACGGCGCCCAGGACAGGGAGGAGTTCAAGACTTTGCTGAATGCGGCAAAAAAATTCTGAATTCAGTCCCGATTCATGAATTCCCGCCACGTTGGCCACAAGGACCGGGGAAAGCTATCGCGCGTGTTTTAATCGATGCAGCGAATGGCCGCCAAACTACCGCAGAGACCAATAAATCAGGCTGGCCAACAGGGAGAGCATGATGGTCGAGCCTACCGGGAAAGAGTAACGCCTGCCGTCACGTTCGAAATCAAAGTCTCCGGGCAGACGTCCGAATCCGAACTTGCGCAACCAGGGCGTCATTACACCCATCACCAGCAGCGCGAGAATCAGGGTCAGCAGCCATTTCAACATGCGGCACCTGCTTGCAAACGGAACATCAGACGTGACTCGCGAAACGCGGGACAGCGCCAAAACCAGACAGGCGCGAATCCTGCTTTCCATTAGAATTCGCTGCTGCACTTCCAAACATGACTCGGGAGCCTTTGTTGATCGACTTGTACACTTGGGGAACGCCGAATGGCCGCAAAGTTTCCATCCTTCTCGAAGAGCTCGGGCATCCCTACAAAGTCCACGCCATCGACATCGGTAAGGGCGACCAGTTCAAGCCCGAATTCGTCGCCATCAATCCAAACAGCAAAATTCCCGCAATCGTGGATCACGACGGACCGGAAGGCAACCAGTTTACGTTATTCGAGTCCGGCGCGATCCTGCTTTACCTTGCGGAAAAGCATGATCGTTTTCTCCCCAAGCAGGCCATTGCCCGCTATCAGGTTTTGCAGTGGCTCATGTTCCAGATGGGCGGCATCGGCCCCATGTTCGGCCAGACTCATCATTTCCTGCGCTCGGCACCCCAACCGGTCGACTACGCCATTCACCGCTATCGCACGGAGACCCGGCGCCTGTACGGGGTACTCGACAAACATCTTTCGGTAAACGAATGGCTGGGCGCCGAATATTCCGTGGCGGATATCGCCACATATCCCTGGGTCGCCCGCCACGAATGGCACAAGGTGGAATTGGCGGACTTCCCGAGTGTCAAACGCTGGTTCGAAGTGATCGGCGCCCGGCCGCCGGTGCAGCGCGGAATGATCGTGCCCTCCGCCCGTTGACCGGCAAGCAGTGACAACCATGAGCCTGGAAATACCGGCAAAAATCGGAAAATATCCGATCATTCGAGAACTGGGGCGCGGCGCCACCAGCCGGGTCTACCTGGGTCGCGATCCCTTTGCCAACCGCGAAGTGGCCATCAAGCTGCTGCGGGCCGAGGAAAATGCCGGAACCGATATTCGCAGGCGTTACCGCAAGGCCTTTTTGAACGAAGCCTCACTGGTTGGAAAACTGGTGCATCCCCACATCATGGGCATCTACGATGCCGACGCCACAGACGAATTCAGTTATATCGTCATGGAACATGTGAACGGGCCGACGCTCGACCAATACTGCGAAATCGACCAGTTGCTGCCCATGGAGCGGGTGGTCGAAATTGCGTTCAAGTGCAGCCTGGCCCTGGAATTTGCCTACCGGCATGGCGTCATCCATCGTGACATCAAGCCCGCCAATATCCTCATCGGGGCGCAGGGCGACATCAAGATCAGCGATTTCGGCGTGGCCCTTTATCTTGGTGCGGAACACACGCACCTTCAGGGCGTGGGTTCGCCTTCCTACATGTCGCCCGAACAAGTCCAGGACAAGGAGCTGAACCACCAGACCGACATCTACTCCCTCGGCGTGCTGCTCTACCAGTTGCTGACCGGAAAGCTGCCGTTTGTGGGGGCCAACAAGGCCAGTCTGCTCTATCAAATTCTCAACATTGACGCCGTGCCGCCCTCCACGCACCGCACCGATATTCCGGTGGAACTGGACAACGTTGTGATGCGGGCCATCGCCAAGGATCCTAAGGCGCGCTTCGACACCTGGACCGAATTCAGTCGCGGGCTGACCCAGACTTACCGACATCTGGAACTGCCGGCTGACTCGATCACCGATACCGAGAAGTTCAACGCCATCAAAACGTTGCCGTTCTTTCGTGGGTTTCGCGATGTGGAAGTGTGGGAAACCGTACGCATTGCGACTTTCCGGCGCATCGCCCCCGGCACACCGGTTATACGCGAAGGAGAAGTCGGTGAAAGTTTCTTCGTGATCGTCGCGGGAGGCGCTGAAGTCAGCAAGGAAGGACATCCGCTGGAGTCACTCGGCCCAGGCGCCTGTTTTGGCGAAATCCTGTACTTTGAAGATGTCCGGGGGCGCAGATTTACCACCATCACCTCCGGCCCGTCTTTGACGGCAATCGAAATTAAGGCCGCAGCGTTGCAGAAAGCCTCGGATACCTGTCAAAAGCAGTTCAACCAGGCGTTCCTGCGGATCCTGATCGAGCGAATTGCGCGCGCCAACAATATGCTTTCCACGCGCAAGCAAGTAGCCGCCTGAACATGCAGACTTTCGCCGGGACGGCGGCGCCTGCGTTCTGCGCTCGCTGCGGCGCTTCTTTCGAATGTGGAATGGGAAAACCGACGCCTTGCTGGTGCAGCACGGAGTTTTCCCCATTGGCAGAAATTCCCGATGCCGGACTCGGGTGTCTTTGCCGCGTTTGCCTGCAACGGGAAATCGCGGCGCAACGCACCAAGCATCCTACTTGACCAGCAATACCGGCACGTCAGCGAGTTGCACCACTCGGGTTGCCGTGGAGCCAAGCAGGACATGGGCAAGTCCACCGCCACCGCGGCTGCCCATGACGATCTGTGCACAATTCTTGTCTTTGGCATAACCGACGATCGTGGCCGCGATCTCCCCCACACCAATATGGTGCTGATAGTCGATCCCCGCTGTATCGAGCAGGGTGCGAGCGGTTGCCAACGCCTTGTTGCCTTCCTCGCGGTAGTAATCATTGATCTGCTGCTGGCCGATAAACATCTTGACGG
Source organism: Burkholderiales bacterium (assembly GCA_046155535.1). Classification (GTDB taxonomy): domain Bacteria; phylum Pseudomonadota; class Gammaproteobacteria; order Burkholderiales; family JACQAP01; genus JACQAP01. The sequence goes on from JBJXFN010000185.1 coordinate 24,860, forward strand.
CGCCGGAGACGACCTGCGACTGGACATTGAGAAGATGTACCGAAATCGGCTCGCGATACAAATCCTTCATGGCGATGACCTTGCGCACCGCATGCAGTGCGTTCTCCGATCCGTCCAACGGAAGCAGAATGTTCATGGATTCCCTTTTTCCTTCAAAGCGCCATCCTGCCCTTCTGGACGCGCCAGATCGATGATTCCGCCGGCGGGTGCAACCCCTTTCCCACGCGCCAACCACTTGCCGACTACCACGACCAACACGGCCCCCGCTGCCGGCGCCGCGTAATTCAACCATGGCGCCTGCGCAGTGACCCAATCCTTGATAACCGGATCATGTACGCCCATCGACAGACCGACCCATCCCAGCAGCGCAGCGCCTGCCACAATGATGAACGGATAACGGTCCATCAAACGCAGAATGATTTTGCTTGCCCACACCATCAGCGGAATGCTCAAGGCCAGGCCGAAAATCAGAAGGAACACGCTGCCGTGCGCGGCGGCGGCCACCGCGATAACATTGTCCAGACTCATGACAAAGTCGGCAATGATGATGGTACGCACTGCATCGAACAAATTTCCCGCCGCCTTGATGTCGTGTCCGTCTTCGTCGCCTTGCGGTTGCACGAGCTTGACACCAATCCATAACAGCAGCACCGCACCGATGATTTTCAAATAGGGAATCGACAGCAGGCTCACCGCGAAGAACGTCAGAACCACGCGCAGGAAGATCGCCCCGGCCACGCCCCAGAAGATGCCCAGCTTGCGCTGGCTTTCCGGCAAATTGCGACAGGCCAGCGCGATGACCACGGCGTTATCGCCCGAGAGCAGAATGTCGATGACGACGATCTGCGCGACGGCGATCCAGAACTGCGGGGAATTAATATCCATCGGTTGTTCGAAGTTTCAATTTCATCAGGGATGACAGGCCAGAGTACACCCGGCAACAGTTGATCGGTCAACTGAAAATCCGGGTCGGGTCACTCACGGACTGATGTTCGAGCGTTTCGCAGCTCAACTGAAACTGCATTTCCTCAGCGCAACACCGACTGGAGCAGCTTTCCCATCTCCGCCGGATTGCGCGTGACCTTGATGCCGCTGGCCTGCATGATCTCGAGCTTTTCGGCCGCTGTGCCTTTGCCACCCGATATGATCGCTCCGGCGTGCCCCATGCGCTTGCCAGGTGGCGCGGTCACGCCAGCAATAAATCCGATCACCGGTTTCTTCATATGGTCCTTGACCCACAACGCGGCCGTCTCTTCGTCGTTGCCGCCGATTTCGCCGATCATGACCACCGCCTCGGTGGCCGGATCATCATTGAACATTTTCAACACGTCAATATGCTTGAGCCCGTTGACCGGGTCCCCGCCGATGCCCACCGCCGAGGATTGCCCCAGTCCGAGATCGCTCAACTGTCCGACCGCTTCATAGGTCAGAGTGCCGGATCTCGAGACCACGCCAATCGGCCCGGGACGATGAATATGCCCGGGCATGATTCCGATCTTGATCTGCCCCGGGGTTATGACGCCCGGGCAATTTGGACCGAGAAGTATGGTCCTGCGCTTCTGCTTGCGCATGCGTTCCCGGACTTCCATCATGTCACGCACCGGGATGCCTTCGGTGATGCAGATCACCAGGTCGAGATCCGCCTCCACGGCTTCCCATATTGCGGCCGCGGCGCCGGACGGCGGCACGTAGATCACCGAAGCGGTTGCACCGGTGCGCTGTTGCGCGTCGCGCACGGTGGCAAAAATCGGAATTCCGTCGAAGTCCTGTCCGGCCTTGGCTGGGTGGACCCCCGCGACATAGCAGCTCCCGCCATTTGCATATTCCCGGCATGCCCGGGTGTGGAACTGCCCGGTCTTGCCGGTAATGCCCTGGGTCATCACCCGCGTATTCTTGTCGACGAGAATGGACATCAGCCGCCTCCCTTCGCGGCGGCCACGACTTTCTGCGCCGCCTCGGCCATGTTGTCTGCAGAAATGATCGGCAACCCTGATTCGGCAAGTATTTTTTTGCCGAGAACCTCGTTGGTGCCCTTCATGCGGACGACAAGAGGCACGGAAAGTTTCACCTGCTTCGCCGCTTCGACCACGCCGGTGGCGATCACGTCGCATTTCATGATGCCCCCAAAAATATTGACCAGGATGGCACGCAAGCCGGGATTGCCCAGCATGATCTTGAAGGCCTCGGTGACTTTTTCTGTCGTGGCACCACCCCCGACGTCGAGAAAATTCGCCGGCTCACCGCCAAACAGTTTGATGGTATCCATCGTTGCCATCGCCAGCCCTGCGCCATTGACCAGACAACCGATGTTGCCGTCCAGGGAAATGTAGGTCAGATCGAATTTCGACGCCTGCACCTCGGCGGGATCTTCCTCGTCCAGATCCCGCATGGCCACGATGTCCTGGTGGCGAAACAATGCGTTGTCATCGAAGTTCATTTTGGCATCCAGCGCAACGACTTCGCCCGTGCCGGTCAGGATCAGCGGATTGATTTCGGCAAGCGACGCATCGTTTTCCCAGAACGCCTTGTACAAGCCCTGCAAAACGATTCGCGCCCGGACCACGCTGGCCTCGGGGATGCCGATTTTGCGCGCCAGATCCTCCGCTCCGGCATCCGTAAGGCCGGTTACCGGATCGACAAATACCTTGTGGATTTTTTCCGGCGTGTGGGCGGCAACGTCTTCGATGTCCATGCCGCCCTCGGAGGAGGCCATCACACAGGGCTGTTGCGTGGTCCTGTCCACCACCATGCCGAGATAAAGTTCCTTGCGGATATCGGCGCCTTCTTCCAGGAGAATCCGGCGCACTTTCTGTCCGTCCGGCCCGGTCTGGTGGGTCTTGAGCTGCATGCCCAGAATCCTGCCCGACCATTCGCGCACTTCGTCCAAAGATTTCGTGACCTTTACTCCGCCACCCTTGCCCCGTCCGCCGGCGTGTATTTGGGCTTTCACCACCCAGACCTTGCCGCCGAGTTTTTTCGCTGCGTCCACCGCTTCTTCGACGCTAAAACAGGGTACGCCCCGGGGCACCGGGACGCCATACTTCCTGAGGACTTCCTTCGCCTGATACTCGTGGATCTTCATTACTCGCCTTCAGTGTGTAGCCGGATTCCGGAAATCTTCAGTACACCCCGGCGCGTTGATCTTGTCCGCAGGTGCCATATCGATATCGGATTCCGAAGGAGAAACTGGAGCGCCCTGTCGCCCTGAATTGCCCGGCGCGAAGCGCGGCGAAGTATACCGCAAAGGTCTGACGGCGCTGATCGAAGCCGCGTGGTCGCAAATTCACCGGGCACGCCTGCACCCGGTCGCGTAATTGTGCGCAGAACGCTATTGCGTGGGCTTGCGACTCCCGTCCAGGTCCTGGTAAACGGCCTTGAGTTGTTTTCTCGCGTCTTCGTATTGGCCACGCGTCCGCGTAGCCTCCAATTGCGCGTCGCGAAGCTGCTGAGTGGCGCGCTCTGCATTCAGTTTGGCTTCTTCATAAGCGCGTTGCGCGTCTTCCATTCGGGCCTGTGAGGCTTGCACTTGTTTATACGCCCCTTGTTCGCGTGATTCCGCAAGTCGCAACTTGCGTTCCGCGGTATCCATCTGGTCCTTGGCATGCCGGGCCTGCGTCTGGGCTTGTTCCAGAGACAATCCCGCCGTATCGGCCGCCGCGCAAACGGAAACATAAGATAGCAAGGCGAGCAATGTCAGACGTCTGTGCATTTTATTCCCTCCTCGTTCGGCGACCGGACAAATCGGTTACAAACCCGGTGCCGGCAGCAGGAATCGAACCCGCGACCTTTTGATTACAAATCAACTGCTCTACCAACTGAGCTATGCCGGCTTGCCCCGCATTATAGGCTGAAGCGCCGGCGCCAAAACCGGGAGGAAATCGCTATTTGATAATCTGCAAACGAGGACGGGCGCCCGATGGGGGGCCCTTGGGACGGTCGCCGTCCGGATTCTGCGCCGCAGGTTTTTCTGATGCCGGCACCAGGGATTCCGGCAACGATGAGGCCACCTGGAACGCCAGGCCCTGGCCAGTTTCCTTGGCGAAAATGCCGGCGACATTTCTTACTGGCACTGAGATTTCCCGGGACACGCCGGCAAACCGCGCCGAAAACTGGATCAGGTCATTGCCGATTTTCAGATTGCGGGTGGCATCGGGGCCGATGTTCAAAACAATCTCTCCGTTGCGGACGAACTCCGCAGGCACTTTGGTACCGGCGTCGGTCTTGACCGTGATGTACGGCGTGTGCCCATTGTCACAACACCACTCGTAGAGTGCGCGCAACAGGTAGGGCGTGGTGGACGCCTCCTTCACTTGCGCATCACTTTTTCCGAAGCAGTCAACGCCTCGATGAAAGCCGGCCGGCTGAACAGCCTCTCCGCGTATTTCATCAAAGGCATTGCCTGCTTGGGCAACTGTATGCCGTAAAAATCCAGTCGCCAAAGCAGCGGCGCGATGGCCACGTCCAGCATGGAAAATTCTTCGCCAAGCATGTACTTCTGCTTTACGAACACGGGGGCGATCTGAGTCAGATTGTCGCGAACGAGCTGTCGCGCCTTATCGGCCTGCTTTTGCGTCCCGGCAGCGATCGCGTCGATGTTCGAGAACAGTTCGTTTTCGAACCGGAACAAGAACAGGCGCGCGCGCGCCCGCATTACCGGATCGGCGGGCATCAGCTGGGGATGCGGGAAACGATCGTCAATGTATTCGTTGATGATGTTCGACTCGTACAGAATCAGGTCGCGCTCGACCAGAACCGGCGTGCGGTTGTACGGATTCATCACCGCCAGGTCTTCGGGCTTGTTGAACAAATCCACGTCAATGATCTGGAAGTCCATGCCTTTTTCGAACAGGACGATCCGGCAACGCTGACTGAACGGGCAGGTGGTGCCCGAGTAAAGAGTCATCATGAGAATTCACCGATATTGATCAATGCACATCCTTCCAGTATTCCTTTTTCAGCAGCCAGGTCAGCACCAAAAGGAAAAACAGGAATATCAAAACGAAGTATCCGGTGCGAATCCGGGTGGCCTGTTCAGGCTCACCCATGAAGGCCAGATAGTTCACCAGATCGCGGACCAGGGCATCATAGGCGGCCGGCGAAAGTTGCCCGGGCGCACCAAGCGCGAGCTTTCGATGCACGACCGGGTGCCCGCTGCGGTCTTCAGATTCTTCCTTGAGGACTTGCGTTCCCTGCAATTGCCAGAGAACGTGTGGCATGCCTACGTTCGGGAACAGGAGGTTGTTCCAGCCGCTGGGCCGCGTTTCGTCCCGATAAAAAGACCGCATGTAGGTGTATAACCAGTCGACGCCTCGAGAGCGGGCGATAACAGACAAGTCTGGGGGTTCGACGCCAAACCATTTGCGTTGCGCCTGCCGGCTTGCAGCGATGTTCATGGGCTCCCCCACCTTGGCGCCGGAAAATATCAGGTTTTCCTTGATCTGCTTTTCGCTTAATCCGATATCCAGCAGCCGGTTGTAACGCATCAAGGAGGCCGAATGGCAGTTCAGGCAATAGTTGACAAAGGTCCGCGCGCCACTTTGGATGGAAAGATGGTTCTTTGGATCGATATTGGCATGATCCAGTGAATGGCCGCCTCCGGCCGCGATTGCCGCGCCAGGCAGCCAGGCAAGGATCATGAGCATTTTTCTCAGCATGTGATTCTCTCCGGCTCGGGCTGGCTCCTGTCGATTCGGGTGTACCAGGGCATCAGTATGAAAAACAGGAAATAAATCATGGTGAAGACGCGCGCCGCCACGGTTGCCCAGTCCGCGCCGCCAAGCCACGCCCCGGCCTGACCCCAAACATTGGTTGGCACCGTGCCCAAGTAGCCCAGCAACAAGAAGGTCACCACGAAAATTGCCAGCGCGCCTTTATAGATTGGGCCCCGATAACGAATCGACTTCACGGTTCCGCGGTCGATCCAGGGCAGCGCAAAAAACACCATGACTGACAATCCCATCGCCAGCACGCCGGGAAACTGCGATCCGAGCAGTGGAGGCACAGCACGCAAAATGGAATAAAACGGCGTGAAATACCAGACCGGCGCGATGTGTTCAGGCGTCTTCAAGGGATCTGCCGGAACAAAATTGTTGTGCTCAAGGAAATAACCGCCCATTTCCGGCGCAAAGAACACGATCGCACTGAACACCATCAGAAATACCACCACCCCAACCAGGTCCTTGAGTACGTAATAGGGGTGGAAGGGGATGCCGTCCAGCGGAATTCCGGTCGCTGGATTCAACTTCTTCTTGATCTCGACGCCATCCGGATTGTTCGACCCCACTTCATGCAGGGCGAGCAGATGCACGGCCACCAAAGCCAGCAACGCCAACGGGACAGCGATGACGTGGAAAGCAAAGAATCTGTTCAACGTCGCATCGGACACGACATAGTCGCCGCGTATCCATTCGGAGAGGTCCGGACCGATGAAGGGAACCGCGGCAAACAAATTGACGATGACCTGTGCGCCCCAATAAGACATCTGGCCCCAGGGCAGCAAATAACCGAAGAACGCCTCGGCCATCAGGCAAAGGTAAATGACCACACCGACGACCCAGAGCAGTTCGCGCGGCTTGCGATAAGAGCCATACAGCAGGCCACGAAACATGTGCAGATACACTACGACAAAAAACAACGAGGCGCCGGTCGAATGCATATATCGGATCAGCCAACCCCAGGGTACATCGCGCATGATGTACTCGACTGAGGCAAACGCCTGGTTCGCATCCGGCTTGTAATGCATGGTGAGCAAGATGCCGGTGACTATCTGCAATACCAGAACAAATAAGGCCAGCGAGCCGAAGTAGTACCAGAAGTTGAAATTCTTCGGGGCGTAATATTCCGACAGATGTTGCTTCCAGGTCGATGTCAGGGGGTAACGCGCGTCCACCCATTCCAGCAATGCTTTCAATTTGCTCATGATGTCAGGTTCCTTTGCTGTCGACGCCAATGAGCAGTCGTGTATCGCTCAAGTAGGAATAAGGGGGAACCTCGAGATTAAGCGGAGCCGGCACACCTTTGAACACCCGCCCCGCCAGATCGAATTTCGATCCATGACAAGGGCAAAAGAATCCGCCCGGCCAATCCCCACCAAGACCGCTGTCCGAACCCGCGGAGAGTTTTTGCGAGGGCGAACAGCCCAGATGCGTGCAAATTCCGACCAGCACCAAATACTGGGCTTTGATGGCGCGGCCATTGTCGCGCGCATATTCGGGCTGCATCGGCGAACTCGATCCGGGGTCGGCGACCGCCGCTTCGGACGTTTTCAGGCTGTCGATCATTGCCTTCGTGCGGTGGACAATCCAAACTGGTTTTCCGCGCCATTCCACCGTGATCATCATGCCCGGTTCAATCTTGTCGATATCCACTTCTACCGGGGAACCTGCCGCCCGGGCTCGAGCACTGGGGGTCATGCTCATGGCAAATGGCAAGGCCACCGTCGCGCCCGCTACTACGCCCGCCACGCTGTTCGCGACGATCAGGAACCGCCGTTTTGTGTTATCCAACTTGCTCTCCATGCTTTCGCCAACCGTGTGTCTTCAAAAAAAGAGGTGAGTTTACCGTAGCTTGTTAAGAAAATCACCCGTAAGGCTCCTTAATTCTTTGTAAAATCATGGAAAATCGGGATTTTCGGCCACCTGCCAGACGTCCACCGATTAACAGGTCCGATCATCGGCACCGGAACCCGAAACGATCAACTCGATGACCTCGCCGGCAACTGCCGAGGCGGCGGAAAAGTACCTCGCCACAGCCGCAGCAACTCAACTCCATGAACGCCATCAAATTCCTGTCCGCCTTCCTGTTGCCCCCGTTGAATCTGCTGACGCTGGCTGTCATCGGAACGCTATTGGCCGGGTTTCGTCGTCGAATCGGGTTCGTACTGACCACCGTGTCGATTGCTGGACTCACGGTCTTGTCCATGCCGGTGATTGCCAACACATTGCTGGCGTGGATAGAGATTCGGGAACTGCCGGACCGAGCTCGCCTCTTGCAGTCCCAGGCCATCGTCATCCTGGGTGGCGGCACCTACCCCAATGCGCCAGAGTACGGCGGAGATACCGCCGGCTCCGCAACGCTCGAGCGTCTGCGTTATGGCGCCAGATTGCAGCGCCAGAGTGGCCTGCCGATTCTGGTGAGCGGCGGCAATCCTCTGGACTATTCAACGACCGAAGCACAGCAGATGCGCATCGCATTGGCGGAAGATTTCAAAATCGACGTACGATGGATGGAGCCTGACTCGCGCAATACACGGGAATCGGCCCTGCGTACCCGGCAATTGCTCGCCTCCGAGAAAATCGATCGCATCACGCTCGTCACCCATGCCAGCCACATGCGACGTGCAACACTGGTATTCGAACGAGCGGGATTTGCCGTGACCAAGGCCCCGACGGGGTTCTCCTTTGGAAACAAGCCGCGCTCCCTGGGGGATTTTTTGCCGAGCGCCGATGGTCTTGGACAGAGCCGGATCTTCTTCTACGAATTGTTCGGACTGGGCTGGTACCATCTGCGTCTTGCGGGTTTGCGCGGCTGAGCCGATGGCACCGCCCTCATCAGGAAAACCAGATGAAAGTCCGTGTTGACTGGATCGATAACGTGGCCTTCCGGGCCGCAACAGAAAGCGGGCATTCTCTCGTGATGGACGGCGCCCCGGAGGGTGGTGGGCGTGATCGGGGCCCGCGACCCATGGAAACGGTGCTGGCGGGAACAGGTAGCTGCACCGCATATGACGTGGTGACGATTCTGCGCAAGGCACGTCAGGATATCAGCGAGTGCAAACTGGAAATTGATGCCGACCGAGCACCGACCGATCCCAAGGTGTTCACGCGAATCCATTTCCATTTCGCCATCAAGGGCCGCAACGTCAAACCGGAACTGGTGGACCGGGCAATCCGATTGTCGGCGGAAAAGTACTGCTCGGCTTCCATTATGCTGGGCAAAACGGCCGCCATTTCCCACGATTACGAAATTGCGGAGACCTGACGCTCAGATGCGATAGGTGGTGAAGGTCATCAGGCGGGCACAACGATGCATCGCCTGCCTGACCGCAGGCGGCAGATCCCGCGCACCCAGGGACCGCGCCGTACCTGCGTGCACGGCTTCGTCTTCCTTCATTTTGGCCACGATTGCCCGGCTTCTTGCGTCCCCGACCGGCAATCGATCCAGATGTGTGTCCAGATGTCCCTCCACCTGGCGTTCGGTTTCAGCAAGAAAACCGAGGTTCGCCCTGTCCCCAAGCAAGCCGGAACACACGCCGAGGGCAAACGAGCCTGCAAAAAACAGGGGATTGAGCCGGCTCAGTCGCCCGCCGAGTTCCTCCACGCGACGCGCGGTCCACGCAAGATGATCATTTTCCTGCTCGGCCGCGAATAGCAGCGCATTTTTGGTTCGCAGTGACCGGGCAGTCAGCGCCTGCCCTTGATACAACGCCTGGGCGCATATTTCGCCTGTGTGGTTGACTCGCATCAAGGCCGAGGCATGGCGTTTCTCCGCATCACTCAATTCACCTTCCGACAAGTCCGCGCCAGGCGTTGGGCGCGCTGAAATTGCCGGCGCGCATAGGGTGCGCAGCGCCTGGTCGAATCCGACGACCCAACCGTCTACTACCCTTGCCGGCATCCTCATTTCTTTCTCATCAGAAAATGAAACTCGTTACTGACCTGCGAAGACGCGAGCAACGCATTGCCGGTCTGCCTGGAGAATGCCTCGAAATCGCGCACCGAACCGGGATCGGTTGCCAGGATCCTCAATATCTGCCCAGTAGACATGTCATTGAGGAGCTTTTTGGTCCGCAGAATCGGCAAGGGGCAATGCAGTCCCCTCGCATCGAGTTCGCGGTCAACTCCGAGTGGCGCCTCTGAGGGCGTTGTGGCAGCAGAACCAGTCATGGCGTTTGGCCTGTCAATTCGAATCCGCGACCCAGCCATGCTGTCACGCCACCCGCCAAGTTATAGACCTCCGGCCATCCCTCTGCTACGAGAAAATTTCCGGCATACAGAGAGCGGGCGCCGGAAAGGCAATAAATCAGCACCGGGAGTCCGCGTGGAAGTTCCTCCTTACGACCAGGCAGCGCCTGGAGCGGGATGTGTAACGCGCCTGGGATCTTGCCTCGTCCGACTTCCTGATCGGTTCGCACATCCAGAATCACGGCATTACCTTGTTGCCGGATTTCCTGAAAGCGCTCCGGATCGATGTTAACCACTGCTGGCATATTGAAATCGCGAGTTGGGACCGTTCGGCCTCGACAAGCTCAGAAGATACTGATCTTGCGGTCCAGGAGCAACTGCGAAAGCCGCGTGTTGGCAGACTCCAGCCTTCCCACCAGCAAATCCAGGAACGCTGCATTAAACGAATGCCGGCAACCCTCGGTAGCCTGCGCCAGCGATTCCGACCGTATTTCGATTAGGGTTAGTTCAGCGACTGCCACCACGCTCGCCGTTCGCTGGAACGCCCGCCGTCCGAGACAAGCCATCTCTCCAAAACATTCTCCGACACGCAACACATTTAGCAGCTTTTCATTCTTGGTCACCTTCGCTTCTCCCGCGGCAATGACGTAAAACGCGGTACCCACCTCGCCCTCCGAAACTACTTTATCGGCGGCTGAAAATCGCACCCAGTTCGAAATCCGCAACACCTGCCAAAGGTCTACGTCCGGGAATGCCCGGAAAAATTCGAGTTCGCGCAGAATCTTGAACTTTTCCGCTTCCGGAACATCCTTCTCGGGTTTTTGCAACATGTCGAATGTGTCGCTGAGCGCCAGGGCGAAATCGTCCCAGGTTTGGAACCGCTTGGCGGTCTCTTTCTCGATGGCCTTTTTCGCAATCTCATCGATGGCAGGCGGAATTTCGGGCCGAAGGACACTTGGCGGTGAAGGATCGACGTTGATGATCTGGTAGACCATGCTGTAATTATTGTTGGCTTTGAAGGGCAGCGAACCGGTCAGCAACTGGTACATCATCACTCCAAGCGAAAAGATGTCCGTCTGATGATTCAGTGGCGACTCCTGAAGCTGCTCCGGCGACATGTAGGCCGGCGAACCGATACCCGAAACCTGGGTGGTTTCCGAGGTGACCGTTAGCGCTGCGCCGAAATCTGAAATCTTGATGTCCGCTTCCGCGGTCATGAGAATGTTGGCCGGCTTGATATCGCGATGGATGATTCCATGACGATGCGCATACTCGAGCGCCTTGCAACATTTAAATATGATTTCGACAATGTTGTCGATGGCCAGCAGATTTTCCGGTTGCGTGAATGGTTCCAGCGTGCCGCCTTCCACGTATTCCATGACCAGATAACTGCCCTGATCGTCGGAAACCGCATCGAAAATCGACACAATATGAGGATGCGAAATTTTGCCTGCCAGGGACGCCTCGGCAAGAAACAGTTTTCGAAATCGCCTGCCCTGCTTGGAATCTCCGAGCGCATCGGCGCGAACCACTTTGATTGCCACCTCCCGGTTGGCAAACGCGTCGTTTGCGAGATACACCGCGCTGGTCGCGCCCCTGCCCAGTTCCCTGATGATTTCGTATTTCCCGATGTTCTGCATCGCAGTTTTCAGAATATCCCGGCCAGTCAGGTCGAATTTCGAGGCTATGATAGGAAATTCGAATGGGCAAGGCGAGCAGTTTGCGCGTTTTCAACGTCAGCCAGTGCACATACCGCGAATTGGCAAAGCGGCGACTCGCCGCTAAAATCGAAATGTCATCGTGGTGCGCCGGGAACTGCGAGAGAATGAATTTCAGGGCTTTTGTCGGTTTTCGAGATCCAAGCCCATCAGTTCTTTTTTCCGGGCTTCGACGCTGGACTTCTGGTAAAAGTCGCCGTCCTTGGATTTCTCGGCGATTTGCAATTGTTCGATCGCCGCAGGCAGGTTTCCCTTCAGTGCTTGCGCTTCCGCCAGGGCGCGGTGCTGGAGCATGCGCTTTCCCAATCCCGCATACGCCTGCGCCTCGAGTTCATACAGTCGCGCGTCCGCAGCGCGGCGATCCGTCCTGCTGGCAAGAAACTCGATGGCCTCCGTAGCTCGATTGCCAGCAATCAATGCTTCGGCATATCCGTAAACCAGCGCCCTGCGGCCAGGATGGATTCGCAGGGCGGTTTGGTAGGCGCTGATTCCACCCTGGAAATCGCCGGCCGCAATCAGAGTTTGGGCTGCCAGCGCGTCGATCATCGGACTTTTCTTTCCGAGTGCCAGCAGCAGGCCAAGTTGCTCGCGCGCACGCGCGGGCTGGCGGGCGCGCAGTAACGCAAGGACATACCCGTATCGGAGAGCCGTTTCGCTGGCGAACTTTCGATCAACGAGGGCGGCTTGCATGTTTGCGGCCACATCAATGGCGTTTCCATCCAACACTGCAACTCGCGCTTTGACCATCCCGAATTCCAGACTGTCGGGCGCCGGACGAAAGGGCAAATTTTGGATCCGGCTTTGAATGTCCGCAATTCGCTCGTAAGTCAACGGGTGGGTCAGGAGGTAGGAAGGCGCACCGTTTCCGTAGGCCCTTGCCGCGCGCTGCATCCTTTCAAAAAAAACCGGCATGGCATGTACGTCGAAGCCGGCTTTTTCAAGAATTTGTAAACCGACGCGATCCGCTTCCCGTTCGTGCTCTCTGGAGAAATTTAATTGCGCTTGAATGGTTCCGGCTTGTGCAGCCGCAATCGCAGCCATGGAGGCCTGGGAATTGGATCGTGCTGCAAGAATCGCCACCGCAATTGCAGCCATGGAGGCCAAGCCCGCACGCTGCTGCACGGCAAGCATTCGTGCCAAGTGGCGTTGGCTGACATGTGCGATTTCGTGAGCGAGCACACTGGCAAGTTCCCCTTCGGCCTGCGTGGTCAGGAGCAGGCCGCTATGCACGCCAATATATCCGCCCGGCAGTGCAAACGCATTGACCGCACCATCCGACACCGCAAAAAATTCGTAGGCTCCGCCCGGGTCGGGGCTCGCCGCCACCAGGCGGTACCCCAGTGTATTCAGGTAGTCGGCTATTTCCGGATCGTCGAGGTAACCGTTTGCCGACCGGATCTGGGCCATGATGCCGTCGCCAAGACGCTGCTCCTGCGCGGGAGACATCGCCGATTGCGAGGCATCGCCAAGATCAGGGAGTTCATTTGCGAGCGCCAACAGGTTCGCGGACAGGCACAACGCGAGCCCGGCAATGATGAATTTCATGGTGTTATGATACTGCCAGTTGTCCCGAGTTCCCTTCTAATCACGTAATCGTGCGAGCCGACTTCCGGATTCCCCTTTGACTCAGTTGACCCATTTTAATGCCGCTGGCCAGGCGCATATGGTCGATGTCGCAGCTAAAGCAGAAAGCCATCGTGTTGCCGTGGCGTGCGGCCGAATATCCATGAAACCCGAGACCTTGGCATCGATCCTGGAAGGCAACGCGAAGAAGGGTGACGTTCTGGGCGTGGCAAGAATCGCTGCCATTCAAGGTGCCAAACGTGCGCACGAAATGATTCCACTTTGCCATCCTATCGGGTTAACCCGAGTGGATATCGAGTTTGAAATTTTTCACGACGAAAATGCGATCGAGTGCAAGGCCACCACAGAAACGATCGGAAGAACTGGTGTTGAAATGGAAGCGCTCGCTGCGGCGAGCACAGGATTGTTGACCATTTACGACATGTGCAAGGCGGTGGATCGGGGAATGTGTATTGACCGCTTGCGGCTGCTCGAAAAACGCGGCGGCAAGTCTGGGCACTGGATTGCGGATCTTCCTTGAAGTGCGGAATTGCCGGGAAATCAGTTTGCGTTGAAGTGTTATCGAAAACACCGAACCGAACCCGCCGTCGGCGGGTCCGCGCGGCACATTGTTGGATGGTAGTGAGTTCGCTTTTTGTTGTGTTGGACTCGCCAGCCTGCGGAGCCGCGGGGGAAGGAGGCCGTATTGCGCGAAACGTCGACAAGGGAAACTGCCTCGCCTGTCATCAGGTCCCGGGCGACCTGGCCGCCATTACTTCGGCAAACATCGGACCGCCGCTCTCGGACATGCAATCCAGATTTCCGGACCGCGACGCTTTGCGACAAAAAATCTGGGACCCGACAATTGCCAATCCCGACACGGTGATGCCCCCGTTCGGCAGAAATGGCATCCTCAGCGCATCCGAAATTGAATTGGTCATCGACTACTTGTACGCGCCCGCCACGGAAAAACCACAATGACGCAGGAGAATCGGCGCACTTTTCTAAACTTTTTTGCGACGTTCGGGGCAGCGGCGGTGCTTGGTTTACTGAATGCGACGCGCGCGTTGGCTGCGCAGTGGAACAGCCGGGCGTTTGATGCCAGGGCGTTGGAGGATACGCTCGCGGGCCTTGGTGCGACGGCAGTGGAAGACTCTGATCAGATCGTGCTTCGAACGCCCGAGATCGCTGAAAATGGCGCCATTGTGCCTGTCGAAATAGAGAGCCGAATTGCCGGCACTCGATTCATTCATGTGCTGGTCGACAAGAATGCGCAACCCCTGGCTGCCTCTTTCGAATTTGCAGATGGTGCCGATCCTTTTGTCGCCCTTCGGATCAAAATGAGCGAGTCCTCCAATGTTCGGGTGATCGTCCATGCGGCTGGGCGCTTTTACCGGACCGCAAATGAAGTCAAAGTCACGATTGGCGGATGTGGCGGATGAGCAAGCCGGAAAAAGGGGTTTGTCTTGGCTGATCCGATGAAAATTCGCGCCCAGCTACGGGGGGAGGTTGCGGAAATCAAAGTCCTGATGGCGCATCCCATGGAAACCGGGCTGCGAAAAGATGCCATTTCGGGTGAGTTGGCTCCGATTCACTTCATCAAAAACGTGCTCGCCACGCACAACAATCGCATTGTTTTGCAGGCCCAGTGGAGCCAGGCGGTCAGCAAGAATCCCTTCCTCCATTTTCGGGTTCGTGGCGCCAAACCCGGTGACAGAATTGTCGTCAGCTGGGAGGACAGCCGGAACGACACGGCCATGATTGAGGCGATACTGAGTTGAGCCGGTTTTGCCACAGCGAATTTCTAAAGATTGTTTCGTTGACCGTCTTGTGGTGCAACCTCGGGTTCCTGCCGGCCTTGGCCGCCCCCGAAGATGACCGCTATGCCCTCATCGCCCTGTTCAAGGAGAAATTTCCCGAGTTCTTGCCGGACGCTTATGTAGACGGTGCCTTGATGTTATCCAGGGATGCAAAATCCCAGTTCGACACCATCATGGAATTTCCGCCGTTTCAGGGGGAAATCGATCGAGGCAAAACACTCTGGGAAAAACCCTTTGCCAATGGCCGCCGATTTGCCGACTGCTTTCCGGACCAGGGCCGCAAGGTCGCAGGAAATTACCCTCAATATGACCCGCCGGGCGACAAGGTGGTGACGTTTGAAATGGCAATCAATCGATGCTTGAAACGAAACGGGGAACCAGAATTCGGGTACTCGGACAAGTCGACGATGGGGATACTCACAGCCTATGCGAGGTCCCTCTCCGACGGCATGCGAGTGAACATCCGGGTTGAACACCCGGGAGCACTGGCCAAATATGAGGATGGCAAAAGGCGTTATCACCAACGGGTAGGTCAGTACAATTTCTCCTGTTCTTCCTGCCATATCGCCAATGCCGGTCGAATTCTGCGAACGGAAATTCTTTCTCCCGCCCTGGGCCAGACTACGCACTGGCCTGTGTTTCGGGGTGGCGACAATTTGAACACCTTGCAAATGCGCTACCGGCGCTGTCTGGAACAGATGCGTGCGGAGCCGTTGAATCCGGGAAGTGAGGAATTGAACAACCTCGAATACTTTCATTCCTACCTGAACAATGGCCTGCCCATGCGGGCCTCGGTGTATCGAAAGTAAGACAGCGGAGCCGGCTTACTTTCGAATATCCCCACAGTGGCTCTGCGGAAAAACGGCAAATCGTCGCTCATTCCTTGAGGCGCTGAATATGGCCCGCGATTTTCCAGACTCAATTGCCACGGATTTGAAACCGGAAGTCGGGGCGATGTGGTACCAACCTCTAAAGCCCCTCGGAACTTCTCTCTAATTCACCTTACCTATAGACACACCCAATAACTCCCCGGAAGTTTCGGGCGTTTCAATGCAAATTTGCAGCCGGAGAAGCGGATTCAATTTCCGCCCACTCGACTGTGGGGAAGTTTCAGATCCATCACGGCATTCGGCCGGGCACGTGAAAAGTATTAGCTGATCTGATCCACTTACCTGCGTTTTTCCCTCGCCCATCGGAATACCAGGGCCAGAATCTTGAAAGTGCGGCAGGGTATATTTAATGTTTGCTGGGTGGATTTTTTCTTTCCGCATTCAAACGCTTGATCTCCTTGTCAGCGCCTCTGAATCCAAGTGCCGAGGCATTGTGCAGGGCGGCCAGCGCTTCCTCGATGCGCCCGAGCTTTTCCAGTGACCAAGCCAGATGTTGATGGGCGATTTCACTTTTCGGCTTCAACGCCACGGCCCGTTCCAGAAAAGGCAGGGCGAGTCCAGGTTCTCCCTGTCCGGCCAGAATTGCCCCTTTCGCAAAATAGCAGTGGTAGGTATCGGGATATTGCGCCATGCAACGCTCCGCGATCTCCATGGCCTTGCCGGAGTCACCCGCATACATGTATTCCCGCGCAAGACTGTGCAAAGCGCGCGATCCCCACGGAACGGGCTGGACAGGCAGTTTTGCCGCCGCGTCCTGCCACAACAGGAAGGGGTGCGAAAAGGTTTCGAGACGATCGCGCGCCTGGAAGAACAATAACGGCAACACCAGTAAAAATAACGCAAACACCGCCCGTCCCGGAACGAGCCGCAATACGGCGACCATCGCGATGACCATGCCCGGCGCCCAAAGATAACTGCGATAGAGCACAAATGGCTCCTGAAAGCGGGCCGCGCTGAACTCCACCAGAAACAGAATCCAGACGAATAGCATGCCAAAACCGATCAACCCTGCCCGACCGCGACACCAGAGCAGGAAACCACCCGCTGCTCCAAATACGACGAACGCAACAATTTTCAGAAGAATCCAGCCCCACGAAGCGAGCTGCGAAAAATCGACGCGAAGGTCGATGGACATGGCTCGTACGTCCGGCCAGATCCAGAGAAAGAGATATTTGTAGAACAGTCCCGCCTGCGCCACGGCGCTTCTGGCAAGTGACATGTTCGCGGCATCCAGACCAAATACCCCTTCCAGTTGATCGGCCACCGCCACATAGTCTGGCTCATAAGAGCCGCCAATGACCCGCAGGCTGAGCATGGCGACCATGATCGCAGCAGGTGCGCAAGCAACCAGATACACGAGGCCGTAACGCAGGCCGAATCGACGATCGGCGGCGACAAGAAACACGGCCAACGCCCCCACGGCGGGTAACAGAATGCAGTGTTCCTTGCTGTAGACGGCAAACGTGTACAGGAGTGCGGCCGAAACTGCGTCGGCAATGGCGCCGCGCCGCAGGCCCCGGAGGAGTAATAAGATCGACAGTAGCGAAAACAACGTTGCCAGAACGATGCTTCGCTGTACCAGGTATCCCGCCCCGTACACCGTCACCGGATGAATCGCGAAGGCCACTGCCGCGGCCAGCGCCCAAAATGCGGCTTCACGCTTGTTTTCCGTTGCGCCGCCCGCAAAATCCGGTCGGGGTTTCAATCTGAGCAATTCAAATGTCAGCTTGTAAAGGGCTAGAACGCTGGCGAT
>JBJXFN010000194.1:0-3854 GCA_046155535.1 Burkholderiales bacterium
CGGTGTCCGACGCCACCCCGTAGGCGGTTCAGCGGCGCCGAAGCAGCGCCGCGATGAAGCCGGCGGCAACAAAAGCCGCAAACCAGAGCAGTGCCCATTCCGCAATCGAAAGCCCGAGGAATTTCCAGGCAACCTTGGTGCAGTCCCCGGTACCGCGGAAAATCATCGGGAAAGCCTCGGTGATCGAAAACGACTCCAACATGAAACCCAGGTCGGCGCCGCAGTCGAAAATCTTCGGCGGATTGTGCTCCAGCCAGACATGGCGGGTGGCCACCGCGGCACCCGACCCTGCAAACACCACAACCAGGCCGGCGTAGATTTTTCTGCCGAACCCCTCCGGATTGTGTGCGCCGGCGACCAGTGCTATGACCCCGGTGAGGATGAAGGCATAACGTTGCAAAATGCACATCGGGCAGGGCTCCAGACCCTGGCCGTGCTGAAGATACAGGCCGAAAGAGATCAGACCCGCGCACAGCAGAAAGATCCCCAGGAATATCAGTCGGGGAGTGGGTTGCATTTCAGATTTTCCCAAATGCCTGATCGAGATCCGCGATCAGGTCTTCGACATCTTCGATGCCGACCGAAAGGCGGATCAGATTATCGATGATGCCCAGCTGGGCGCGCCGTTCCACCGGCAACGAACCGTGACTCATGGTGACCGGATGGCCCATCAGGCTTTCCACTCCGCCGAGGGATTCGGCCAGCGTGAATACCTGACAGGCTTCGAGCGCGCGCCGCACCCCGGCCATGTCGGTCTTCAAATACACAGCAATCATGGCGCCAAAACCATTCATCTGTCTGGCGGCCAGCAAGTGTTGCGGGTGGTTCGGCAAGCCCGGGTAGATCACCTTTTCGACCTTCGGATGGCTGCGCAGCCAGGCGGCCAGATGCATCGCATTGCCACAATGCTGCTTCATCCGCAGCGGCAGTGTCTTGACCCCGCGCAGCGCCAGAAAACACGAGAACGGATCGAGGATGGAACCGATGGCGTTTTGCATGAACTCCAGCTTGCCGGCGACATCCTGGTTGTCCCGCACGACAACAATGCCGCCGACCATATCCGAATGGCCGTTGATGTATTTGGTCACCGAATGCAGTACCAGATCGATGCCCAGATCCAGCGGACGCTGCACCCAGGGGGAGGCAAACGTGTTGTCCACAACGGTCAGAATGCCGCGCGCCCTGGCCACCTTCACGACCTGTTCGAGGTCGGTCACTTTCAGGAGCGGGTTCGACGGGGATTCAATCCAGATCATGCGGGTGTCCGGTTGAATCGCCTTTTCCAGAGAACCAGCCACGTCCGGATCAAAGTAACTCGCGCGCAGCCCCATCGAACGCTTGCGCACCCGCTCGAAAAGCCGCCAGGAGCCGCCGTACAAATCATCTGCCGCGACAAGGTGGCTGTTGTCGTCCAGCAGTTCCAGCACCGTGCCGGAGGCAGCGAGGCCCGACGCAAACGCAAATGCCTGTTTGCCCCCTTCCAGATCCGCGATGCAGCGCTCGAATGCATGCCGCGTGGGATTCTGGCTGCGGGCGTATTCGTACCCAGTATGTACGCCCGGTGAATTCTGCTTGAAAGTGGACGTGGCGTAGATAGGCGTCATCACCGCCCCGGTCGTCGGGTCCGGTGTCTGCCCCGCATGAATGGCGCGCGTGGCGAAGCCTTGTTTGTCGTTCTTCATGGTCGAATATTACCTCTTATCGCTTTAGCAAACTTTCACCATCTCAAACCCATTGAACCACGGAGTACACGGAGAACACGGAGAAAACATGAAAATACATGAGTGCGTCGAGACCTTTCGAAACGATTTCTGCCGCTTCATGAATTTCAATGACCTCGTTATTGCTTTTACTCCGTGTTCTCCGTGCACTCCGTGGTTCAATATTTTTTCTCGTTTTTTCAGGAATCAGCGACCAGGATTTCAAGGTGCCCGATTGCGCAGATGGTTAAGCACATCGATCCGCGTGATCAGGCCATGGAACTGGCCGGACTCCACAACGATGACAACATGCCCGTTATTGAACACCTTTGTCAGGTCTGAAACCGGTGTTTTCAGTCCCACGGTCTCGATGCGTTGGGTCATCGCGGACCGCACCGGGTCGCGGAAGCGATCCGGGCTGTCCTGCAAAGCCATGAGCAGATCCCACTCGTCCACGATACCGACCACCTTGCCCTCCTCCAGCACCGGTAGTTGTGAGACATCGTACAGCTTCATGCGGGCATAGGCCGTCATGAGTTTGTCGTCCGGACCGATGGTGACCGTGGCGTGCTGGTCGTGCAGGCGCGAGATCAGGTCGCGCAGATCGCCAAACGTTTCCCGCTTCAGCAACCCCTGGTCGATCAGCCAGTAGTCGTTGAATACCTTCGACAGATACTTGTTCCCGCTGTCACACACGAAACTCACCACCCGTTTCGGCGACTTCTGTTCCCGGCAATAATGCAGCGCCGCCGCGATCAGGGTGCCCGACGAGGAGCCGGCGAGAATGCCTTCGCGGCGCAACAAGTCGCGCGCCGTGCGGCACGATTCCTCGTCGCTGATCGAATAAGCTTTTTTCACGCGCGAGAAATCCGCAATCGGCGGAATGAAGTCCTCGCCGATGCCTTCCACAATCCAGCTTCCCGCTGTGCCGTACTTCCCGGTGTGGATGTAATCGGCCAGTATCGAGCCCGCCGGATCGGCCAGCACCATCTCGGTGTCGGGCGCAACTTTCCCGAAGAATCGCGAGAGCCCGGTCATGGTGCCGGCCGAACCGACGCCGCAAACGACGGCATCCACCTTGTGATCCATCTGCTCCCAGATTTCCGGCCCGGTGGTGGTTTCGTGCGCGAGGGGGTTGGCAGGGTTGCCGAACTGGTTCACGTAAAACGCGCCGGTTTCCCGAGCGATACGCTGGGCCATGTCCTGGTAATACTCCGGGTGTCCCTTGCCCACGTCGGAGCGCGTGAGCAACACCTCGACGCCCATCGCCTTGAGGTGAAAGATCTTCTCGCGGCTCATCTTGTCCGGCACTACCAGAATGAGCTTGTACCCCTTCAGCACGGCCACCTGTGCCAGCCCCAGTCCGGTGTTGCCGGCCGTCGCTTCGATCAGCGTGCCGCCCGGCTGAAGATCGCCATCGCGCTCGGCCGCCTCGATCATCGAGCGCCCGATGCGGTCCTTGATCGAGCCACCGGGGTTTTGCGACTCCAGTTTGAGAAACAACCGGCATTTGCCCGCGTCCATCCGGGTGACTTCCACCAGCGGGGTGTTGCCGATCAGATCAAGAAGTTGTTGTGCAGGCACGATGTCATCTCTTCGGAAGTGGCGGAATGTAACCAGGGCGTTTGACAATCTGTCCGCAACCCCGTGATTTGAAGGTTGATCAGGCCAGACCGTTGCGCCAGTTTAACGCGTCGGCGACGGGGGGGTGAACCGAGCGCCGCGCGGCGCTACTCAGCGCTCGATATTCAGGTCGGTTGCCCGCGAAGGGAAGAATAACTCCCGCGGTCCTGGAATTGGCACATGGCGCTGGATTTCTTCCACGACCCTAACGCGCATCGAGTGGACTCACCACGCCGCGCCCGCCTTTGTTAAGAACATGGGTGTATATCATCGTTGTGGAAACGTCCGCATGGCCAAGAAGCTCCTGCACCGTTCGAATGTCGTAGCCACCTTCGAGCAAGTGTGTGGCAAACGAGTGTCGAAATGTGTGGCAATGCACCGGTTTTGAAATACTTGCCATGCGGGTTGCCCTTCTGACTGCTTTTTGCAGCACCGTCTCATCGATATGGTGTCGCCGTATCACGCCATCCTCCGGGTCGATTGAACGGTTCTTGGAGGGGAAAACGTATTGCCAAATCCATTCATATCCCG
>JBJXFN010000200.1:0-3043 GCA_046155535.1 Burkholderiales bacterium
ATCAGGTCCGCACCACGCTCCTCGATGGATTTTCGCAAGCCGTTCAGGCTCGCGCGCGCCTCGTCGTAAAGCCTCTGGACAATTTCGGCGGGTGTTCCCTTCGGGACCGCGTAACCCGCGTAGGTGTACTCCGAGAACCCCGGAATCCCCGCCTCCGCCAGCGGGGCCACATCCGGAAACGCCGCCAACTGTTTGTCGCCTGTGTGCGCAAGCACCCGCAATCGCCCGCCGCGCACAAAAGGCATGGTGCCCATCACGAACCCGAAGGCGAAATCGATTCGCCCGCCCATCAAATCCTGGAGCGCCGGGGTTTCACCCTTGTAGCCCACCTTGAGCAGTTCCACGCCCGCCATGCTTTGAAACTTTTCCCCCATCAGATGCTGGGGACTGCCTTCCCCGGAGGTGTTGTAGGCGATTTTTCCCGGGCTCTTCTTCGCCGCGTCGATCAAGTCCTTGACCGAACGGTAGGGCGAATCGGCGCGCACCACCACCAACGCCGGTCCACGGGTGGCAATCGTGATCGGTGTGAAGTCGTTCAGGGCATCGAATCCCGGCTCCCGCACGAGATGGGGTGTCACCGCGAGCATGTGACCGGTGATGAAGAGCAGCGTGTAGCCGTCGGCGGGCGCGCGCGCCACGAATTGCGCGCCGAGCATGCCGTTTGCGCCCGCGCGGTTGTCCACCACCACCGGCTGCTTGAGCCGCTCCCCGAGTACGTGGCCGAATTCCCGTCCGAGTAGGTCGGCAGTCGCCCCCGCCGGAAACGGAACCACCAGGCGGATCGGGCGTGAAGGGTAATCCGCCGCCGAAGCCGGCAAGGCGAGCAACCCGCAAACGGCAGACAGGAACGCCAATAAGGGAAATGCGATGCGATGCGTGAGTTTCATGTCCTTCCTCCTCGCGTTGAAATCGATAAGGAACAAACTCCCGAAGCGCTTGAGGCGCACGCCCGCGATTCCGGGCCGCCACGCCAACCCTCCGGAGAACACAGTATAGGCGCCGATAGGCCCGGGTATTTCGGCAGGACACGGAGAGGGCCTGATGAAGCATCCGGGTTAAACTGCGATGTCGTGTTTCGTTCACTTTTCAGGAGGAGTTACGCCATGTTCAAACTCAACAATCGTTTCACCGCCATGCTGGTGTGCGCCCTCATGGTTATCGGCGCAGCGCCTGCCCTCGCGCATCATGGTTGGGGTTGGGCGACCGATGAAGAATTCGAAATCACCGGGGCCATTGCGGCCGTGAAACTCGGCAATCCGCACGGGGTGGTTACCCTCGATGTCAAGGGTGAAAAATGGGTGATCGAAGTCGGGCAACCCTGGCGCAATGAGAAAGCAGGGCTGCCCGACGAATCGTTCCGGATCGGACGCACGATCACCATCCACGGGCATCGATCGGCGAAGGCCGGAGAAAAACTGGTCAAGGCCGAGCGTATCGTGATCGACGGCAAGAGCCACGACCTCTATCCGGATCGCAAGTCCTGACACCGGCTGTTTGATGGGGTTCGATATCGCCTCGGCTCTCGAAGCCACCGAACTCGCGCGCGCCCTGCGCGATTCTGTTTGGGTTTATCCGATGGTGAACGCCGGCCATATATTCGGCATCGCGCTCCTGGTCGGCTCCATCGTTCCGTTGGACCTCCGCTTGCTCGGCCTGTGGCCGAAATCGCCCGTGGCCACGCTGTGGCCGGTACTGACTTCCACCGCCGCGGCCGGCCTGGTAATCGCGGTCGTCTGTGGTCTGCTTCTGTTCAGCACCCGTGCAGCCGAATACCTCGGCTCGGAATTTTTCATCGCGAAGATGGCGGTGATTGCCATCGGCGTCATCAACGCGGCAACCCTGCGGTGGCGCTGCAATGCTGCATGGTTGCGATCGAGTGCTCACACCACCGCAATCCATCCGCCAATGCGAATCGCGGCTGCGGTCTCCCTCGCCACGTGGATCGCGGCGCTCATCCTGGGTCGGCTGGTCGGATATTTTTGACCGGACGGCCCAGAGCCGGACGCCCGCTCAAGCCATGACGCGGGTGCGTATTCCGGGTTTTTCAGCCCCTCGGATGCCCGTTTGACCACCCGTTCGGGTTGAAAATCGGGCACTCGACCGCCCCGGAAGTGAAGCGCAGGACCATCATTAAGTAATTATTTGTAATTGATTTTTCTGGGTTCCTGGACGCGGAATTTTCAATTTTCTCCGCCCCCCTATTTCATGTATTGACAATCATTCTCATTAACAAATACCATGGCGACCGATCAGTTCACAAACCGACCCACCCATCCGCCATGTACGTCTGCCTGTGCAACGGCATCACCGACTCCCAGATCCGCAACGCGGTGAACAGCGGCTTGCGCACGCTCACCGAGTTGCGCGGCGAACTGGGTGTGGCGACCTGCTGCGGGCGTTGCGCCGACTGCGCAATCGACATTATTTCCGAGGCACAGCGCGCCACCCGGCCGGTGCTGCGGCAGCTCGAAGTCTCCTGAGCGCAGTTCTGCTTCGACCATCGTTCGTTCGCAACGTACGAGCCAGTGTCTTGTGCGCTGGCCTATAATCGGCCGCGACATTTTTCCCACGCCACTTCCACGAGGCACTCCATGAAAGGCGACGCCAAGGTCATCCAGTATCTGAACAAGGTGCTCTTCAACGAGCTCACCGCGATCAACCAGTACTTCCTGCATGCGCGGATGTTCAAGAACTGGGGTCTCAAACGACTCGACGAACACGAGTTCAAGGAATCGGTGGACGAGATGAAACACGCCGACAAACTGATCGATCGCATCCTGTTCCTCGAAGGCCTGCCGAACCTTCAGGACCTCGGCAAACTGCTGATCGGCGAGAACGTCGAGGAATGCCTGCAATGCGACCTCAAGCTCGAACACGCGGCGCACCCCGTGCTGCGCGAAGCAATCGCGCACTGTGAAACCTGCGGCGACTATGTCAGCCGCGAGCTGTTCGAGGACATCCTCGAAAGCGAAGAGGAGCACATCGACTGGATCGAGACCCAGCTCGACCTGATCCGCAAGGTCGGCATCCAGAATTACCTGCA
>JBJXFN010000204.1:0-4065 GCA_046155535.1 Burkholderiales bacterium
CCAGTCCGGCTTTTGTTTTCATGCCTTCTTTATTTGCACCTCGCTGTGGCATGGTCCGCCGATAGCGTGAAGATTGCCGTGGTGGTGGGGCTTAGCGGGCCGAATGCCATCTATGGGGAGGGACAACTCCATGCGTTCAATGCTGCCGCAGATATTGTGAACGCCCGTGGCGGTGTACTTGGTGGCAGGAAGGTTCAAATTGTTCCGATGGACCACAAGAATACGCCGCAGGAAGCGTTGATTCAGTTAAAAAGGGCGCTCGATGATGATATTGGCTATGTTGCCTCCACGGTGTCCAGCGTTGTTCATGCACTCAGCGACGCTGTTTCAAAGCACGTCGTGCGAAATCCGGACAAGCCGGTCCTTTTGCTCAATTTCAACTCGCTCGACCCGGCGCTGACTGAATCGAAGTGCAGCTTCTGGCAATTCCGGTTTGAACCGCACGCCGACATGCAACTTGCGGCGCTGACGAAATTCATGGCTTCGCAGAAAAGCCTTCAGAAAGTCTATCTGCTGAATCAGGATTACGCGTTTGGACAAGGCGTGAGTAAGGGGTCTCGGGAGCAGTTAAATTCCCGGCGGCCCGATATTGCGATCGTCGGAGACGAGCTGATCCCTCTCGCCAAAGTCAAAGACTTCGCGCCGTACATCGCGAAGATTCGGGCGACCGGGGCGGACAGCGTGTTGACCGGGAATTGGGGAACGGACCTTTCGCTGCTCCTCAAGGCCAGTAATGAAATGGGTTTCAAGGCGCATTACTATGCATTGCTGGCAGCCGGGTTTGGGACTCCGTCCGCCATCGGCGCGGCAGGGGCGGATCGAATCAAGACAATATATTCATGGCATCTGAATGCAACGGATTCGAAGTGGGAACGCACAATTCTTGATTACCAGAAAAGATTTAATACGCAGGCGGATATTGCCTACCTTCCAGCATTCCGAACCGTAGAAATGCTGGCAAGCGCCATCAACAAAGCGGGGAGCACGGATCCGATCAAGGTTGCGCATGCCTTGGAAGGTTTGCATTTTGACGGACCGACTGGTGATTCGTGGATGCGGGCCGAAGACCATCAGATCATTGCTCCACTTTACGTAATGAGTTTCGTAAAGGCGGGACAAGCGGGGGCGAAACACGACATCGAAGGCACGGGTTACGGTTGGAAGACCGAGGCGATCATTGCATCGGCGGAGAACGTGCCGGCGATCAAATGTCAGATGGAGCGGCCGCCGAAGTAGCCGGCTGGTATGGCCCGGGATCGCAGCCGGGCCGGTCACTTGCCTTCGGTGTTTTCGTTGCCGCGAGTCGACGTAGCGGCAAAATAGGCGATTACTACGGACGTTGCAGCACAGGCCGCGAGAAAATACAGCGCCATTTCGAAACTCTGGGTGCTGTCCTTGATCCAGCCCACGATGAAGGGGCCGACGTAGCCGCCCAGATTGCCGATGGAGTTGATCAGCGCGATGCCGGCGGCGGCCGCGGTACCAGTGAGGAACATGGAAGGCATGGGCCAGAAGCATGGGCGAGACCCGTAAATGCCTATCATGGCCACCGACATTGCGGCCAGCGACCAATAGGACTTGCCGAGCCACCCCACCCCGAACAGCCCGATGGCGCACAGGCAGGCCGCAGCAATAAAGTGCCAGCGCCTTTCCCGGCGCAGATCCGACGAGTAACCCCAGATGACCAGACCGATTGCGCCAAGCGTATAGGGAATTGCCGACAGAAACCCGGTCACCAGATTCGATTGCCCCAGTTCCTTTACGATCTGCGGCAGGAAGAAATTCACTCCGTAGCTCGCCGTGACACTGGTGAAATAAATTGCCGACAAGGCCAGCACGCGTTTGTCGGTGAGGGATTTGAGCAGCGTCAGTCGCCCCGCGCTTTCGACCTGTTTGCGTTCGGCGGCGAGTTCGGCTTGCAGCCATTCGCGCTCCTCGGCATTTAGCCAGGTTGCCCGTGCCGGCGAGTCGGTCATTTTTCGCAACACGACGAAGGCCAGCAAGATAGCGGGCGCAGCTTCTAGGATGAACATCCACTGCCAGCCTCTCAGGCCCCAGATGCCGTCCATTTCCAGAATTGCGCCGGATATGATCGAGGCCAGCGCGTTGGACACCGGCAGCGCCAGGAACAGTGTGGAAATCACCCGGCCGCGATACGACGCCGGAAACCAGTTCGACAGATAAAAAATAATGCCGGGAAAAAATCCCGCCTCGGCTACGCCCAGCAAGAACCGCAGCACCAGAAAACTCACCGGCCCGGTAACCAAGGCCATCAGGCCGGAGATGATGCCCCAGGTGATCATGATGCGCGCGATCCAGCGACGGGCGCCGACTTTGTCGAGAATCACATTGCTCGGCACTTCGAACAGCGCATAACCGAGAAAGAAAATGCCCGCGCCCAAGCCGTAGAGATAGGAACTAAAGCCCAGGTCCTTGTTCATAGTGAGTGCCGCGAACGCGATGTTGGTGCGGTCGATGTAGGCAACCAGATAACTCACCACGATCAGCGGCAACAGCCGCCAGGAGACTTTCAGGATGGTCCGGCGTTGGAAGTCGGCGGAAGTCATTGGGGTTCGCGAAGTCGTAATAAGCTTGATGTAAGGTGTTCAGGGTAACAGCCTTCTTCGCGTGCGGCCGAGTCGATGGCCGGCACGCTGCCGATTTTTTTGCGACCGAACTCGGCAAGCCCTGGCTGTTGGGATTATGCTTCGCGTTGCCAGCTGGCCACCTGCGCCAGCCGTCAGGAATATGCTACGAACCGAGGAGAAAGAACCATGATTGCCTTGAATGTGAACGGGAAAAAATCTCTGGTGGATGTCGAGGACGACATGCCGCTGCTCTGGGTGCTGCGTGACGAACTGGGTCTGACCGGCACCAAATACGGCTGCGGGGCGGCGGTGTGCGGCGCCTGCACCGTGCATGTGGATGGGCAGCCGATGCGCTCCTGCGTGCTGCCGGCTGTGTCGATGAAGGGCCGGACGATCACCACGATTGAGGCATTGTCGAAAGACGGATCGCACCCGGTGCAGAAAGCCTGGGTCAGACTCCAGGTGCCGCAGTGCGGCTACTGCCAGAGCGGAATGATCATGGCGGCGGCGGCGCTCCTGAAGGAAACCCCGAAGCCGACGGATGCGCAGATCGACGCGGCGATGTCCAACATCTGCCGCTGCGGCACCTATGTCCGGGTGCGCGAAGCCATCCGCCTTGCCGCAAGATCCGCCTGAGGAGGCCGTCATGAAAAATAAACAAACGAATGTTTCCCGGCGCGATTTCCTGGTGAAGTCGGCGGCTGCGACCGGCGGCCTGATGATCGGTTTCCATCTGCCGGGGTCCGCCCATGCAGCGCCCAACTCGGTGGCGCGCGAACTCACGCACTGGGTGGTGATCCAGCCCGACGACACGGTGGTCATCCGGGTGGCGCGTTCGGAACTCGGGCAGGGCACGTTCACAGGTCTTGCGCAGCTGGTGGCCGAAGAGCTGGAGTGCGACTGGAACCGCGTGGTGCCGGAATATGCGGACGTGAATGAACATATCCGGCGCAACCGGATTTTTGGTTCGATGTCCACCGGCGGCAGCCGCGGTATTCGCGATTCGCAGGAAGTCATGCGCAAGGCAGGCGCCGCAGCGCGCGAAATGCTGGTCGGTGCCGCAGCGGCGAAGTGGGGCGTGCCGGTCGAGGAAATCAAGGTCTCGAAGGGCGTGGTGCTGCACGCATCCGGCAAACGGGCGTCGTTCGGTGAACTCACCGAAGCGGCGGCGAAACTGCCGATTCCGAAGGAGCCGAAACTCAAGGACCCGAAGGACTGGCGGTTGATCGGCACTTCGCCTCCGCGCTTCGACATTCCGGCAAAAACCAACGGTAAGCAGATTTACACTGCCGACGTGCAGCTTCCGGGTCTTGTGCATGCCTCCATCCTGCAATGCCCGGTCTTTGGCGGAAAACTCAAGTCACACGATGCCGCCAAGGTCGCCCGCATGAACGGCGTCAAGAAGGTCGTGACAGGCGCGGACTGGGTCGCGGTAGTGGCGGACAACTGGTGGCGCGCCAACCAGGCGCTCAAGGCG
>JBJXFN010000205.1:0-22018 GCA_046155535.1 Burkholderiales bacterium
TGTTCGGCGACGAAGGCATCGACCAGGTGTACGGCGACGAGGGCAGCGACTTCCTGTTCGGCGATGCCGGACGTTTCGTCGATCCGGACGGCAGCGGGCCGCAGGCGGGCGAATGGGTGCAGCGCGGCCAGCGTTTGTGGGGCGGCACAGGCATCGACTTCCTGTATGCGTTTGCCAATATCGACAACGTGATCGCAACCGACGCCGAGATCCTCGCCGAAACCCTGCGCTGGGGTGACGAGTTGCATGGCGGCGCCGGCGGCGACTGGCTGTACGGCAATCTGCGCCGCGATGTGATGTTCGGCGATAGCGGCAACGAATACATGGCGGGCGATTATCTTGCCGGACCGCGGCTGGCGCGCAACGAATTCGGCAATCTGAGCGGCGGCGCCGACATCATGTTCGGCGGCACCGGCGAAGACCAGTTGCTCGGCGGTGGCGGCAACGACGAATTGTGGGGCGGGGGAGACACCGACTGGCTGGAAGGCCAGGACGGCAACGACACGCTCTACGGCGGTACCGGCATCGACATGATGGTGCTGGACACCCGTCGCGAATATTTCGCGCCCGATGGCGTGGGCGAACGGGACACGTTGCCGGCAGTGCAATTCCTGTCCGCATCGCTCGATACTTTCGACGGCCACTTTGGCAACGAATTCCGCGGCGATCTGGGCGACGACAACGCCACCGACATCATGCTGATCGAGGGCACCAGCCAGGACGACACCATCCTGATCGGGCAACTGGCGGACGGTCGCATCCACGTCGATTTCCGCACCATCAATCCGTTCACCGGTGCGCAAGAAGCCTGGGAGATTCTGGCGCCGTGGCGTGCCAACGCCGTGACGCCGGTGACCAATGTGGCGTACTTTGATCCCTCGCTGCCGCTCAATCCCACCGGCAGCCCGCTGGTCGAGCAGTTCCGGATCTCCGGCCTGCTGCGCGACGACAATATCGAATTCATTGCCAACTCCTACGTGGCGAATGCCGGCACTTCGGCGGCAAAGACGGTGCTGCCGCTTGACATCGGTGACCTCGATTCGCGCAGCAATGATTTCGTCGGCGTGATTGACGGCGGCCCGGGTGAAGACCTGCTGATCGGCACTGCCGGGCGCGACCGCATTGACGGCGGTGGCGGCAGCGACCGCATCTTCGGCCTGGCGGGCGATGACCGGTTGTGGGGCGACTCGACGGCCGGCGAAGAAGCGGCTTCCAACAGCGATTACGACGTGCTCTTTGGCGGCCGCGGCGACGATGACCTGATCGGCGGCCCGGGCATCAATGACCTGTATGCCTGGACCCAGAACCCGCAGCCGGTCGGCGATACGGAGTATGGCGTTTTTGTAGCCGCGAACAATCCGGATGGTCCGGTGTTCGACAACGATGGCGACGCGGACGGCGACGGCTTCCTCGATTCCAATCCCACCCAGCCCAAGCGCGTGCTGGAAGACACCGGGCTGGATCGCATGCTCGGCAGCCGCAACGCCGACCGCTTGTTTGGCGGCTCCGGCCTGGCGTTCATGTTCGGCAACGGCGGCAACGACCAGTTGTTCCGCGTGGATGGCAGCCGCTTCGAATCTCTCGACGGCGGCCTGAACGGCGACGAGTGGAAACAGTTCCTGCTGAATTCGCCGCGGGTCTGGTACGTGGCCGGCAGCGAAGCGGACGATGTGATCACGGTGGATTTCGTCAACGAACCCGGGTTGCTCGGCGACCATCATCTGGTGACTCGCCTGACCAACAACAACGGCGTGTTCAGTTTTGCCGCGAGCGTGAAGCTGGATTTGAACGCCACCGACGACGCCGGCAATCCCTTGTTCGACGCGGCCGACGTGCTGCTGAAATTCGACCAGTTGCTGCAGCGGGGCAACCAGCAGGATCCGAATAACCCGGATCCGGGCATCGAGACCACCAGTTTCTCCACCCAGACGCTGGGCCTGAATTCCGGCGCGGTGCTGCACGGGTTGCTGCCCGCCGAGGGTGATTTCGACGTGATCCTGATCGATGCCAAGGGCGGCAACGACCATATCTCGGTCGGGCCTACGGTGCAAAAAACAGTCTGGATCGACGCCGGCGCCGGCGACGATACCGTGACGATTGCCGGTGGCAATGTGGTGTTGTCGGATCGCGCCGAATTCTTTAACCAGCGCAACGATACCCGCGAAAGCGCCTACCCGCTGAGCGCGGATCCGCTTGCGCAAAGCACGTTGTTCGCGGGGCTCACCATCGACAATCCCGACGACGCGGACTGGTATCGCTTCCGTCTGGGCAACGCGCCCGGCGCCAATGCGCGCCTGACCCTCGACAGCCAGTCGGACCTGGACGGACTGGAGATCGCGCTTCTGAATGCCGCCGGCACCGGGTCGGTGGGCAGCGGCCAGTTGCAATTGGGGCGCGACCGCACGGACCAGGATGCGCCGCACGACACCATCGAGACGGCTTTCAATCTGCCACCGGTGCAGGGCTTTGGCCGGGTGACCGGACTGACGATGCACAACGCGGCCGACGTGGACATGTTCCGCATCGATCTGGATCGAGAGGGCGTGAGCGGCGACCGGATCAATCTGCTGTTGCAGACGGTGGGCGATCTGATCGATATCGCGCTGGTCGATTCGACAGGTCAGACGGTGATGATGCTCAATGCCGTGGGCGGACTCGTCTCGCGCGTCTCGCAGACGGCACCATTGGTGCAGTCGGTGAATCTCGAAAAACTGGCCGCGGGGACTTATTACGCAAAAGTCACGACCCGGGGCACGCTGGCACGCTACGAATTGATCATGCAAGTGCCACAACTGCGCACCTCGGTGCAGACACTGGACAACGCTGCCAATGCTACCCTGGAGTCCGCGCTCGACCTGGGGGCCTACACCATCTTCCCGGAAGTCGTGGGCACTGCCGTGGGCGCCGGGCAGGAAGAATGGTTCAAGTTCCGGTTGCAGCGCGACGGTATCGGCACCGATGTGATTCGCCTGACCGCCGGCGGTGCGCTGAAGCTGCAATTGTTCGACAGCACGGGCATCGCGATCGGCTTGTCGGCCGATACCGTCGATGGCGCCGCAACCTTGCAGTTAAACGGCAGGGTGCCGGGAATCTATTTCCTGAAAGTCTTCGGTGCGGCTTCCGACACAACTTACGAATTGCGTGGCTCGGTGGGACCCACGGAACGCAGCATTGTCGAAACGCAGACGGCCGAGGGCTTGTTGCGGCAAGCCACGCGCACAGTTCGGGAACAGGCGGATTCCCAAATCGATCTTTCGGGCCGGCAGACTTCGTTTGTCGATCTGTCCGGATTGCAGGCGGGAACGGAATACCTGGTGCGTGTCACGGCGCCGAACCGCGCGCCCACGCAGTACAACCTCACCTTCGATCTGGACGATGACGTCAATGCCGAGGACCACGTGGTCAATCTCGCGGCCAAGGCCGACGTGTCGCGGCGGGACATCATCCTCGGGGGTGCCGGCAATGACGTGTTGATCGGCGGCCCGGGCGAGGACTGGGTCTTCGGCGGCAGCGGCAACGACGTATTGTCGGGCGGTTATGACCGCATGGCCGAGGATTTGCTGTTCGGCGGCGAAGGCGACGATTCCTTCCAGTTGCTTCCCGACGATCTGCCCTTCATCAAGGGCACCACCAAGACCTTTATTCCCACGCTGACCGACCGTTTCGACGGCGGTCCCGGCACCGACCGGGTGTTGTTCCTCGGCGGCGATCGGGACAACCTGGGCCAGCCAGTGCCCGATCAGGTGGCGATTCGCTGGAACCGCTTCCTGCAGCGCTACGAATTTACCGCGGTACCCTGGGATGTCGCCAACCAGACCTTCGACGTGGACCAGCAGGTGGTCAATGCGTCCGCGCTGGGACCGCTGGCCGGATTTACCGGACAGGTGAATTTCCGCCTTCGGGTGCCGGATCCGGCGAATCCCGACCGCGGCTTTGTCGCGGTGACGGCGAACATCGATGCCACGGATATTTCGGGCGTGGCCGAAGACTTGCAGGCGGCGCTCAATCCGATATTCGGATTCGACGCCGATGGTCTGCCCCGGGTCACGGTGGAATTTCCGGACGGCATTTTCCGGCTGCGCGCCAAGGGCCTCGGTCTGGAATTGCGCACCAGCGAAGACGACCTGGCACATACCAAACTCGGGTTTGAGCCGCTCACGGCAGCCTCGCCGATCTATCACCAGACCTTTGCGTTCTATCAGACCATCAGCGTCGAAAAAACAGTCATCGACACCCAGGGCGGTGACGATGTGGTGCATGCCGATCCTGAATATCTGTTCCCGAACGTGCCCAGCGAATGGGGCATCGATCCGGGCGACTATGAGCAGCGCGCCCTGATCGGCGGGCTGGAAATCTACGGCGGGGAGGGCAACGACCGGCTGTTCGGCGGGGCACAGGCGGACAGCATTTACGGCGGCGGCGGCGCGGATGTGATTTTCGGCGGCGGCGGCAACGATTCCCTGGATGGCGGACCGGGCCGCGACCTGGTGGTCGGAAACACCTCGCTCGCTCCGGACGACTACGAGTTCACTGCGCGCGGCGGGCAACTGGACCGCAACGATTTTGTCACCCTGGCGGCCCAGCTTCCTTCGGTACGCGCCGGCACCACGATCGACGGGCTGAATATCGACCTGGACGACAACGGCGACTGGTATGTGATCACAGCGGCCGAGGCAGTGAACCGATTCGGTACCGCCCACGGCGCCTTGCTCTCCAGCCAGATGATCGAAGTGCGCGAAGTGGTGCAAAACGCCGGCGGCGTGGTGCCGACCGGCGAGCGCCTGCGTGCATTCCTGTTTGCGGCGGAAGACATCGCCGACCCGGGCCAACCCATGCAACTGGTGCCGCGCGAACGCTTCTCCGGCGCGCCGACCCACTACCTGCTGCACGTCACCAATGAACTGGAGCCTTCCGCGGCCAAGGCCGGCAAGGCCATCCGGCTGGACGGTGTCGACGACCGGGTTTCCGTCGCGGCCGATGCCGACCTGGACATCACCCGGCAGCTCACTCTCGATCTGTGGATCAAGCTCGATGCCAGCATCACCCAGAATGCAGACGGGACTCTGAACTTTGCACCTGGCAAGAACTGGATGCCGATTGTCTACAAGGGATCGCCGACCGGAGAAGGACAGAACCGCACCTATTCGTTGTGGTTGAACCGCAACGGTTCTTTGCACTTTACTTCCGCCAACGGATTTTTCCAGGACGGGGTGGTCAACACGGCAGTCGGTACCATCAAGACCGACCAATGGATCCATTTCAGCGGTGTGGTCGATCGCGACACCGGCACCATGCGCGCCTATGTCGGCGACAAGCTGGTGGCCACTGGTAGCGTGGGTTCGGGGGATGCCGCGTCGAATCCCACGGGCGAATTGCGCCTGGGGGACACGACAGAATCGCTGGCCGGGGACTTCACGCGCTTCAAGGGTGCGCTCGATGAGGTGCGCATCTGGAATGTGGCGCGCAGCGAAGCCGACATCCAGCACGATTTCCAGCGCATCGTGGCGGCCGACGCAGCCGGGCTGGTCGGTTACTGGCGGTTCGAGGAAACCGAGGGCATCGATCTGTTCAATACCGCCGATGTCAATCGCGACCTCGTGGCCGACCTCAAGGCGCAGTTGTCGCTCAATCTGATTTCCGGGACCCAGGCCGGCGACAACACACTCGCCAGCGCCGCGCATGTCGTCGGGCAGCAGTTGATCACGCCCTTCGGAACCGGGCTGTACCAGATTGCGTTCAAGGATCCGCTGGGTGCCAGTGTCCAGGTGTCCGGGGAGGAAGCTTCACAGACGCTGCCGGCCGTGCAACTGGGCGGTCAGCCGGTGGTCATTTCGCTCGGGGACATCAACGGCGACGGGTTCGGCGATGCGATCGTGTCGGTCCGTGATCGGGTGCCAGACGGTGGGGGATTCCGCAATTTTGCCCGCATCGCGTTCGGCAACGCATCCGGCGGGCTCGAGGCGAATTTCGACTTCGACGGCGATCCGGCGACCAGCGATGCGCCGATCAATCTGGAATTGCCGGAACCCGTGCTGTTTGGCGGAGCGGATCGTCGCTCGATCATTTCGGCGGCCGGCGATGTGGACGGCGATGGGATTGACGATATAGCGGTGGCAGTGACTTCGGGCAGTTCCAGCAAGGTGTACCTGATTTTCGGGCGCGAGAACTGGGCGGCGTCGGCCAACGCCGACCAGGATGCCGGACTGTTTGGCGAATATTTCTATCTCGGTGGCGTCAGCCAGATCGTCAACTTCCCGAACTACAACAGCTTGACACCGGACCTGACCCGCGTCGACGCGCAGGTCAACTTCGCCAACACCGGCGGCACTTTCCCCGGTGTGAGCGATTCCGATGTGTTTGCTGCGCGCTGGACCGGTCAGATCCGGATCGACGTCGCGGGGGCCACCACTTTCTTCCTGGCCAGCGATGACGGCTCGCGCATGTATATCGACGACCAACTGGTCGTCAACAATGGCGGCCTGCACGGATTCGCCGAAGCATCGGGCACTGTCAACCTCAGCGCCGGTTTCCACGACATTCGCATCGAATACTTCGAGAACTTCGGTTTCGCCGGCGTGGTGGCCTCCTGGGATCCCGCCGGTTCCACCGGCAAGCAACTGATTCCGGCCAATGTGCTGTTCCGCGACGCACGCGACGTCATCAATGTCGAGACCGACAGCGATGTCACGATCGACGGATTCACCGGCGTGATTTCTGCCCGGGCGGCGGGAGACGTGACGCCGATGTTGGGCGTCGGATTGAGCGGGCAATTCTACAAACTGGCAAATCTCGACACTTCCCGGGACGCATTGCGTTTCGATGGCGGCGATCAAGT
Organism: Burkholderiales bacterium; assembly: GCA_046155535.1. Classification (GTDB taxonomy): domain Bacteria; phylum Pseudomonadota; class Gammaproteobacteria; order Burkholderiales; family JACQAP01; genus JACQAP01. Next base: position 6,836 of record JBJXFN010000205.1, read on the forward strand.
CAGCGTTCCCGCGAGCGCGAGCCTGAACCTGACGCGCTCCATCACCATCGAAACCCGGTTCCGCGTCGATGCCTTCGATGCCACCTGGATGCCGCTGGTGCAAAAAGGCGACGGCAGCTTTGGTGGCCGCAGTTACGGTTTGTGGATCAACAACAGCGGATTCGTGCAACTCAATGTGATGGATTCGCTGGGCGCAATCGGCGTCCTCAATACGCCGACCGGGGCAATCGTGGCCGGACAATGGTACGACCTTGCCGTGGTCGTGGATCGGGACAGCGGCGCATCGAGCTTTTATATCGACGGCACACTCGTATCAAGTGGAACGCTCAGCACGAACAACAACGTCGTACATGCCTCGCCGCTCCTGATCGGCGCAACGCTGGAAAGCTTTGGCGGACTTGCGCGCTTCAACGGTGCAATCGACGATCTGGCCATCTGGAGCACGGCGCGCAGCGCCGGTGAAATCGTCGCTGACTTTGCCACGGGCATCGACGACACAGCGGCCGGCCTGGCCGCCCACTGGCGCTTCGGCGAATCATCGGGCAGCGCAGTACTGGATGCTTCCGCCAATGCGAACCATGGAACTCTGGGCACCGGCATCGCCCAGCCGCAGCGCATCCAGGTCCGGGCGCTGGACTTCCCTGCCTTCGATACGGCCCCGACGCACGAGAAGATCGATGCGTCCCTCGGCTTTGGCCGCGTGCTGGCCGACTTCGGTGGTTTCAGCGATCTGGACGAGCAATTCGCGGTGCGCTGGAGCGGACAGGTCAATGTTCAGCGGACGGGAGGCGCCGACGGGCCGGTTACATTCGAATTGCAAAGCGACGGACGCAGTCGCCTCTACATCGACGATGTGCTGGAGATCGATCAAGTCACCACCAGCCTGAGTTCCGCGACCCGCATCACCCGCGACCTTACGAACGGGATACACAACATCCGCGTCGAGTACGTACACAACACCGGACCGGCGACCCTTTTTCTGAGCTGGAATCCAGACGGCGGTGCGGCGCTCACTCCGGTGCCTGCTGCAAACCTGCTGCGCACTGATGCAACCCTGCGCGATCCGACCGCCTTCGGCCTGGATGATCTCCTGGTTTCCGATGGGGTTGCGGCGCGCGTGATCCATGGTCGGGCAAGAGGCGAATGGGCCGACTTTTCGGCCACCACCGTGACGGCGCTGCCGTTTGGCGGCGGCCCGATTGCCGCGCTCGGTGATGTCAATCGCGACGGCCGCGACGATTTTGCAGTGCTCGGTGCGAGCGGGCTGAAGATTTTCGGTGGCGGCGGCTTGCCTGGCGCCCAGACCGTTATCTCGACGATCACGGGCATTGCGGCCGGTGCCGGCATTCAGTCGGCGGGCGATGTGGACGGCGATGCGGCCGGCGATCTGCTGATCACAGGATCGGGCGGCGATTTCCTGGTCTTTGGCGGCGCCTTGCCGGCGAACGGGACACTGCCTGGTTTGCTGGTGGATCCGGTCGGGCCCGTGCAGCCGATGGCACTGGCCCTGTCGGGGGGCGCCTGGCGCGCGATCGGAGATTTTGCCCATGTCGATCGCACCGATCTGTTGCTGACCGACATCAACGATGCCTTGGGTCGCGCCGGTCTGGGCGGCAAAATTGTTGCCGACCAGATCGACGGCAAGCTCAGATTCCTCGCCATCGACCCGTCGGTCACCGCGTTTGCGCTGGCGGCCGTCGGTGGCAGCCCGGTTGTCGCAGATTTGCACTTTGCATCGTCACAGGCCGCCACTTTGGTCAATGGGAAGCTGGTGCTGGATGCGACGGCGGCGGCACCCGTGAACGGCCGACTGGGCGGAAGCGGCGACATCGTGTTCCGGATCGCCGTCAACGGCGCAGCCCCGGTGACCGTGACACTCCCGCGTCGCGCGGCGGAGGACAATTCCGCGCTGTTTTCGTCTGAGCGCTTCGACGATCTGGGGGTCGCCGTCATGCAATCCACGGATCGCCTGAACGAAGGCGGCCGGCTGGAACATCAAATCGTGCAGGTTTTCCTCGGCGGCAATCGCGCGCAGTGGGTGGAACGTTTCGGCGGATCGGTAGTGACCCCGGACCTGATCATCGAACCCGGCCGGGCGTTTTTTGTCGCGCCCGGCGCGTTTGCACCGAACGCGAATTATTTCGGTCCGGCTCTGGAAACCCGGGACGCGTTGGGCATTGCGCGCAGCATGCTGGCAGTGACCGGTCCGGCGGGAGACTCGTTGCGCCTGTATGACGGCGCCCGGTTTGCGCCGGCGGACGAATCCGCGGCGTTGGCTGCGGGACTCGAAAACGACCGGCGCCTGTTCGTGTTGCCGCTGGCCACGCCGGTGGCGCCGGGACAGACACAGACGCCGCCGCCGGGAGTGGATCTGGCGAACCAGTCCACGCCGAGAGTCCGCGATGCCTTTGTTCTGGAAGGTGCCAGCCTGAATGAAAAGCTGTCGCGCTCGGTCAGCGTGCCGGACTTCAATGGCGACGGATTCAACGAACTGCTGATCAGTGGCGACAAGGCCAGTTATCTGTTTTTCGGACCGGTCGAAATCGCGAGTATTGCGGATGTCGAGTCCGAAGCGGATCTCATCATCGATGCGACAATTGGGCGACCGGCCTCGCGCATGGGCGATGTCACCGGCGACGGCCTGGCGGACCTGGTATTCCTGCGGCGCACGGATGCCTCGGGAGGCTTCACGATCACGGTGATCGCAGGGGGCCTGGCCAATGGCGTGGAGTTGCCACGCCACGTGACTCTCGACTGGGTCAATACGCTGGCCGCCGACAATGTCCAGCAGCGGGTGAAGGTCCGGGAGGGCAGCCGGTTCGAATTCGGCAGCGGTTTTGCCGACAATGCCGCAAGCATCGCGGTGCTGAACTGGAATGACGATGGCAAGGCGGACATCGCGCTGGTGCGGTCGGCAGCGCCCGCCGGCAGTAATCAGGGCTACGTGTTTTCCGGGACGGCGCTTTGGAACGGCGCAGGCAAACGCGCCGCGAATTCCCTCTCGGACGTCGTGGCAACCATTCGCGCGGACGCCTCTGACCGTACCGCCGTGGCGCAAACCTTGTTGGGCGGCGCAATTCCCGCGGAGTCCTCAGGCGTTTTCCCGGCACCGCAGGTGCAGGCTGTCGTCGCCGGGGATGTCACCGGCGATGGCCTGGATGATCTGGTGTTGATCGATTCAGGCTTCGCATTCTTCCAAGGTGTGGGCACCGTGCCTTCGGGCCTGCCGAACATCGGGCGGGCTTATCTGGTGACGGGCCGCAGTCCGGTGTCGGGGCCGGTCGATAACCAGATCGATCTGGGAACGGAAAGCGAACTCATCATTCAGGACTTTTCGCTCGGTGGCAGCGCTGCTGCACTGGCCGATCTGAATGGCGACGGTTATGACGACTTCGCGCTGGGCAGCCTGCGCGAAGGCCGGCGCGACGAGCCGACGGATACGGCGAGAGAAGGCGGCTTGTTCGTGTTTTTCGGAAAAGCGGATTTCGGCGGAGCCACGAAGCTGGGCGAAGAAGCCGATATCGTGGTGTCGCGCGCAGCCTCCGCGGATCTGCCGGACGACGATTCCTTCATCGGGGCACTGACTGCCACTGCGGGCGATTTCGATGGCGACCAGAAGATGGATCTGGTGGTCGGCGAACGCATCCGACAGGTGACCGCCAACGGCAGCGGCCAGATTCTCGATCTGGACCAGTCCGGCCGTGTGTCGGTGTTCTTCAATGTCGCGGATGGGTCGCGCCGTCTGTCACTCGCGTTGGCGGACCGCACGCTCCGGGGCGATTTCGAATTTGACGCCTTGGGCACCTTGTCCGCCACGCCGTCCTTCGATCTGGATCATGACGGCCTGGACGATCTGGTGATCGGCGCGCCCGGCGCGGATGTGATCACCACGGACGTGGTACCGTCCGGTGGCAAGGTTTTTGTGATCTACGGCAGTTCGGCGCGCGCGGCATTGCCGCCCGACGCGATTGAACTGGGCAATCGCAGCTTTACCGGCAGCGGCTTTTTCCTGGTCGATGAAGGCACCGGACGGCCCACGCTGTTCCGCGATGCGCCCGGAGAGGACAAACCCTTGTTCGTTCTCAACAACGGCGCCGATGCCTGGTATCGCTTTACCACTTTGGGCGACGGCATGCCCGGCAATGCCATCCGCATCGTTCCCCAGGCCATCGACGGATTCCTCGCGCCGATTGATCCGGATTCGTCCAGTCTCACAGTCGGCGCGACACAGCAACAGGGCAATCTCACTGTGCGGCAATCCGTGGTGGACAGCGCACGAGGCAGCCTGTTTGCCGGCGACGAATTCACGGTCAGTGGCCGCGTCACCGAATGGTCCGTGTTTGCGGGCAACTTCACCGATGGGATCGGCAACGCGGATGATCGTTACGTCACGCCGGTGATTTTCCAGACCGATGCCGATGGCCGCTTTCGGATTACCGGGATCGGCAAGGCACAAAAAATCCTGCCCAATTCGCCCCAGAGTTTTGCTTTCGAATTGCAATCCGGCAGCGATGCGGTCGGGCGCGGGTATTACCTGGGTTGGTACGACGGTTCGGCCGGTGCCGGCGACAATGCCGGCGCCATCGGCTTCGATAGCATTGGTGAAACGGTGCGCTCGTTTGGCCCCGGTCAGGGCGCCTCGACCAACGTGCAAGTGGGCAAATCGCTCACCGCCGTCAGTTCCTTTGTCCGCACCTATTCCATTGGCGCCCGGGTGAGTTCGGGCGCGGTCCTGGAATTCGATCTGGGACGTTTCCTTGGCTGGGCTGGAGATCCGAATGCCGTCGGGGCTGCGCATCTGGTGTTGAGTGCACCGACCGCAGCCGCGCCGGTGGTGGCGCCGACCAATATTTTGCGCACCGCCTATTCCGGCGGAAAGCTGTTCTTCGTTGCCATGACCCCGCAGCTTGGACACGAATTGTGGGTGACCGATGGGAACCTGACTGGCTCGGGCACCCGTCTGGTCGCCGATCTGAATCCCGGCACCGTGGGATCGGTACCGGCCAATCTGATCGATGTAGGTGGAACCCTGTACTTCACGGCCAACAGTGGCGCGACCGGCACGCAATTGTTCCGTACTGACGGCACGACCGTTACGCCCGTGGTGGACCTGCCCGGCAGTCCGTTCTTATTCACCGCGCAGTCCGGTTCGGCCCGCCTGACCGGCGCCAATGTGGCGGACCCTGTTCCGGATGTGAACTACAGCTTCCAGCTCGACATCCTGCGCACCGACAACAGCCTGAATACCGTCACTGTCACGCTCCCGCGCGATTTCACCCGGAGCAATCTGGATGTCGCCGGGCTGCTCGTCGATGTGCAGACAGCGCTTGCCGCCGCACTCGGCGGGGACCTGGCGGGAGACGTCACCGCGTCGCGCAGCGGCAACCGCATCGAATTCAATGCAGTGGATGCGGACATTGCCCGCATCACGGTGCGGGACGGCGTGACAGGCGGGCTGGGTTTTGCGGCGAACGCGAATTCCCCCACCCTGGTCAGCCTGGATGCGCCGGGACTGCCGGCCGCGTTTGTCTTGAACGCCGATCTGGATTTTTCGCTCGATCTGACGACGGTGGGTGGCGGGGTGGTGCCCCTGAATATTTCTCTGGGCGCGGTCGCTACGGCGGACAACCTCAATGCCGCCGACCTGGCCACCGATATCCAGGCCGCGATCAATCCCGTGGTGTCGGCAGCCGGGTTTGCGAACGACAGCGTGCAGATCTTTGCCGAAGACGGCCAACTAAAATTGCGGGTGACGGACCCCGGCATATTCCTCGCCGTCATTCGCGGCGGCGAGACATTGGGTTTTGCCGCAGATCAGCAATCCACGCGCGTCGTGCGTCTCATCGCAGATGCGGATGCGCCGTCCGATGGCGTGTTGCCGGCGGACTTGCAGTTCCACATTCTGGTCACGGCAAGTGATGGCCGGCAGGTGGACCGGGTGGTGAACCTGTCCGGTGCCGCGAATGCTGGATTTGTGTCCCTCGCCCAACTGGCAAGCCAGGTGCAGGGGGAGATCAATGCTTCGCTGCTGGCCGATTTTGGCGCGGACGCCGTTCAGGTCAGCGCCGTGGGCGGCAAGTTGCAGTTGGACGCCGGGAATCCGGTGATCGTAAGCATGAAACTGGCCGGCGCGCAGCCACTTGGCTTCGAGGACTCCCAGTCTTCCACGCGCATCGGGGATCGCCTGTTTTTCCGCACCAGTTCGACTGCCGAAGGATCCGAACTGTGGAAAGTGGAAAACGGTGCGGCAACGGTGCTGGACGTTTCGCCTGGTACGGCAAGCAGCTCCCCATCCAACCTGGTGCTGGTGGACAAGACCTTGTATTTCGTTGCCACCGATTTGACAGGGCGTTTCCTGTGGAGTTACGAGGCGACCCGCCTGGTGCCGCTGCAAAAACTGGCGGGACAGACATTCACGGCGCCCGCGGAACTGATCAATGCCGGCGGCGTGCTGGCCTTCAGCGCGCTGCCCAATGGTGGTGGCGATGACCGGCAGGTCTACAGTTTCAATGGCAGCAGTTTCACCCAGTTGTCCAATGTCCTGCCTTCGGACACCGGAACCTTTCCGAGCGGGTTGACACTCTTCAACGGCAAGGTCTATTTCGCGCTCACCGATCATCTGGATGGCAATTACTCGGTCGGATCCGGTTTCGCCGGGCGCGAATTGTGGGCCGCCACCCCGGGCGTGCCAAACAGCGCGCAACTGGTGAGCAATGTTGCCGGGCCCGACACCGACCCGTTCAATTTCTTTTTCTTCATTGTGAACGGTTCGGTGGCCAGCTCCTCGCCCTCGGGATTAAAAGCGGCTCTTGGCGCCCTGTTCTTCAGCGCGTCCAACAGTTCGGTGGGACAGGAATTGTGGAAGACCACGGGCGGAGCCGCGACGCTGGTGCAGGACTTTGCGGCCGGCACCAATGGCTCGTTTCCGAGCCAGCTGACCACCATTCAGACCGCTTCCGGCGAGCGCCTGTTCTTTGTGGCCGACGGCAAACTCTGGGTGATGGACGGGGCGACCACGGCGCCGACACAAATCAACATCGGTTCCGCGACCTTCCCCAACCGGCTGACGGCCGCCGGGGACAAGCTGTACTTCCAGGCCAACAACCGACTCTGGGTCACCGACGGCACACAGGGCGGCACGCGTGAATTCATCGAAATTGTTCCGGAAAAATTGCCGCTGGAAGTGCGGGTTTTGCAAGGAGAAGGAGACGATCGCGCGACCGATGCGGACAAATCCGCGGCCAGCCTGCTGACCCGCACAGTGAGCATCGGCGCCGAAGCGATCGAGGTGGACGTCACGGCGGCAGTGAAGGCGGCGCTGGCCAGGGGCGACACCCGGCTGACGCTGCGGGTCGAAAATCCCTCGCGCGACCGGGCCGTGACACTCGAGCTGGCCGGTCCGGCCCGCAGCGGGCAGACCGGACTCATGGTCACACCTGCGTCCTCGGGACTGGTCGCCGATCTGCTGGCAGGCGATGGCACGGTGATGGAAGTCGGCAAATCGACCATCGATATTCGCGCCATCGAGGCGGGAACCTATTACCTGCGCGTGTATGACCCGGCGGGCGGCACAACCAACCGGAGCTTCGAACTTGAATTCGATGCGCCGATCCAGGGCTACGTGCATCCGGACCTCGACCGTGACCGCCTGCACGGTGGTGACGGCGACGATCTGCTGGTGGGCAACCAGGCGCTGGACCGGATGTGGGGCGACAGCGGGCGCGACGATTTTATCGGCGAATCACTGGAATTGCGGGACTTCGATCAGCCGGCCGGGGAAACGCTGACGCCGTCGCTCTCCAGTGAACGCAGCAACATTCCGCCCGAAGGGCCGCCGGTGGACGCGCTGATCGCAATCCCCGACGCCGGGCTGCGGGTGGCGATTGCCCAGGCGCTGGGCATTCCGGTCACGCAATCCTATTTGCCGGGGCAGTTCGTGATTCATGTGCCCAACGGCAGCCAGCGCACCGATTTGTCGCTCGCCGACGGGTTGAATTTCCGGCAGAGGATTCTGGCGAGCGATCTCGGGGAAATGACGGTTCTGGATGCGGCCGGGCGCAATATCAGCACGCTGACCGGGTTGCAATACGCCGTCAATCTGGTGACCTTGAATCTGGCCGACAACAATATCGGCAACAATCAATTGGAGCGCCTGGTTCCCGGTACCCAGTCAAGCGGCGACACGCGGGGATTTCCGATCGGCGTGCGCAATCTGCAGAATCTGCTGCTGGATTTCAACCCGCTCACCGATCTGGACCCGTTGCAGTTACTAACGGATCTGGAGCGCCTGTCCTTCGACGGTGCCAACACCGGTACCGTGCTGACGGAAATTCCGCAACTGAAATGGCCGGAAGTCGGCGGTGTGCAGCGCGGGCTGGATTTCCTGAGTCTGGACTACGTGGGCCCGCATGGTCTTCAGGCCAATCCGTTCGCCGCAATTCCCACACGCTCTGGCCGGATTTACATCGCGGAAACCGGGCCGGTGGAATTTTCGCTCAATACCAACAACTTCGCCGCGATGACCGTGGATGGATTTTCGGTCGCCGCCAACGACGGCACCGGCCGCGTCACGCCCGTTGCTGCCCGATCCTTTACCAAGGGATGGCACAACGTGGTGATGGCTTATCTGGGCAGCACGCCGACCATCATTTACGACACAAGCTACGGTCCGCGTCAGGCTGTTCCGCTTTCGGAATTGTTGCCGCCTACTGCGGGAACGCCAATTGCCGATCTGGGTGCCTTGTTGCGGGATGACGATTCGACAGATGCGTCGGCCGGTCAGGCCGACCTGCGATTCTTGTCTCTTAAGGGCAACACGATCGACAACATTCGGCCGCTGGTCCAGTTGCCGAACCTGGAAGTGGTGCGCCTGGACAACAACCGCATCGGCAATATCGAAGACCTCGCCGGCGAGCGACTGGTCGACAACGGCGACCCCGGATTCGAGTCCAATGGTGACTGGCTGCAGAATCTGCGGCCGACGGCTGCGGCGTTTGAAGGCGATTACGAATTCCGCAACGGGTCCAATGATGCGACGCAGGCGCGCTGGACCTTTACGAACCTGGATACCGGTGTTTACAAGGTACTGGTGTCCTATCCGACGGGCGCGGCGCACAGCAGTGATGTGACCCTGGTGGTCAAGGGCGCCGATACCGGATCGGTGGTGGAAGGCCTGAGTCTGTTTGGAGCCTTGTCCGCCGGGAATTCAGTTGTTCCGGCCGGTGGCGATCTGGTGACGATCAACACGGATCTCGTCGGCACCGACGGATTGATTGTCGGCGACGACGCCAATCCGAATACCTTCTACGGTTCGGAGTTTAGGGCGTCGATTGTCGGTGGCATGATTGTCGAAGGCATGATTGTCGGTGGCATGACGCAAATCGTGGTCATGGGAGATCTGGTGGTGCCCGGCGACCTGATCAGGGTGATCGGGTCGCGGCCGCTGTCCCTGATTGTCGGTGACGATGTCTCGATCAACGCCGGCGCGGTGTTTGATCTGTCCGGGGTGGGCACGGCGGCAAATGCCGGTGGCGGCGCGGGAGGACTCGGCGCCACGGTGGCCGGTAGTGGTGGCATCGGAGGAAGGGGGGGAGTTGGCGGTGCCGGCGGTGCGGGAGGACTCGGCGGATCCTTCTTCTTTGCGACTACACCGGGTTCACAGGGATTTGCCAGTTCGTCGGGTTTCGGCGGCAGTGGCGGCACCGACGGCTCTGGCGGACAGGCCGGCACCCTGGGTTATGGGGCGACCTTTGGAAGCGGTTCCGCCGGCGCCGCGGGATCGGGAGGCTTTGGCGGGTTCGGTGGGTTGGGGCGCGTCGGCGGAGCCGGGGGCGGGATCGCCGGATTCAACGGCAGTCCCGGGTCTTCTGGACAGTCTTCCGCGGGTAACTCTGGGACCTCAGGCAGCGCGGGCGGCTTAGGTGGCGGCGGATTCACGAATAATTTCGGTTTCGATATCACCGGCGGCAGCGGCGGTGCGGGCGGCGGCAGCGGCGGCGGTGGCGGTGCAGGCGGTGGTGGTTCGGGAGGCTCCGGTGGCGGTGGCGGCGGGGGTGGAGATTTTGAATTTGGATTATTCAGTTTCTTTAGCGGCGGTTCCGGAGGCGCAGGTGGGGCCGGTGGTTCCGGTGGTACGGGTGTGAATGGGGGCAGCGGCGGTGCAGGCGGTGCCGGCGGTGCCGGCGGCGGCGCCATGCAGATCATCGCGCGCGGCAATGTCAGCGTGGTGAATTCGGAGTTTCGTGCCCGCGGGGCCGATGGCGTGGCAGGCGGACAAGGGACTGGAAATTTCCACAGTTTCCCGACCAATTTCGGTGCCGGCGGGCAGCCCGGCGCGCCAGGACAATTTTCGGCCGGCGGAGATGGCGGCGCCGGCGGCTTCGGCGCGGCGGGTGGAATTGGCGGGTCAGGGGGTGGCGGCGGTGCCGGCGGTGCGGGAGGTGGTGGCGCCGGTGGCACGATCAAGCTCAACGGCACGGTGGTCACGACACAGGACACGCGCTTCAATTTGCAGGGCGGGCAGGGTCCCGGCGTGTGGGGCGACTGGGGCCGCCTGGTCGTGGGGTCGAATGCGGGCTCGATCGATCCCATTGGGCCAGGCGTGCGTGATTTCCTGATCAATGCCTATGGCCAGACCAGCTTCGGCGGTCCTCTGGAAAACAACCCGTTCGTGAATTTTGGCAGCGGCAGCGTCGCGACACCGCTGATGACGGGTTTGCAAGGCGGCGCCAGTGCATTCGGCTTGCTGAGCCTGGATGCGCGGCAGTTGCTGTCGGCGTCGGTGTTGAGTACCAACAAGCCGGCAGATGCCAGGCTGGCCGTGATCCGGGTGGACGGCGGCATCAGCGGCGTGACATCGAGTTTCGACGGTTACGACATTTTGCTGGTTGCCAATCTGACCGACCAGGCCTTCACCTCGCCAACCTTGCGTGTGGGTTCGGCCGGTGAAAAACAGGCGTTCCTGCAAGGGGGATTTGCGCAGGACACGCGATTCGGCGGCGACGGCGTGCCGGACGTGTTGACGCAACTCGGCGCCTATGGTGTCTACGCGCTGTTGATTCCGGAGGCGGCCGGCGACATCAGCGTGGGGGCACAACGCGGGTCTGTCGAGTACACGGCGTCGGTTGAGACGCTGAAGGACGGCGCGGTGCTGTACGTGCGGGATCCGGGATTGACCGTGCATCTGGATCAGCGGGTGGCGCCGATCGGCGAAACTTTCGGCGGGCGCCCGTGGCAAGTGATCGGCGAGATCAACATCACGCCGGACGACACTACCGCTTTGAGCCCGGCCATCGAATTGCTGCTCAGCCAGGCAACTGCCGGGCTGGTGGCTGCCGACGGCGTGCGCCTGGTGAAGGTCGATCAAGTGCTGCCGGAACTGCGGGTGCTCACGTTGACCAGCAATCCGCTGGATAACCACGCCCATGATTTGTACGTTCCCGCGCTCCAGGCTGACGGAGTCAGTGTGGGATTCACGGCCAATCAGGCGCCGAAGATTGCGCCGATCGCCAATCAAGCGGGCAACACCACGGCGCTGCAGTTCAATGGCACCGACTTCGTCAGTGCCGGCGTGTCGAACTCGCTCAAGGCGAGCGGCGCATTGACCATCGAAGCATGGATCAATCCTGCCGCGGGCGGCAGCAACGGCATCATCGTCAATCGCGAAGGCGAATACGAAGTCGCCCGCTTTGACGACGGCACCATCCGCTGGGCCTTTGCCAATGCGAACCCGGGCTGGACGTGGATCAACACCGGCTATGTGGCGGCCTTGAACCAATGGACGCACATTGCCGTGACCTACGACAACGGAGTTGTCAGCACCTACGCCAACGGCGAACTCGTGCACCAATTTGCGGGCGCCGGCACCATCGGCGACGTGGATGGCGGGCGCAATGAATTCCGCATCGGCAACCGGCAGGCCGCCGAACAGAATTTCGCAGGGCAGATTGACGACGTCCGTGTGTGGACAAGGGTGCGCTCGCAGTCCGACATCCGCGCAAACATGAATGGTGCGCTCACGGGCAACGAGGCGGGCCTGGCGGGCAACTGGAAGTTCGACGAGGCGGGCGGTTCGATCGTTCTCGATGCCTCGGCGAATCGCAACGACGGCGTCATCCGCTCTCCGTTGCGGCTCGACGGCGTCAACGACCATGCCGTCTCGGGCAATCTGCGGTCCTTCTTCGACGACGAGTCGGTGACGATCGAATTGTCCTTCAATGCCCTGGCGGCGGGTGTGATCGTTTCCGAACTTGGCCAGCAGGCCATCAATTCCGGCTGGCACGACAGCCAGATCGAAATCGAGGCCAACGGCCTGGTGAGGATGCGGGTCTGGAACACCGCGGCGATCGACGTCGGCACGGTTGCCTTCGGCACATGGAACCACGTTGCGCTGGTCTACAACAAGACCACGCTCACGCTGGAGGGATATCTGAACGGGGTGCGCACCGCGAGCCTCGCCGGTGTCGACCGGCAAGCGCCCTGGGAATTCGGCGCCGGACTGCACTACGCCGTTGGCGCGACGGACACCACGAATCTGGGCACGGCCGCCTATTTCCGCGGCCAGGTGGAGGATTTCCGTGTCTGGAGCAACGCGCGCAGCAGCACGGAAATCAATGCGAACCGCTACAAGGCGTTGGCGGGCAATGAGCAGGGCCTGGTCCTGAACTGGCGCTTTGGCGGGGTTGGCGGCCAGATTGGTGCGGATGCGTCTGTCAACCAGCAAAATGCCCTGCTGGTGGGTGGGCTGGCCGCAACACGAACACCTGTGCGTGTCATCGGGCCGATCCACGTGAATGTGTCGGACACGCTTGGCGATCCGATCGACCTGATCGTTCACGCGGATCCGGATCAGGTCAGCGCGGTATTCAACGGCACTCATTTGCTGGTGAAGCCGGTTGCCGGATTTGCCGGTACCACGCGCATTACCGTAGTGGCGCGCGATGGCACCGGTGCGACGCAGGATTTCCGCGGGCGCGAGGATGCGGCGAGTTTCGATGTCAGCTTTGGCGTCAATGCGGTGTACGGCAACAAGTACAACGACCTCGATTTCGACGGCGTTCGCGATACCGGCGAACCCGGTTTGGGAGGCGTGCATCTGTTTGCCGATCTGGATGGCGACGGGATCCGCGATGCGGGAGAATCCGAAACCTGGTCGGATGCAAATGGCGACTACGCGCTGCGCAGTATTCCGTTCACGCCGCCACGGCCGGCGACGCCTGCGGTGCTGACGGCGGGCGCCGCGGCCCAGCCGGATGGCGGGGCCACGATCACCTCGGTGACTGAACAGCTCACGCTGGATACGCTGGATCGCTCCTTCGTGCGCATGGACCTCGAACTGATCGAAAGAGATTTCTTTGTGCAGACACGACGCGCCACGTTGGTGATTGCGCCGGAAGTCACCCGGACCTTGAATTCCGTGGCCGAGCTGGCGAACTATGTGAATTCTCTGCTGGCCGGCACCAGCATGGCCGGCCAGGTGAACGCCACGACAAGCGGCAACTCGTTGGTGTTGCGCACCCTGGCGCCGGCTTCAATTTTTGCGAGCAACGAGCTGCGGATCCTGGGCGTCACGACTTCGCGGACGGTCACGGATACCGTACAACTGACGAACGGATCGACGCAGGCGTACACGCTCCTCAATCAAACCGTCAATGGCGGGCTGGGGTTCCTGTCGGGTCAATCGGCCGTGTCCGGATTCCTCAGCGCGGCGATCCTCACAGCCGTTGCGCCCACTTCGGGCAGTGCAGGCATCCAGGCCACGATCACCAGTGCGACAGTGGCCGCGACGACAGAGACCCTGACCAATACGGATTTGCTGGTGACCGTCAATGGACAACCGGAAGCGCTCAGACTGACCCCGCCGTTGACCGCGGACAACCAGGATCTTGGCGCACTGGTGGTTGACATCAACAGCCTGATTGCCGGCAGTGATCTTGCCGGTTTGATGCAGGCGAGCCTGGTCGGTCAACGCATGCAATTTGCGACCACCGCACCGGGTTCCGCGCAAAGCCTGGATGTTTCAATTGCGAGATTGAGCACCACAACACTCACGCTGTTGAACAGCAATGGCGTTCAGAGCACCCGCACACTCGGTGTGGCGAGTTCCACGGGCGGATTGGGGTTCGCGGCAACACAATCGGCCACAGGTGGAGACCGTTCCTTCCAGGTGGTTGAGGAGCCTTTTGTGGGCTGGGCGCCGACCACCGGCCCCGTGTCCCTGGTCTCCGGGGTCGTGGGCACGCAGCAGGTACTGCTCACCGATGCCGGGGCGATCGTCACCGGTGTGGATTTTGGCAATTCCCGCATCGTCGAACTCGAGCTGGGTCCCGATCGCGTGTCCAGCGAAGGCAGCCTCGTGGAATTTCGACCCGGGGTCATCGATCCGCTCGGGCGCGAGGGCGATCCCTATGCGTACCTGTGGCAGGTGCAGTCGGACAACGGAGACGTTGTCGAATCAGGGACCACCAGAAACTTCAGCTTTACGCCGCGCGACAATGGCCAGTACCGCTTGCGCCTGTTCATCACCGACACGCAGCGCGGACTGTCCGCAGAGCCGGACGAAGTCATCGTCAATGTCGCGAATGTGGCTCCGAAAATCAGGTCGGACAATGCCCCCTCGGGCGCCGAAGGCCAGTCCCTGTCCATCTCGGTGCAATTCAGCGACCCCGGCACGCTGGACACCCATGGCGCCACGATCCAATGGGGCGATGGCAGCGAGTCGGTCTTCAAGACGCTTGCCGAACTGGATGGTGCGGGCAGTCTTCTGGCCAATCACGTCTATGCGGACGACGGGGAATACCGCGTCACCGTGTCGATCGTGGACGACGACAAGGCTTCGGTGTCGGCAAGCTTCGTCGCCAGCGTCGGGAATGCGGCCCCGGCGGTAAATGCCGGGGTGGACCGCACCGCAGTCGAAGGAGAACGTTTCGACCTGGAAGCATTGTTCAATGATCCCGGTACCCTCGATACGCATACCGCGATGATCGACTGGGGCGACGGCACGCCGGTCGGGATCGGACTCGTCGGCGAACAGCCCTTCGGGCCGCCGGGCAGCACGGACGGATTGAATGGAACGGTCACGGGCAGTCATTTCTACGCCGAAAACGGTGTATACACCGTGACCGTCGTAGTCACGGACGACAACGGCGGAACGCATACCGACGTGTTGCAGGTCACGGTGCTGAA
>JBJXFN010000208.1:0-13039 GCA_046155535.1 Burkholderiales bacterium
TCGGTATGGAGGCCGCCTACACCTATGCGGCCGAAGTGATGGCCTGCAACATGATGGCCAATGATGCCGGCGAGGGCATCGACGCCTTCATGCAAAAACGCGCGCCGAAGTGGGAAAACAAGTAGTGGCCGTCGCGGTAATTTATTGATCTTTTCCTAATTCATGACACGTTCTTCCCTCACCCTCGTTCCCTCTCCTGGAAGGAGAGGGGGGCAAAAGCCCTTCTCCCTCCGGGAGAAGGGTGGGGATGAGGGAAGCGACTTTGAATTCAAGTACTGTCATGTATTTTGGAAAGCTCAATAATGAAACTCGCCAGCTTTGACGCCTCAGGACATGATTGACGTCGATCATTTGCGCATGAGACTGGAAGACGGCAAACCATGAAGGCCGTGATAAAAAACAACCCGCTCGATTCCTTTGACTGGAGTCTGACAAGTTGGGAAGGCAGCCGGCGCGAACAAATGCACCGCTGGGCGCAGCTTACGCTGGAGCAGATTATTCTGGCCCAGGAAGAAATGGTCGAACTTAGCGAGCGTCTGGCGCAATCACCGGAAAAAAATCCCGGGACGGATTTTCCCCGGTGACCCGGGACACCAGGCCGCGCAAGAAGGCGAGCGCGGGCCGGCCGAAACTCGCCGGCAGCGGAAAACTGCGCATCGGGGATGACTGGAACGCGATCACCATCATCGCGCTGTCGCAGGACAATCCGCTCAAGGCCATTGCCGAATTCGTCGAGAACAGCATCGACGCCGGAGCGCGCAACGTCGTCATCACCCGCGCGCGCGAACGGGGCGAGCATTATCTGACCGTCGCGGACGATGGCGCCGGCGTGCGAAAGGACGCCGAAGGCGCGCCCGACTTCCGCTACGTCGCCACCCACATCTGCGATTCGATCAAACGGCAGTTGAAATCCGCCGGATCGAAGGGCATCCAGGGCGAGTTCGGCATCGGCCTGCTGTCTTTCTGGACCGTGGGCGAGGCGCTGGCGATGAGCGCCGGCGGCGACGACGGCGCGGTGCATGAAATGCACATGCGCAAGGGCGACCCCGGCTATCAGGTCACGCGCCGTGCGGTGCTGGCCCCCGAGCCCGGCACGAGACTGAAAATCGGCCCGCTGCTGCCCGGCGTGCGCCAGATTTCCGGAGAAAAGATCCAGTGGTATCTGGCCTCCGAGCTGCGCGAGCGCATTCGCCATTCCGAAGTGCGGGTCAAGGTGATCGACCGCCACGCGCGCAAGGAATTTGCCGTCGAGCCGCGCCAGTTCACCGGCGATCTTCTGCATCAACTGCCGGCGGTGAGCGCTCCGTCCGGCGACGCCTATGCGGAGCTGTATCTGAATCCCCCGGATGCAACCAACGAAGTCGGCCTGTACCGCTCCGGCACGCGAATCCTGCGCTCGCTTGCCGAACTCGACATGTTCCGCAGATCGCCCTGGACCGATAGTTACCTGCAAGGCATCGTCGATGTTCCTTACCTGAACCTGACCCCGGCCACGCGCACCGGGGTGATTCAAGACTCTGCGCTGGAAGCTTTCGGCACGGCACTCGCGCCGCTGGAGGCGCGCCTGCAAGAACTCATCGCCGAGCACCGGCGCGCCGAAGAAGAGCGCATGAGCCGCGACACGCTGCGCTCGATCCAGCGCGCGTTTCGGGAAGCGTTGCTCACACTGCCTTCCGAGGAGTACGAGTGGTTCGACGTCAACCTGAGGCAGAAAAGCGGCGGCAGCGGCGAGAACGCCGCACGCGCGGACGACGCCTCACCCGAGGGCATCGCCATCGCCGACGAGGGCGAAGTCATCGACAACCCCAGGCAGAAACAGTTTTTCGAGTATGCGGGCCCTCTGCAAAGCGTCCGGGTCGTGCCGGCAATGTGCGCGCTCGCAGTGGGCGCCTCGCGCACCCTGCGCGCGCTGGCGCGCGATGCCAACCGCCGCCCGATCGAAGCCGGCGTGGAGTTCGTGTGGCGCATCCTCGACGGCGCGGGCCGGATCATCAACACGCAGGCCGAATTCGTCACCTTCGGCGCACCCGAAGAGCCCTGCCTGGTGCGTCTGGGCGTGAGCGCGAGGCAGGGCGAAACGTTGTGCGAAGCCGAGGCAATGGTCACGGTGACCGACACCTTTCTGCCGGAAGAAAGATCGCGCTCCGCCGAGCGCCAGGGCTTGCCCGGCTACACCCTGCAGCACGCGCCGGGCAAACTCTGGCGCTCGCGCTTCGATGCCGAGCAGAACGTGATCGTCGTGAACAGCGGCCACCGCGACTACATCTACGCGGCACGCGCCAAGGCGCTCAAGTTGCGTTATCTGGTGCGTTTGTATGCGAAGGAAATGGTGCAGAAGAATTTCCCCGGCCTGCCATCCGAACAACTGCTCGACCGGCTGATCGAACTGTCGCTTTATACCGAGGAAAACCTGCGCTGACCGGAAGTCGGCCGGAGTCAGCGCGCCGATCGCGGCTTGGTCCCCGTCCGGCGGGCACTACGCGGCTTTGCCCGGTAGGGTTGGCGTGTCTCATGCACTTCGCCGGGCAATTCGAACCGCAACCGTTCGCGCAACCAGGCGGCAAAGTCACGCTCCGGGAGTTTGCCTTCGGCGAGGGCGAGCATTGCCATGTACTTTTCTTCATCGGTAGCCACGAGTTCCGCACCGTTCAATTCGAGAAACGTCCGATAGGCCACATGCGCGGTACGCTTGTTGCCGTCCACGAATGGAGAATTGCGCGCAAGTCCGTACGCAAGCGAGGCTGCAAGACCGGCAAGATCTGGCGCCGGATCCCCATCAGCATGCAACTGCTGCGCACGCGCGATAGCTGACTCCAGCAACCCCTCATCGCGCACGCCAGCACTGCCACCGTGTTCGGCGACCTGGCGGTCATGGAGCGCGAGAACAACTGCCTTTTCGATCCAGACGATCATCGCGGCGACTCAACTGGAAGCCAGTTTGCGCAAGACGTTGCGATCCTTGCGCATGATGCGTTCCGCAATTTCCATCTGCGCCGCGAATTTCGGATCATAAGGCGTCAGTTTGATGCCGTCCGGCAGTTCCGTTGCATACAGCGAATCGCCCTTGCCGAGCCGAAATCTTGCCAGCAACTCCTTCGGCAGGGTGATTCCGGCGGAATTTCCCACGGTGGTGATCTTGATTTTCATGTTTGGAACCTCCTGCGTGGATTATAACGGAGGTTATAACTGTGCGGCAGTGGGATCGCACCATTTGAAACCGCCAGTCGGGGTCTCCCTGTCTGCCTTACCCAAATTTCAGGGCGAAGGGTATGCTCAGGGCAAGCGTCGAAATCGGGGAAATTTCGGTGGACAAGTTCGACCGCATTTACGAGTTGCACAAGATTCTGCGCGACCGGCGCACGCCGATCTCGCGTGAGGATCTCATGCGCAGGCTGGAATGCGCCGAGCCAAGTGTTTACCGCCTGATCCGGCTTCTCAAGGATCACCTCAATGCCCCGATCGAGTGGCACGAGGAGCTTGGCGGCTACTACTATCGGCGTGATACCGGGTCCGGCACGTTCGAACTTCCCGGCCTTTGGTTCAACGCCAAGGAACTCCAGGCGCTGATCGTTTTCGACCGGCTGCTCGCAAGTCTGGAGCCCGGACTGCTTGGCGAGCACCTCGCACCCCTTACCCGCCGGGTCACCGAGTTGCTCGAACACAAACGGCTTGGACTTGGCGAAGCCGCAGGACGCATTCGCATTCTCGGGATGGCTTCCCGTCCTGCCGGGCAATGGTTTCACATCGTCGCGGGCGCCACGCTGCAACGCAAGAAACTGCACATGGCCTACCACGGCCGCAGCCGCGACCAGATCACCGAACGTCTCGTGTCGCCACAACGGCTGGTGCACTACCGGGACAACTGGTACCTCGACGGCTGGTGCCATCTTCGCAAGGGCCTGCGCAGTTTCGCGGTGGACCGCGTCAAGAGCGCTGTAGAGATCGAAGAGACAGCGGACTCCCGTTCTGACGAAGAACTGGATGAACACTACGCCAGCGCTTACGGTATCTTCGCCGGAAAGGCCAACAAGACCGCGGTACTGCGCTTCAGCCCCGAGCGTGCGCGCTGGGTCGCCGATGAACGCTGGCACCCGCAGCAGGTCGGGCAATTCCTGACCGATGGCCGCTACGAACTACGCATCCCCTACCGAGAAGATCGGGAACTGGTCATGGACATTCTCAAGCACGGAGCGGATGTGGAAGTTGTTGCGCCGGAGTCCTTGCGCGATACCGTCGCCGGCAGCCTGCGAAACGCACTTTCCCGTTATGTCGGCAAAGACGACGTTTGATGATTCAAACCACCCGTTCGGCACAGAGCCAAGCGCAACTTCATGCAACGGCTGGATGCTGTCGCCGCCGAACCCGCCAAAAAAGGCAACGGCCGGAAACGGGTCCAGTAATCCTTAGAGCAGATTGCCTCACTGTCGTGATTTGATAGCCTACGGGTACAAAATGCTTTCATGTCCGAGAATCTCAACATAACAACCTCGCCCCTGATGTTTCGCTATTGGGGCAAAGCCGACCCCAACTATCCGGGCACGCCCAAGTGGCATCCGCTGGTGTATCACTGTCTGGATGTGGCGGCAGTAGCGCGTACCTGGTGGGATCTGAGCCCGGCAATTCGCCGAGCATTTTTGGCGGCCTTCGTTCAATCCGACTCAGCGACAGATCAACTTCAAGCGTGGATGCTGTTCTTTGTGGCCATGCATGATCTCGGAAAATTCGACATTCGTTTCCAGCTTAAGGCAACCGATGCACTCGCTGCCGTGTGGGGAAGACTAGAGAAAAACGACCACGGGCTTGCGCTCAAGGAAATCCAGGAATTCGATCACGGCCACGCAGGCATTTCCTGGGCGAGACGGGAATACGCGAACTGGATCGTTCAATCCGATAAAGAGCAAATCATTTGGACACGCTGGCAACCCTGGCTTTCCGCCGTTACTGGTCACCACGGTGATTTCCATGATGCCGCGATGGAGGGTTTATTGCTCGACACCGACGACATGCTCATAGAGCGTGATCGAAATGCGCGGCGGGATTTCGTACAAGCGCTGGAAGCGCTCTTTCTCGAACCTGCCGGACTCAGCCTGCAAGACCTGCCGCTGAAAGGTTCGCCCTACGCCCGCACCTTGTTGGCAGGTTATTGCGCCGTGTGCGACTGGATCGGGTCAAACGTCGACGTGTTCGAGTACCGCGCTTCACAAAATATGAAGTTGTCCGACTACCTAGAAGAGCGCCTTCAGAAAATTCAGTCAAGGAACATTATTGGCCACTTTGGGCTGTTGGGACACGCTTCAGACTACCTGGGAGTCGCTGCGCTGCTCGACAACAGCGAGTCGCCGCGTGGAATTCAAACCGAAATTGACCGATTGCCAACTACCCCGGGTCTGACGTTGATCGAAGCTCCCACAGGAAGCGGAAAGACCGAAGCGGCGCTCGCCTACGCTTGGCGATTGCTGGATGCGGGTGTGGCAGACAGCATCGTATTTGCCTTACCGACGCAAGCGACCGCCAACGCCATGTTGCAGCGTGCGGAGAGATTTGCTGGCCGCGTGTTCGGCAACGCGAACGTGGTATTGGCGCACGGCAGAAGCAATCTCAATGAAACTTTTCAGAAATTGGCCGAAAGCGGTCGGCGCGTCACCTCGCAAGGTAAGACCGAGGCAACGGTACAGTGTGCAGCGTGGCTCGCCAGCAGTCGCAAGCGCGTTTTTCTCGGCCAGATCGGTGTGTGTACCGTTGATCAAGTACTACTGTCCGTTTTGCCGGTACGGCACAAGTTCGTGCGCGGTTTTGGACTGGCCAAATCAGTACTTATCGTTGATGAAGTCCACGCATACGATGCCTACATGCACGGCTTGCTAGGCGAGGTCCTCCGCCAGCAAAAAGCCAGCGGCGGCAGTGCGGTGCTTCTATCCGCCACGCTTCCGGCCAACCTGCGGGCGAAGCTCTTGGGGGCATGGGGCACCAGCGGGCCAGACAAAGCACCCTACCCGGTACTATGGCACGCGACGAGCGGCGAAACCATGCCCCGAACAGTCGTCGAAAATCAGAAGCCTACCCTGCGCGATGTCGCGGTTGAATGCCTGAAACTCGCCGATGTCTTGCCGGATGAAAGCCTTATTGCCCGCATCCTCGCCGCCGCCGAAGGCGGCGCACTAGTTGCCATTGTGATGAACCTGGTCGACGATGCCCAGAAGCTGGCGCGTATGCTGCGTAGGCAATCTGCCATCGAAGTCGATCTCTTCCATGCTCGTTTCCGCTTTGCAGACCGACGGGAGAAAGAGCGTGACACTCTGGCGCACTACGGACGCAGCGCGCCACGGCAAACCGGCCGTATTCTGGTCGCCACCCAGGTCATCGAACAAAGCCTTGATCTCGATTTCGACTGGATGGTCACGCAGATCTGCCCCGTGGACCTGTTGTTTCAGCGCCTGGGGCGGTTGCATCGGCACGCCCGGGAGGTAAGACCTTCTGGTTTCGAATCGCCCCGCTGCACCGTGCTTTCAGTGGCCGGCGACGACTACGGCGCGCACAAACTGATCTACGGTAACACCCGTGTGCTGTGGCGTACCGAGCAACTGTTGATTGATTCCTCGAAGATCGAATTCCCCGAGGCGTACCGGGACTGGATCGAACAGGTTTACCAGCGCGAGGACTGGGACGATGAACCAGAAAAAATCGCGGATGATTTTGTAGTGTTCAATTCACTGCAAATCTCCCGTGAAAAAGATGCGCAGCGCCTGACCACCATGACAGTCAGCAGCTTCCGTGATGAAGACGACCGAATCACCGGCCTGACCCGCGATGGCGAAATGAGCCTGAGCGTGCTGCCCATCCTGCCGGACGGTCGCTTGCTGGACGGACAAAGCCTCGCAGACCTGCCAGAGCGCGAGCAGGCCGAAGCGATCAATATTAACGCAGTCCCGGTGCCTGCCAGTTGGAATAAACACCTGCGGGATTGCCCTTTCGAAAAAGAAGGGCCGCTGGCGGGTTATTCGCAGATCACGCTGAATTTCGCTGCACCCGGAAGCTGGTCAGCGGCAAACGGAAAATTCCACTACTCGCAGGACTTTGGATTGGAGAAAGCCCGCAATGAATCTGCTTGAGGACTCCTGGATTCCTGTATGCGCAGGAGGCGGTGCGGGCGAATTCCGCCTGCTGACCTATCGGCAACTGCTGTGTGAACCGGGCGACTGGCAAGTGAGCCTGCCGCGCGACGATTTGGAACTCGCCTGCCTGCAACTGCTGGTGTGCATGACTCAGATCATGTTCCTGCCGGAAGACGTAGCGACGCTGCGGAATCGGCTTGACACACCGCTGACACCGGACGAATTCACCGCAGGCATCGCGCGGTGTCAGGACTGGTTCGACCTTGACCATCCTACGCAGCCTTTCATGCAGTCGCGCGGATTGAAGACGGACAAATTGACTCCGATTCAGAAAATCCTTGTTGGCTTGCCCGAAGGTAATAACCACGCTTTTTTCAACGAAGTTGGAGAAGTCAAAAAGCTCTCGGCTAGCTTGACGGCAATTGCGCTTTTTAATCAGGCATCGAATGCAAATAGCATGGGAGGTGGTTTTAAAGGAAACCTGCGAGGCGGTACGAACCCATATTTGACTCCTGTCGATATTTTCGTTTCCGGGTCTGATTTGCGTAAAACGATATGGCTAAACGTTTTAGCGCTGCCACGAGTTCAAGCAAGCCTGCCCGGTTGGAAACCAGACTTCCAGGTTGATCAGCCCACATGGGTTAGACCGATCAAATCTGACGAGAAAGTTAAACAAGGCGATATTGGTCTTGCCCGCGGACTGTTTTGGCAGCCAACGAAGCTTGAGCTAGTTCGAGAGGAGTCGTTGGACTCATGCGACATCTTCGAGGATGGTCCAGAACAGGTATATAGGTTCTTCAGAAAGGAGCAATTCAGATTCAACGTTGAAGGTTTATGGCCACACCCTCATGGTGCAAGAGTGGCCATCCTAAAAGACGGGAAAGTGAACTGGAAATATTCGGCATTCAATGCTGAATATCCTGCCTGGACCCAGCTTTCGGAATTTGTTTTGTTGCGCGGTGTGAATGATCCTGATGCCAAGGAGGGTAGTGAGCCGTGCGGCCCCGTTGCACAAGCTAGCGAATTGGGAATTGGGCGACTGCATCTATGGGTTGGTGGTTATTGTGCAAGACAAGCTTCCATTGTAGGTCGTCGGCATGAAATGTTTAGCCTTGCGCAAGGTTGGCGTGACGACAAAGAGCGTCTGCCAAAGCTGGTGAAGCTCGGCAAGGATGCAAGAAAGGCCCTGTATGGAAAGTTATTGGTTGCATCAAAAGGCTATGAGAATAAGAAGAAAAAAATCCGGCTGAAGGGAATCGGTGCAGCTATCCATGAAACTGCCGAGAAGCTGTTCTACGCGCGTACCGAAAACCTGATTCACCAGATTTTTTCCAACGAGCTGACTTGGACATCGTGGGCAAGCGAACGGCAGCGTTTTGCCGGAGAGATCGCCCGGCATTGCGAAACAATTTTCGAAGAACTCACTCGACCTTACGCCGCCAAACCCGAACTGATTCCGGTTATTGCATGGACAAGGCGCAGTCTGAATACCGACCTGAAGAAGCTGATGGAGGAAGCATGAGCAGCGAATTGCCAGACTTTGTCGCGCTGAAGGCGCGTTTCGACAACGAGGCTTTCCCCAACAGCGCACGCGCAGAGCTGCGACGAGTCGCCGAGTTGGACGATGTCGCGCTATTGCCTGCGCTGTATCGCCTGTTCCCCGGTCAAAGGCCAGACGAGCGCTACCAGCGAATTGCGTTCCTGTTGCCACACGCCAGACATGCGGTCAATGCCAAATCGCTTGGCGCGCAACTGGCCTCCGCCAAATTTTCTGAAGCCCGCGTTTTGCAGG
Organism: Burkholderiales bacterium; assembly: GCA_046155535.1. Taxonomy (GTDB): domain Bacteria; phylum Pseudomonadota; class Gammaproteobacteria; order Burkholderiales; family JACQAP01; genus JACQAP01. Next base: position 8,905 of record JBJXFN010000208.1, read on the forward strand.
TCGCGCGCAGCCGCGCGCCACAAGACCTTATACAGCTCAGAAGATTGCTCATTCACGTCGATCCCGCTGTCGATTGGCAGGCATTCGGCAAGACGCTCTGGTACTGGAACGCCATTTCCAAACGTCAACTTGTCGAGGATTTCTACCTCGCCCAATTCACCCCCGCCAAAGGAGCCCGCTAATGTCCGCCAAGAATTTCATCAACTTTCACGTGCTGATTTCGCACAGCCCGTCGTGCCTCAACCGCGACGACATGAACATGCAGAAAACTGCTGTGTTCGGAGGCGTGAACCGCGTGCGCGTTTCGAGCCAGTCGTTGAAGCGGTCTATGCGATTCAGCGATTACTACGAGACCCATTTTGGCGTCGCTTCGACCCGTACCAGGGCGCTTGAGAAGCTCATCCCCATTTTTACCGAAGCGCTCAAGGAGGAATTCGAGCCTGCTTTGATTGCTAAAACCATGGAGCTTTTCGTTCGGGCCAAGGCATCGGATGACGATGCAGATGAGACCAGCGATCAGGACGCTGGTTCTGACGGCGATGGCGGAGCAACCAAGAAACTGGCTGTTGCGCCTTGGTCAGTTGAAGAAATTCGCGTGCTGTGCGGAATCGTTAAGGATGTGTCCTTAACCAACGACGAAAAGGAAAAAGCTAAAGCCAAAGCCGCAAATCAGAAAGGCAAAAAGAAAAAGGCCGAACAGGAAATCATCGAAGAAGAGTTAACCAAAAAGCGCGTCAAGGCAGTCAAGGACAAAATCGACCAAGTGCGCGCGGCGATTGGCAAGACGGCAGATATTGCGTTATCTGGGCGCATGGCCACGTCTGGCCTGATGACTTCGGTCGATGGCGCGATGGCCATCGCCCACGCGATCACCACCCATGCAGTCGAGCCGCAGGACGTGGACTGGTTCACCGCCGTGGATGATCTCACTCAGGATGCGGGCGAGACGGGCGCGGGACATCTAGACACCCAGCAGTTTTCTTCCGGTGTGTTCTATCGGTATGCCAGCCTCAATCTCAAGCAGTTGCAGGTCAACCTAGGCCTATTGCCGGACATGAAGAGCACGGAAACCGTCGACTCGCGTAAGCCGGCGCTGGACATCGCCCGCCACGTTTTGCACATGCTGGCGACTGTGGTGCCGTCGGCCAAGCAGCAGTCGTTTGCCGCCCACAATCTGGCGGATTTTGCTGTGGCCAGCTTCGCCGATCAGCCGATTTCGTTGGCTAACGCTTTTGAAGCGCCGGTGCCGCGGGACCGCAACGGCGGCTTCCTTAAGCCCTCGGTCAAGGCGCTGGCCGACTATTGGGCGCGCGTACACAAGGCTTACGATCTGGACGAAACGGCACGCGCCTTTGCACTGGACGGCGAAGCAAAGCTGGGCGACGAATCGGCGGTGGACTCGCTTGCGCAACTCGAAAACTGGATTGCCCGCAACGGCAAGGGTTGATGCCATGCTGAATTTTCTGATCCTACGGCTGGACGGCCCCATGCAGGCCTGGGGCACGCACACCTTCGAAGATTTCCGGCCTTCCAATCTCTACCCCACGCGCAGCGGCCTGTTGGGTTTGTTGGGCGCTTGCCTGGGTGTCGAACGCGGCGATTTGGCAGGGCAGACGAATCTTGCGGCCAGCGTCGAAATCACCGTGCGTGTCGACAGCCAGCTTGCCCGCCCCGGCAAAGAAAGACCTGTGGCGAAGCCTGGCATCAAGCTACCGGATTTCCACACCGTCATGGACGCGCGGAAGGTGGATGGCTCAAAAAATGAATTCCCCGTGGTATCGCGCCGCGAGTACCTGTTTGACGCCGCTTTTACCGTGGCAGTCGGCAGTCGGCCCGGCGCTTCGGTAAGCCTTGAGCAAATCGCCGAAGCTTTGCGACGTCCGTGTTACACCCCTGCACTGGGACGGCGCTCCTGCCCGCTGACTCGCCCATTGCTGGAAGGGCAAATCGAAGCAGCCAGTGCACGAGATGCGCTGGCGACGACGGAGCCGAAGGGCGGTTTGATCTACAGCGAAACGGAAACGTCCGATCAGCCCGTACGAGTGCGCGATGTGCCCATGCACGGAAAAACGCGCCAGTTCGCTACCCGTCTGGTTTACCTGCACAAGGAGCCGAAATGTTCCTGAGTCGAGTCGAACTACCTTGGGAGGCCGTGCGCAATCCCTATGATCTGCACCGGCATGTGTGGCGACTGTTTCCCGGCGAGACGCGTGAATCCCGCGCTTCTGGTGAGGCTGAACGGCAGGGCTTTTTGTTCCGTGTCGAGCACAACCCTACCGGACATCCAGCCCGATTACTGGTTCAATCGCGGCGCGCGCCGGTAGTTGTCGCGGGCATTGCGCTCGTCGGCACGCGTGAATTTCACCCGCGGCCCGTAGCCAGCCAGCGCCTGGCCTTTTTGCTCACCGCCAATCCAGTCAAAACCATTACTGACGCCGAGCGCGATGCAAAGCCAGGTAAGAAATCGGAGAAATGCCGTGTACCCCTGATCCGCGAAAACGACCAACGGGAGTGGCTACTCCGCAAGCTTGCAGTGGGAGCGGAAGTCGAATCGACAGACGTGCTCCTGCATCCGCCGCTTTACTTCCGGAAGGGCAACCGGGGTGGGAAACTTGTTACCGCCACGTTCGAGGGGGTTCTGAGGGTACGTGATCCCAACTCGTTGGCAACGCTCTTGGAAAATGGCATCGGTCACGCAAAAGCTTTCGGCTGCGGCCTGTTGCTGGTACGGCGCATCTAGGCGGACATCGGCGGCATGGCGCAAATGCCATCGGCCACATAACCGGGTGAAACGTGGCTGAACTCCTGCCGCCTCTCAAGCCAATCCCGATCAAGGAACGGCTGTCGATCCTCTATATCGAGAAGGGTCAACTCGACGTTCTCGACGGCGCTTTCGTTGTGGTCGACAAGACCGGCATCCGGACGCACATCCCAGTCGGCGGTGTTGCCTGCCTGATGCTGGAACCGGGCACCCGGGTTTCACACGCCGCATGCGCCTTGGCAGCAAGAGTCGGAACATTGCTGGTCTGGATTGGCGAAGCCGGTGTGCGGCTTTACTCCGCCGGACAACCGGGCGGAGCCCGGGCTGATCGCCTGCTCTACCAGGCGAAGCTCGCCCTCGACGCGGATTTGCGGTTGAAGGTCGTGCGCAACATGTACGCGATGCGCTTCGGTGAAGAACCTCCTCAACGTCGATCTGTCGAGCAACTACGCGGCATAGAAGGCGCACGGGTTCGCGAGATGTACAAGCGGATTGCTATCAAGTACGGCGTCGAATGGAAGGCACGCAACTACGACACGCGAGAATGGGACAAGGGCGATCTTCCGAACCGATGCCTTTCGGCCGCGACTTCGTGCCTCTACGGGGTAGCCGAAGCCGCCGTTCTGGCAGCGGGCTATGCACCGGCGGTGGGTTTCATCCATACCGGGAAGCCTCTTTCGTTCGTCTACGATGTGGCAGACGTCTACAAGTTCGAGACAGTCGTTCCGGTTGCCTTTCAAATCGCTTCCCGGCACCCGGGAAATCCAGAACAACAGGTGCGCCTAGGCTGTCGCGACGTTTTCAGGCAAACGAAGCTTCTGGAACGAATTGTCCCGGGCATCGAGGATATGCTCGCCGCAGGCGGAATCGAACCGCCAGAGCCGCCCGAGGATGCCGTCGGTCCGGCGATCCCCAATCCGGAGTCTCTTGGCGATGCTGGTCATCGTTCTTGAGAACGCGCAGCCGCGACTGCGCGGTCGGCTGGCCGTGTGGCTGCTCGAAGTGCGCGCAGGTGTTTATATAGGCAATTACTCGGCAAAAGTGCGCGAACACATCTGGACCCAGGTCGAAGCCGGCATTGAACAAGGTAACGCTGTCATGGCGTGGCGGGTGAGCAACGAAGCGGGATTCGACTTTATGACCCTCGGGACGAATCGGCGTATTCCGGTGGAACTGGATGGGGCAAAGCTGGTGTCGTTCCTGCCCGAGACAGCCGTCGACGATCTTTAACAATTCGGATTTGCCGGATTTCCGCGATGCGTTTAAGCTGATTAAGCGTATGCGCAAATTCGGTAGAAAAACCACTCGTTGATTTCCTCCGGTGAATCAACGAAGTGGAAGAAGTGTGTTCCCCGCGCGCGCGGGGATGAACCG
>JBJXFN010000214.1:0-5428 GCA_046155535.1 Burkholderiales bacterium
CAGCCGTGGCCACGAACGACATCGTGGTGGTGGGCATGCGGCAGAATCCATTTCCCAGAAAAGCGCGCAAACTGCTGGACGCCGCGAATATCGCGTATAAGTACCTGGAATACGGCAGTTATCTGGGTGAGTGGCGTCGCCGTCTGGCGATCAAGATGTGGACGGGTTGGCCGACGTTTCCGATGGTGTTCGTCAAAGGGGTGTTGATCGGCGGCGCAAGCGAACTTGAACAGCTCCTTGCGTCTGGCGAACTTGCGCACGGGAAACGAACACCCGAAATCCGATGAAGTGACGGAGGATGGTTGCTATCCGAATTCCAGATCCTTCAATTCGAAAACAGAAAGCATCGATGGTGCGTGGCAAACGGCGCGGAGGTGCAGGTGAAGATCACCGATATTCAGGTTCTTGATCTGGCGGGCCCGGAACTGTCTTTGCCGTTGAATCCGGCATGGGCACCGGGCGCCTCGTGGCGTCGTTATGGCGGCACCATTGTCAGGGTGTTTACCGACGAAGGCATCGTTGGACTGGGCTCGCCCGGTTATTCCGTATCCCCGAAAATAGAATCCTGGATCAAGCCGCAGCTCATCGGCCAGGATCCTTTTGCTCTCGAGCGCCATGCCCATGTATTCCGCGGGGCAGGCGAAGCCTGGGGTGTGGAAATCGCGCTCTGGGACATCATCGGCAAGGCCTGTGGCCAGCCGGTGTACAAATTGTGGGGCGGATTCCGGGATCGTGTGCCGGCCTATGCGTCTTGTGTCGAAGTGCGCTCCCCCCAACGTCGCGCGGAAGACATCGTGAAGGTGAAAGCGGCAGGCTGGCGTGCTGCCAAGCTGCGCATCCACGGCGAGACGATCAAGGAGGACATCGCACAGGTCGAGGCGGTGCGGCGCGCAGTGGGCGAAGATTTCACTCTGCTGGTGGACGCGAACCAGGCGCAATTGCCCGGCACGCAGCAGCCGGAGCGCGGCCCGGTGTGGTCGTACGAGCGGGCGCTGAAGACGGCACGCGAACTGGAAAGGCTCGGCGTGTACTGGCTGGAAGAGCCGCTCGATCGTTATGCCTTCGACAACCTGACCCGGCTGTGCGAGGCGGTGGACATTCTTATCGCGGGCGGGGAAAACAATCTCGGCTTGCATGAGTATCGCTGGCTGGTCGATCGCAATTGTTATGACATCCTGCAGCCAGAGGCCATGGTCGGCGAGACCATGACGCAGATTCGCAAGGCCTGCGCCTACGCGGAAATGCACCACAAGTTGTGTGCTCCGCATCACGGCAACGGCGGCCTCGGGTTCATCGCGCACCTGCATCTTTGTGCCGCGATACCGAATTGCCCCTATGTGGAGGTGTTTCACGAGGCGCCGGTTTTCGACAGCGACATGTTTCAGTGGTATCTGGCGGAACCGGTGCGCATCGATCCGGCGGATGGCTGCATGGTGGTGCCGAACAGGCCGGGGCTCGGCGTGGAGCTGGATGAAGACAAGATCCGCCGCTTTGCGGTCGCCCGTTAGGGGACGATCTTGAGCGCATCGGACAAAGCCGCCGCCGATCCCTACACGTATGACGCCGCGGCCATCGAAGAGCCGCCGCAGGCGTTTGCCGGGATGCTCCGGCGCATCGGCCCCGGCATGCTGCTTTCGGCGTCCATCGTCGGCACCGGAGAACTGATCGCCACCACGCGGCTGGGCGCGGAAGTCGGCTTCGTCATGCTCTGGGCAATCCTGTTCAGTTGCATCGTCAAGACAGTCGTCCAGACGGTGTGGGGTCGCTACACGATTGCGACGGGCGAAACCGGGCTGCAGGCGCTCAACCATTTTCCAGGCCCGCGCGCACTCGGGGTCAACTGGGTGGTGTGGGTCTGGGGCGTGATCATGCTGCTCTCCCTGACATTGATCGGCGCCATGTATGCCGGCATCGCGCAGGTCATGGTCCTGATCGTGCCGGGCATATCCATCGGCGCGTGGGTCGTCATCCTGACGGCGCTGACGCTGGCCGTGTTGCTCAGGGGCTCCTACCGGCGCGTGGAATTTCTGGCCGTGTGGATGGTCGCGCTGTTCACGTTCATGACCGTGTTTGCCGCGGCGGTGCTCACCAGCGATCCCGCCTATTTCGACTGGACGCGCATGGCCGAAGGCCTGCGCTTCGGGTTGCCGGAAAAGGGGCTGGTAGTGGCCATCGCCGTGTTCGGAATCACCGGCGTGAATGCCGGAGAGTTGTCGGCCTACCCCTACTGGTGTGTGGAAAAGGGATACGCGCGTTTCACCGGGCGGCGCGAAGACAGCGAGGCGTGGCGTCGCCGCGCCCGCGGATGGATACGGGTCATGCACTGCGACATCCTGGTGTCCATGCTGGTGTACACGGTCGCGACGGTCGCCTTCTACATGCTTGGCGCCGGCGTGCTGCACACACTGGGCCAGGTGCCCGCAGGCAACGAAATGATTGCCGTGTTGTCGCGGATGTTCACGGAAACCATGGGCCCTTTCGGCCTGTGGCTGTTCTATGTCGGCGCCGTTGCGGCGCTCTACAGCACGGTGTTTGCCGCCTCCGCGGCCAATTCGCGGATATTTGCGGACATGATGCGCTTGATGGGCCGGTTCCGCGCCGACGATTATCCTGCTCGACTGCGCTATCAGCGCGCCTTTGTGGTGGCGTTGACGGTGATTCCCTGTCTGGTTTTTTTCGCCACCGGTGAGCCGGTGCAGATGATCAAGGCCGGCGGTGTGGTGCTGGGATTGATGCTTCCGGTGCTGGCGTTTGCCGTGGTGTATCTGCGACACCGCAAGCTGCCTGCCGAGGTGGCGCCCGGTGGCGTGGTGACCGTCCTGTTATGGCTGGTCGCTTTTCTGATGCTGTTCACCATGACGGCTTTTGTCCTGATGCAGCTCGGCGTGATTCGTTCCTGAGACCGGCGCGCTCAGCCGGTCCTCACACTTTTCGCTGCGTGAGCAGGCCGGTACGCGACGATGGTGGCCGGGCGCGGATGGCGGCCTCATTGGGTTCGATGCCCCAGCCGGGCCGCTCGGACATGACCAGATGGCTGTCCACGAATTCGGGCACATGGTCGAAGTATTCGTGATCCCATGCGATGCGATCGATGTCCACTTCCATGATGCGCAGGTTCGGCACGGCAGCCGCAAAGTGCGCGTTCATCATGGTGCACAGATGCCCATAGAAATTATGCGGCGCGACGTTGACTTCGTGCGCTTCGGCGGCTGCGGCGATTTTCATTGATTGCCAGGCGCCGTTCCAGGGCACATCGATGATGGCCACGTCCATCGCCTGTTCGCGGAAATAGGGCAGGAATTCGCGCAGGCCGAGCAGGGTTTCGCAGGAACTGATCGGGTGCGGGCTCTGGCGGCGGATATGGGCCAGCGCGGCCGGATCGTAACTGTCAATTTCCACCCAGAACAGTTCGAAGTCGGCCAGCGCGCGCAGGATCTTCAAATAGCCTTCCGTCTTGGCATTGAAATTCAGATCGAGGAGGATTTCGACATCCGGACCCGCGCCTTCGCGCATGGCTTCGAGGTGCTCGCGTAGCAGACGAAGGATCTTGCGGTCCACATTGAGTTCGGGGGCAAACGGCTGGGCAAATCCCGGCAGCCATTGATAGGGATTCCGGCCATCCTTGTCGTACATGAAGATGTTGGTCTTGAGTGCGCGAAAGCCTTTTTCGCGAACCTCGCGTCCGATGGCGCGCACGCCATCGAGGTCGGTGATCGGCGGTGAGTAGTACTTCGGTTGGAAAATACGCCAGGTGGCGCAGTGCGACCAGTACACCGGGATGCGATCGCGGATCTTGCCCCCGAGCAGTTCATAGACCGGAACACCCAGAGATTTTGCCTTGGCATCCAGCAACGCGTTTTCAATCGCGCCCATGGCCAGTGCCACGATGCCGCCGGCGGCCGGTCGGGTCGCGCAGTACAGCTCAGCGTAAATGCGTTCGTGCGCGCCGAGATCCTGGCCGACAATGCGCCCGGCGAGTCGCTGGATCACCGTGCCGACGCCGGGCGCCCCGAAGCCTTCATCAAATTCACTCCAACCGACGATGCCTTGCTCCGCAGTCACTTTGACGAAGTGATAATTGCGCCATCCCGCGTCGCAGGCCAGTGTTTCGATGCTGATGATTTTCATGAGGGTCCCCGGTTTGCAGTGGCGCGCGAATCTGCTTCGCCATTGAGGAAATCATATCTGAAGTTCCGACGGGAACCGATTTGCTCGGATCGGCGCGTTCGCGGGTGGCGATCCGGGAGCGTGGCAGCCGCAGTCAGGCCAGACGCACCCGCGGTGGCCCTGCCGTCTTGAATCCCGGGAATCAGCCTTCATCTGGCTTCCCATGCCGGGAATCCGCATGGACCTTCGGAACCTGTTCCGACAGATCCCACGGTCAAGAAACGAAGAGACGAGTTTGACTCTGATTTTTCAGCGAAAAGGAAACTAAATGAACTTCTGGCCAAAGGTGCAGGACATGTTGTCAGGCAGTGGATCGGCCGGGACGGCGCCGGACAAGAATGCCGGCGGGGAAGGTGCGTCTGTGAAGCCGCTCCCCGACGACGCGCTGATTGTCATTCCGCTGCGCAATGCCGTGTTGTTTCCCGGCGTCATGTCACCGATCAATATCGGTCGCGCGTCCTCGGTGGCGGCGGCGCAGGAAGCGGCGCGCGCCGGGAGGCCCGTGGGCTTTCTTCTGCAGCGCGACCCCCGGCAAAACACCGTGGAACCCGATGATCTTTACTGGGTGGGCACGGCCGGCCAGGTGGTTCAATACATGCCCGGCACGGAGGGCGCACACCACCTGCTGATCCAGGGGCAGTCGCGTTTCCGGGTGCTGGAATTCCTGGAGGGCTGGCCATTCATGGTGGCGCGTGTGGCGACTGTGGAGACTCGCGAAGAGTCCGGCGCCGATATCGAGGCGCGGTTTCTCCAATTGAAGGAGAGCGCGGCGGAGGCGATCCGGCTGTTGCCAAATGTCCCGGACGAACTCGTTGGCGTGGTGCAGGCGATGACCTCGCCCGCGTTGCTGAGCGACATGGTTGCCAACCTGCTGGACGTGAAAAGCGAGGAAAAGCAGGCGCTGCTGGAATCCTTCGACCTGCGGTTGCGACTGGACAGCGTGCTGGCCATGCTCGGCGAGCGTGTACAGGTGCTGCGACTGTCCAGGGAAATCGGGGAGAAGACAAAGAAGGAATTCGACGAGCGCCAGCGTGAGCACGTGCTGCGCGAACAGATGCGCCAGATCCAGAAACAGCTCGGGGATGGCGAAGACACGGTGGCGGAACTTGAAGAACTGAAGAAGGCAGTCGATGAAGCCGGCATGCCCGAGGAAACCCTCAAGCATGCGCGCAAGGAACTCAAGCGCCTGGAACGCATGGGCGAAAACAGCGGCGAACATGCGATGCTGCGTACTTATCTCGAGTGGTTGACCGAACTGCCC
>JBJXFN010000249.1:0-14885 GCA_046155535.1 Burkholderiales bacterium
TGACTGACTCTATTTTGAACTCATCGGTGTACTGCCGATTTGCAACCTGCTCCTTCTTGCCCATCTCGCCCTCCGTTCATCAGAAATTTACCAACAATCTGATGTACGTGAAACCGGGGCAGGGTCATCGCGACCTGCGCTTCCAGCCGCGCATGCATGTCCTTCGGGTCGGCATGGATGCCGCGCAGAGACGAAGCAAGCATTCGCATGGATTGCAAAGAGGTGGCATCCGCCAGCGGCGTGGTCCGTACTGCGCACCAGCTCTCGACCGCGTGATCGACTGCCCGCATGCCGGTCGAAAGCAGCAATTCGAGCGGGGTTTCAAGCGTCGCGGCGGCATCCAGAATGACGGTTTTCGGCACGGCCAGGGGGTGCTGAAAGCTTTCCTTCACCTGCCGGCGGGTATCGGTCACACCCGCCACATGAAAAAATTCGGCGGCGGACAGCGTGGTCGGAATTGCGATCATCCGCAGACGCTGCGGATCGTCGTCCCATGCGCTGGCGTCAACCGGTTTGCCGGCAAATGCATCGAGACCGTCCGCCGATCGGACCCCGTTCCAGAACGCGATCAGCACGACCTTGGTCGCATCGATGACCGATCCACCGCCAATCGCAACGATCAGGTCCGGACTCGCAGCACGCACTGCGTCCAGACAGGCGATAACGCTTTGGCGCGGACTGTGCGCGCCGATGGCGGAAAATTTCCCCGCGAAAAGGGATCCGAGCGCCTCCACAGCTTCAGACATCATGCGGCCGTTCGCGAGTGAACGCGTGGTAGTGATAAATACCCGTTTCGCTTTTGCGCGCGATATCTCCTGCATCATCGCCGTGACGAACGGCACGCCCGAGATGATGCGTTGCTGTGCGGGCCAGTGATGGGTTCCTGTGAGATCGACGGGCATGATGATTCCATCCTCCAAAAAAAGTTCCTTGGCACTAGGCTATGCCGGAAATCTCTCAGGCGTCGGGATTTTGCGATGAAAATGTGGGTTTAAGCCGAAAATCCACTTGAATTATTCGCCATAGTTTCTTTCCATCAATATGTTGCGTGGGTCCGACCCCGACCGTGACCGTGATTGCAAGACCGGACACCTGCCCCACGTGAGTGTTTGTCCTGTTCATGATCGGACCTAGCGCTTCCCGTCAATCAGCACGAATGCGATGCGCGCTGTCTTGTTCGATCTGTTCGCCCAGGCGTGGTTGGTGCCACGTTGTATCAAGACATCGCCCGCACGCATCACCGTCTCATCCTCGTCCATGACCGCGTAGATCTCGCCCTCCAGCACTATCGCGTAATCGACGGTCTCGGTCCGATGCAAACCCGGGTGCTTTCCTTCCCGTTTGTCGTGCGCCGCATCTTGATAGATATCGCCGAAGGTGGCGTAGATGCGGCGTCTTCGTTCTTCCGGGTCTTTGGGCTCGGGTGGAAAATCAATGATGCGCAGGAGTGTGCCACCGCCCTGCGGCGGCAGAATCCCGCTATGACCTGAGACGGTGTCCGGTGCATCTATCTGGGCGGGAGTTGTTTCCGTGCGCCACAGGTTCACGGAACGGTAACCCGGGCGCTCGACAACGGTGCGAACGACAGTGGCCGGGCAATCCTCAACGATACGTGAGCGCCCGTGCACATCGTCCCCGGTGACTATTCGTCGGATGGGTGGCAGGGCTTCGCTCACGGGCTTGCTTCCAGATTCTCAGGCGAGCCTAGTCGGGCTGGGCACCGGTCTGGCGAACGACTTCGGACCATTTGCGGATCTCCTGGTGTAGGTAGCGAAAAAATGCTTCGCTGGTGCCCCCGGTAGGTTGGAAGCCTACGGCCTCGAGCCGATTCTCGACTTCAGGCTGTCGAAGCAGTCCATTAATGTCGGCGTTCAGGCGGGCGACGACGGTTTGAGAGGTACCTTTGGGTAGGAACACGCCTACCCACGTGTAGTCGTCGAATCCTGCGAACCCCGCCTCGATGACGGTGGGTACGTCGGGGAGCGCGGCAACACGGGTTGAACTGGTAACGGCGAGCCCGCGTAGGCGGCCAGATCTAACGAGGGGCGTCGCCGCCGAGATGGTAACGCTCACGAGGTCGACTTCCCCGGAGAGGGCGGCCGCCAATGCCGGGCCGGCCCCTTTATAGGGGACATGGGTCGCATTCACTTTCGCCAGCACCTTGAACAGATACTCTGCGGAAAGATGAGGGGTGGTACCGCTCCCCGCCGATCCATAGGTGATCGGCTTGGCTTTCGCACGGAGAATTGCCTCCTGCAGTGTGCGAGGGCCATCAGCGTTCGTTACCAGGATGTTCGGACTTGAGGCGACGTTCACGACCGGGACGAAGTCCTCAGCGGCATACCCTGGCTCCTTCCACAAACTCGGATTGACTGCGAATGCGCTCGTCGTGACGAGGACGGTGTAACCGTCCGCCGCAGCCTTAGCTGCCAATGCGGTACCGATGTTGCCGCTGGCACCAGCGCGGTTCTCCACGATGACAGGTTGACTCCACGCGGCGCTTAGCTTCTGACTGAGCACTCGTGCCACGATGTCCGAGGGACCTCCGGGAGCGAAGGGCACAAGGAAACGCACGCTCTTCGCAGGATAGAACTGCGCCTCGGCAGCGAAGAAAACTGCGAGCATGGCGAGGCCAATCGTGGCTCTGCTAATCACGCTCACTGCGTTGTCTCCATGACGCCGAACGCCATTTCAAGAACCGAAAACGCGAATAACATGGCATCCGATTTCTCTATTTTCGAGAATTCTTGCAATGACTCATCCATTTAATGTACTGATATTAAAAAATGGCTATCCATTTAGAGTCCCCGATAGGGGATCCGTAAACCCCTCGCCTTTAGGCGACGGGACAGAATTTCGCCTCTCCCTCCGGGAGAGGCCGACGCGACAGCGGCGGGTGAGGGCGAGTTTTTGAATTGCAATCTTTTCATCATCATTCCAACTTTCCCTCATCCCCAGTTGCTTCTCCCAGGGGGAGAAGGGAGATTTCGCGAGTCGGCCGTTAGGCCGACTCTCACCGGCTTGAGCCGTAATTTGAAGCCCTCGCCTTTAGGCGAGGGTAGTTCACCGCCACAAGATAGACAATGCCCGCGTGGACGACATCAAGCCGGTTGCGGGCCGGGACTACCCGGCAACGTGGAGTGAGTTCCAGGACTGGTTTGCCAGTGATGAAGTGTGCGCGGCGTACCTGGAGCAACTCAGATGGCCGCAGGGGTTTTGCTGTCCGGCCTGCGGGGTGTCGGACACGCCTGGTCGCGCCACGAGAGCTCGGCTGATCTGCCGGAGCTGCCGAGGTCAATGCAGCGTAACGGCCGGAACGATCTTCGACAAGACGCGCACACCCCTTCGCGTGTGGTTCGCCGCAGCGTGGTATCTCACCAGCCAGAAGCAAGGTGTCAGCGCCCTGGGACTGCAACGTGTATTGGGTCTGAACAGCTACCAGACCGCTTGGGCCATATTGCACCGGTTTCGGCGTGCGATGGTGCACCCGGACCGGGACCCACTGAGCGGAATTGTGGAGGTGGACGAGGCCTATCTGGCATTGAGCCGGGGAGCCCAGGTAGGGCGAAAAATTGCCAACGCCAAGGCCCCCAACAGGGACCACTTGGTTGCAATTGCGGTGGCGGTTGAAATTCTCCAACCCAAGGGATTCGGGCGCATCCGGCTGCGCCGCATCGAGGCTGCGACCATCAAGGCGCTCATACTATTCGTGCGTGAAAACGTTTCGCCCGGCGCCACGGTGCGCACGGATGGATCGCCGATATATCGCCCACTTCGAGAAGAAGGTTTCAATCATGATCCGTTCGTCATTTTGGGTTCGCAGACCCCGGCACACAGACCACTGCCCGGCGTGCATCGCATCGCCTCCTTGCTCAAACGCTGGCTGCTTGGGACCCATCACGGGGCGGTAGACCCACGGCATGTTGACAACTACCTCGACGAGTTCACGTTTCGCTTTAACCGTCGCACGTCTCGCTCCCGGGGAATGCTGTTCTACAGGCTGATACAGCAGTCAACCTTGGCAACGCCTGTTACCTACGCTCATATTCGCGACAATGAACACCGTCCTCGGGCTTCACGCTCGCTCGCTGGATAGGTGGAGCTAAGTGGATAGCCCCTTATTAAAAACAGTTAATTGTTATCCTGTAAGACTTTCCTGATAGGCCGCATTCCGTGAGGCAAGATACTGATTTCAAGGCTGGTTGTCCAATCCGAGTCTGGGTGTTAATGTCAGGAGCGGATGAAATCCGAAGAGGGTTTTTCATCGCGCTTGTAAGCACTGAATAATTGTCTTGCCCACGAAGGCGGCGAACCAGTGGCCTTTAAAAAACCTGGATCCCCGTTCCCCGATGACGTCGTTCGAGGACAAGCTCCACGGGAATGACATTTCGGGACTTAATCAGTGTTTCCTTTTTTACTTTTTCTTCCCGGGCAACTTGATTCCCGACAATGCCTGATACACCTTCACCACGGAGATATCGTCCTCATAACCCAGCCCCGCGCCGGCTGCGGCGAGGAACATCTGGTGGGCGGCGGCGGTAATGGGCAGGGGGAAGGTCATTTTCTTCGCGGAGTCGAGGACGATGCCGAGGTCCTTGACGAAGATGTTGACTGCGGATAACGGCGTGTAGTCGCCATCGAGAATGTGCGGCACGCGGTTCTGGAACATCCAGGACGAACCCGCGCTGTTGGAGATGACTTCGTAGATGACTTTCGGATCGGCGCCGGTGCGGATGCCCAGGGCGACGGCTTCCGCGGCGGCGGCGATGTGGACGCCGGCGAGCAGCTGGTTGATCATTTTCACCTTGGAGCCGGTGCCGGGTGCATCGCCAAGTTCGTAGACTTTGATCGCGATGGCTTTCAACACGGCGTCGGCTTTTTTGAACGCGGCCCTGGCGCCCGAACCCATGATGGACAATTCGCCTTTGGCGGCGCGCGCGGCACCGCCGGAGACGGGAGCGTCGATGAGCAACAGGTCTTTGGCGGCGAGGCGTTTGCCCAGCTCGACCGCAAATTCGGGGGCGACGGTGCTGCTGGCGATGACGACGGCGCCTTTGGCCAGCGTGGACACGGCGCCCTCTCTGCCGAACAGCACTTCGCTGGTTTGATCGGCGTTGACTACCAGGACGATGACAACGGGAACATGGCGGCCGACTTCGGCGGGGCTATGCGCTGCGATGCCGCCTTCTTTGGCAAAGGCCTTCAAGACTTCCGGCCGCACGTCGAAGGCATGCACTTCAAAACCTTTTTTGAGCAGGGTACGAGCGACGCCCAGTCCCATCGAGCCCAGACCGATCACGCCAGCCTTGTGCTGCGTCTTCCTTGATGTCATGAATTGTCTCCCTGCCTGTGAGTGGTGTTTTGCGTCGCCCTGCGCCGGCGGCTACACTGCGGCCAATTTTCCGGTTCGCCAGAATGATGAAACGCGTATTCGCCTTGTGCGTGCTGATGGCCGCCTGCCATGGCGACTTCAATTATAGTCCGGGCAAACCGCATCACACGGCGGAGGGTTTCCGGAACAATTATCCGCATCCCGAGAAGAAGGGCTTCTGGAAGTGGCAGTGGGAACGCTGGACCGGCGGGGTGGCGAAAGCGCCGGAAGGCGGTTACCGGTTTCCGGTGATCCGCCCCGATGCTGTTTTCCTCGCCGGCAACCGGCAGGAGCCGACCCTGACCTGGATCGGCCATGCCACTTTTCTGTTGCAGCTGGGCGGCGTCAACATTCTCACCGATCCGCATTTCACGCAGCGTGCCTCGCCGGTGTCCTTTGCCGGACCCAAACGCCATACGCCGGTGCCACTGGAGATAGCGCAACTGCCGCGCATCGACGTGGTCGTGATCTCGCACAACCATTACGATCACCTGGATCTCGATACGGTGAAGGCGCTCTCGCAACAGAAGGGCGGGTCGCCGGTGTTCTACGTGCCGCTGGCACTCAAGGCCTGGTTCCGGAGTCAGGATATCGGCAACGTTGTGGAACTGGATTGGTGGGGCCGGCGCGATCATCTTGGCCTCGGGCTGACACTGGCCCCGGTGCAGCACTGGAGTCAAAGGACGCTCTGGGATCAGAACCGGAGCCTTTGGGGGGCGTGGATCATCGAATTGCCGCAGAGAAACGGCCCGGCTCTCAAATTCCTGTTTGGGGGCGACTTCGGATTTTCCCGGGATCTCGCCGATATCGGCGTGAAATTCGGCCCGATCGATCTGGCGATGCTGCCCATCGGTTCCTACGAACCGCGCTGGTTCATGCGCGTCATGCACGTCAATCCGGAGGAAGCAGTGCGGGCGCATCAGGAGCTCCATGCGCGGTATTCGGTGGGCATGCACTGGGGGACATTTCGCCTGACGGATGAGACGCTGGACGAGCCGCCGCGCAAGCTCGCCGAGGCATTGTCCAGTGCGGGCGTGTCGCCGCAGCGGTTCTTTGTCATGCAGCATGGCGAAACACGCAAGCTCGATTTCCTTCTCGCCGGACCCGATGATGACGCCGCCCGTCCCGCACACGCCACCGGACGCTGAGGCACCGTCCGCGCCCGGCCCGGTTCCTCCCGACTTTCCGGCGCGGCTGCGGGCCTGGGCGGCGGATTTGGGATTCCAGAAAATCGGCGTCGCCGATTGCGACCTTGGCGAAGCCGAGGTCAGGCTCCTGGAATGGTTGGGGCGCGGCTGGCAGGGCGACATGGCCTATCTGGCCGCGCACGGCGTGCGGCGCACGCGTCCGGCGGAACTGGTGCCGGGCACGCTTCGGGTCATCACGGCGCGCATGAATTATTACCCGCCGGCGTCGGCCGACAGTTGGGAGATCATCGGCAGCGCGGACCGGGCCTTTGTCGCCCGCTACGCGCTCGGCCGGGATTATCACAAGGTGCTTCGCTCCCGGCTGCAGAAACTTTGCGACCGGATGGCCGCTGCCCTGCCGGGATACCAGTACCGGGTGTTCACCGACAGTGCGCCGGTGATGGAAGTGGCGCTGGCGGCGAAGTCCGGCCTGGGCTGGCGCGGCAAACACACGCTGCTGCTGGATCGGGAGGCCGGGTCCTGGTTTTTCCTCGGGGAAATCTATACCGACCTGCCGTTGCCGGTGGATGCGGCCCAGGCCGAGCACTGCGGCACCTGCAATCGCTGCCTCGATATCTGCCCGACGCGCGCCATTGTCGCGCCCTACCAGCTCGACGCCCGGCGCTGCATCTCCTACCTGACGATCGAGCACAGGGGCGACATCCCCGAGGCGTTGCGGCCCCTGATGGGAAACCGGATCTATGGCTGCGACGATTGCCAGTTGGTGTGCCCGTGGAACCGGTTCGTCGGCAAGGCGGAGTTGGCGGATTTTGATGTCCGCAATGGACTGGACGCGGCGGGATTGGTGACGTTGTTCGGCTGGACAGAAGCGGAGTTCGATCAGCGCCTGCAGGGCAGCGCGATCCGGCGTATCGGGTACGAACGCTGGCTGCGTAATCTGGCGGTCGGGCTGGGCAATGCATCGACCTCGCCGGAGGTCGTGGCGGCGCTGGAAGCTCGCCGCGACCATCCGTCCGGCATGGTGCGAAGGCATGTGGAATGGGCACTTCAGCGGCACACTGGAGGCGGAGCAAGCGGGCGCGCAGAGGCAGACAGTTGAGCTTCGCGCCAACTTCGTCTATAACGTGCGCCTCGCGGCGGATTCCCTTCGCTGCGCATCGTGAGGGCAGGAAATCAATTGAGCGGCTATAAAAAATACGCGGCGTTAAAAGGCAGGATGCTGATTGTCGGCTTTGGTTCAGTGGGGCAGGGGTCGTTGCCGCTGATCTTGCGCCATATCGACATCAAACCCGAGCAGATCACCATCGTTACCGCCAACGCGTTCGGCAGGGAGATCGCGGGCAGCCTGGGCGTCAAGTTCATTGTGGAACCCATCAAACGGGACACCTACGTCGCGCAATACGACAAGTATCTCGAAGAAGGCGACTTTCTGGTCAATGCCTCTTACGACGTCAACAGCCTGGACACCATCGAGTACTGCCAGAAGCGCGGCATCCTGTATATCGACGCCTGCATCGAACCCTGGCCGGGTGGGCATCACAACACCGCGGTGCCCGCCGACCGGCGCACCAACTACGCTTATCGCGAGGCGGCGCTTGCCATGCGCAAGAAGTTCCCGGAGGGGCCGGCCTGCGTGTTGATGCATGGCGCCAATCCCGGACTGGTGTCGCACCTGACCAAACAGGCGCTCCTGCATGTGGCGCGGGATACCGGGCTGAAACAGGCCGAGCCGAAGAACCGGGATCAATGGGCCGCGCTGGCACAGAAACTGGACATCAAGGTCATCCACATCGCGGAGCGTGATAGCCAGTTAAGCCCGCGGCGCAAGGCCCGCGACGAATTCGTCAACACCTGGTCGAGCGAGGCGTTCGCCGGGGAGTCGTTGCAGCCCGCGGAACTGGGGTGGGGGACCCATGAAAAGAACTGGCCGCAAGATGGGCGGACTTTCGATTTCGGCTGCGGCGCCGCGATTTTTCTGGAGCGCACCGGCGCCTCCACACGAGTACGCACCTGGACTCCGTTGGAAGGGCCGATGCTCGGATTCCTGATCTCGCACGGCGAGGCCACGTCCATTCCGGACTACTTCACCGTGCGCAAGAAGGGCAAGGCGGTGTACCGGCCGACCTGCCATTACTCCTATCATCCCTGCGACGACGCGGTGCTGTCGATGCACGAGTACATCGGCAATAACTACAAGTTTCCGCCGCGCTACCGTTTGTTGCGCGACGAGATTTCCGAGGGGATGGATGAACTCGGCGTGTTGTTGATGGGACACAAGAAAGGCGCCTACTGGTACGGGTCGCAATTGACCATCGAAGAGGCGCGAAAACTCTGCCCCTATAACAACGCCACCAGCCTGCAAGTCAACATTGGCTACGTGTCGGCGGTCATCTGGGCGATCAACAACCCCGACGCAGGCATCGTCGAGCCCGACGACCTGCCGTACAAGACCATGCTGCAGATCTGCAAGCCCTATCTTGGCCGGGTGGTTGGGGTGTACACGGACTGGACCCCGCTTGAAGAACGCGGCGTGTTGTATCCTGAGGATGTGGACGCTTCGGACCCTTGGCAGTTCAAGAATTTTCGAGTGGTATAAAAGCGAGACCCCATGTCTGACTTGCAATCCGATCGCACCACACTCGGCCGTTATCCCGCCCGTGGAAAGCATGATTTCGCCACCATTGCCGCCATTCTCGACGAGGGGTTTTTCTGCCACGTCGGTTTTTCGGTCAATGGCCAGCCTTATGTGATCCCGACTGGCTACGGCCGCGCGGACCGTGTGCTCTACATTCACGGTTCCGCAGCCAGCCGCATGCTGAACGAGGCGGGCAAGGGCATTCCGCTATGCGTGACGGTCACATTGGTGGATGGTCTGGTGCTGGCTCGCTCCGCGTTCCATTCGTCGGTGAACTATCGCTCGGTGGTCATCCTCGGGACGGCGGAACCGGTTCCTCCCGAGGAAAAACTGGCGGCGTTGAAAACCATTTCCGACCACATTGTTCCCGGTCGCTGGGAAAGCCTGCGGCCGGTGCGCAAGGAGGAACTGGACCTGACGACGGTGCTCAAACTGGATATCGTCGAGGCGTCCGCAAAAGTCCGAGCCGGTCCGCCGGTGGATGACGAAGAAGACTATGCACTGCCCATCTGGGCAGGGACGCTGGATTTTTCCCCGGTTACCGCAACGCCCCGACCGGATGCGCGCCTGCCCGCAGACGTTGCGGTGCCCAAACACGCCAAACAATTTCGTCGCGGCAAGGGCTGATCGAGGGAAATTTCCGAGACGCCACTACCGCTCGTTCGACATCAGACCCCGAGTTGGTCTGCCAGGTCGAGAAAACTCTCCGCGTGATACGTCAGTGCGGAGTCCCGCGACAGATCCTTTCTCACTTTCGGGCCGAACTCCTTCGGCCGGGTGATAAAGGCCGTCTTCAGTCCACAACGTTTCGCAGCGTGCAGGTCGTCCTTGTGCGCGGCGACCAGCATGACTTCCTGGGGTTTGAGTCCAAGCATGCTCGCTGCGCCGAGATAGGCTTCCGGGTCGGGCTTGTAGTGACGGAATAACTCGGCAGAAATGATGCAGTCCCAGGGCAACCCGGCGTTTTTCGCCATGTTGGTGAGCAACGCCACGTTGCCATTGGATAGCGTGGAAATCACAAATTGTTTTTTCAGCCGTTTGAGGCCTCGCACGGAATCTGCCCAGGGTTTGAGCCGGTGCCAGGCGCGGTTCAGATGGTCTATCTTGGCTTCGCTTAGCCCGCGAATGTCGAATTGCAGCAGCAGCTCGTTCAGAATCAGGCGATGCAGGCTGTCAATATTCATCCAGGGCAGCTTGCCGGTGCGCACCTTGTCCATGGCGGGTTTGTATCCGGCGCGCCAGGCGTCCGCGAATGCGGTCCAGTCGATGTCGATGTTCTTGCGTTGGCCGAGTGCGCGGCCTTCCCGGATCAGGCTGCCGCGCCAATCGACGACAGTTCCGAAGACATCGAAAACGAGCGCATGAACTTGCGCGGATTTCATGACGGGGGTTCAATTCAGAGAAAAGGATGCGCTGCATTATAAACGGTCCCGCCCGGCCGGGAGAAATGTCTGTCGCGTTCAAAGCCAGGCGAAATATCGAGAGGTCAAGAACTCTGCGAATGACCACCCGCATCGGCGCTGTCGGGACCGAGACTTCGATGCAGTCGTTTGCAGCAGGCCTGGATCCCAATCCATGCAACTGTCGCCAATCCGATGACATATGCCGTGGCAACCGGCAACACCAAAACCAAATAGGCGACTTCCACCACTGCCGGCATCCGGGTTCCCATGTGACCCTCTCCAACAAGCCCAAGACGCCAGAAGGTTGGTCCTGAAGAGCGCTCCCGCCAACTGGACAGCCTCCCGTTTTCGCTGGGAAATACTCCTGATACTTTGTGAGTCGCCTTCCCGAAATGATGGGTGGCCCGCACCACTGTTTTCTGGCCGGGATTGTTTCCCTCGTTGGGACATGCTCTGCGGGAAACGTCAGGCATCTTGAGCCTTTTTCTACAAGACGGTGGCCAATGACCAGTCGAAAATGAAAAGCAGGCCGGACATGAGCGATTTCTCCCGGGCCGTGCAAATCGCGATCAATTATGGCTTGGCGGACAACGGTCCTGGTGTGGAGGAATGTTCGACAGACGGTGAATGTTCTGGTGCCGGGGAAGTAATCCGGTAAGGTTCGGGAAAAACTCACTACCCGGGTTCGGGGCGGATGTCCAGAATTCCACTCGTGCGGAAGCTGGATTTGGATATATCTCCAGAGATCGCGCGTACGTGTATTTCACCATCTCCCGTTTAACACCGGGTCTCACGGCCCGGTCTTTTTTGCTCTTCATGTTTTCCTGAATGTCGATGTGGATTGCGCTGCTCGCGACGCATCGCGATGACTGAACAAGACGCACAGGGACTGCTATGGCGCTTGAATCATCCGCAGCGGTCTTCTTGATCTGGGAGAACACCAAATTGTTCCATACCGCATTCTGTTTATCAGATTCCTGATGGAAATCGGGCGTCTGTCTCTTCAACGCGTTCGTTGTGTAGAGTGGCGCGAGTGCGCGTTGCCTTCATGGTTGACGAACGAATGTTGCCAAGGCAATCGAGGCGGTGACCGGCGATCGCTGGCCGACTGAACCATCTGCTTGGCCTTGCCCCCGCGGTTGCAGGTTTTCTCCAATCCTGCATGATTGCAAAATGCGTTCGCCTCAAGGGGAAACGGAAAAGCAGGCCATCCATAAGGAAGGAAACATGATGAGCAAGGCGATCGGATTTGTAGGGCTGGGGATGATGGGCGAGGGCATGGCGGCGAATCTGGTCAGGGCGGGATTCGACGTGACGGTGTTCAACCGCACGCTTGGACGGGCAAAAGCGCTCAAGGCGCTGGGGGCGAAGGTGGTGCTCAGGCCGGTGGATGCGGCGACACCTGGCGGGATCATGGTGACCATGCTCGCCAACGATCAGGTGCTGGAAGACTCGACCTGCGGACCGGAAGGGTTCGGTGACAAACTGGGTCGCAAGGGCATCCATCTGTCGATGTCCACGATATCGGCCACGACATCGGAAAAACTCTCGAAATACCACCTTGCGCGCGGCACTGATTATGTGGCCGCGCCGGTGTTTGGACGGCCGGCGGCCGCTGCCGCCGCGAAGTTGTGGATTTGCACTTCGGGACCAAAGGCAGCGAAAAGGAAACTGGCGCCTTTGCTGCAGGCGATGGGGCAGAGCACCTACGACTTCGGTGAGGAGCCGGGTGCCGCGAATGTCGTCAAGTTGTGCGGCAATTTTCTGATCGGCGCGGCGATGGAGGCGATGGGCGAAGCTTTCGCGCTGGCGGAAAAACACGGCGTCCCCCGCGGTGCGGTGGCCGCATTTCTCGCTGACACCGTGTTTGCCGCGCCGGCCTACAAGAACTATGCGCCCATCATTGCCGCCGGCCAGGCGAAGGAAATCGGTTTTTACCTGCGACTTGGACTGAAGGACTTCAATCTGGTGGTGGACGCTGCACAGCGCAGCCAGACCCCCATGCCGTTTGCCGACATCGTGCGCGGGCGGCTGCTATCCGCCATGGCTAAGGGTCGTGGTGACTGGGATTGGACGTCGCTGGCGTTGGGCGCCGCAGAAGACGCCGGCCTGAAGCCGACCAGTACTCGTTGAAGAAGGCGGGTATTACCGAAGCGCGCAATAATTTCAAAAAAAGCCGGAATATCGCCCGCGTGTTCCGGTCGCGGGGGTATCATCCGAAAGGAAATGTTGGAGGGAAAGGGTCCATGTTCAGGCAGCTTTTCGATGCGGAATCGTCCACGTTTACCTATCTGATCGCGGATGACGCCACGCATGAGGCGGTCATCATCGATCCGGTCATGGAGCAGGCCGGGCGTGACTTGAAATTGATACGCGAACACGGGCTGGCACTCAGGTTTACCCTGGAAACCCATGTCCATGCGGACCACGTTACTGCCGCGGCCGCGCTCAAACAGTCAACGGGCGCGCACACCGTCGTGGCGCGCGATTGCGGGGCCCAGGGTTACGACCGCTATCTCGTGGACGGAGACGTCATTCTGTTCGGTCATCAGGAAATTATGGTGATCGCCACACCCGGCCATACGCCCGGCAGCGTGTCCTACCTTTGGCAGGATCGGGTGTTTACCGGCGACGCCTTGTTGATCGGTGGCTGCGGCCGCACAGATTTCCAGAACGGGAGCGCCGAAGCCCTGTATCGCAGCATTACCGAAAAACTTTTTCACCTTGATGAGCAAACGCTGGTGTATCCCGGACACGATTACAAGAGTCGCCGGGTCAGCAGCATCGGGGAAGAGAAGATTTTCAATTCCCGCCTTTCCGGAAAGACTCTGCCGGAATTCGTCGCCCTCATGGACAGCCTGCACTTGCCGGATCCCAAGCGGATACACGAAGCGGTCCCGGCAAATCTGGTTGGCGGTGCAGCGCCGGCAGACAACGATACCTCCGCATTGCCCATGGAGGCAGGCGATTCGCACGCCCGGCGCAGCGTATCCGCGCTGCAACTCGCGGATGTTCTATCCAACGAACAAGTCCTGTTGGTCGATGTCCGAACGCCCGAAGAATTCGCGACGCTGCGCGTAGACGGGGCAACCAATATTCCCACGGATCGCCTGGATCCGTTGTTATTGCGCAAATCCCTGGAAGCAAATACGCCGGTCTACTGCATGTGTCAGACGGGTACTCGCAGCCAGATTGCCGTGGACAGATTGCGGGCGGCGGGGTTCCTGCATGTGATCCATGTCGATGGCGGGACCAGTGCGTGGGTCATGGCGGGGCTTCCCGTTGTCCGTGGCGCTTCCCCCTGAGTTGCACAGCGGCTGCGACGCTCTGCGAAATTTCACTTCTGTTTCACTCGACAAGGGGATTCCATGATCAACGAAAAAATCAAGGTGCGGGTGACGGAAACCGGCCAAATGCTGGAGGTTGTTGTGCTGAACAAGCGTCCCGAATCCATCCAGATTGTGCTGGGCGAAGGCATCCACAATGTCAAATGTGATCTGTCTCCCACGCGAAATGGCATGGGCTACTCGGGCAGCGCAATGGGGCGCGAGCTGATTTACGAACGCAGTCGTGAGCAGGTCAAGGCGGATATCGACAAACTCAATCCGGCGCTGCGCAAATCGCGTTGAACACACTCGAGCTCCGGGCACGCGGCTCCTGAAATTCCCAATGCTTTTTGCGCTTGGCGTTGTGCTGGTATCGATTTTCCTGTTGCTGGCGTGTTTGCATGTCTATTGGGCGTTCGGGGGGGAATTTGCCAAGGCGGCAGCCGTTCCGGAACGGAGGGGGGCGCCTTTGTTCGTTCCTGGCCGCCTGGCCACGCTGCTGGTCGCCGGCTGCCTGTTCGCCTTTGCCGTCCTCTTGAGTCTGGTCGTGGGAATGCTGTCCGGGCCTTTGCCTGGCCCGCTTGTCCGCTGGTTGGCGTTCGGACTGGCACTGGTGTTGTCATGGCGCGCGATCGGCGATTTCCGCTATGTCGGGTTTTTCAAGACCATTCGAAGCGGCCGTTTTGCCTGGATGGACACCGTAATGTATTCCCCGTTGTGTGCGGCCTTGTCAGCGGGCGTGCTTCTGGTTACCTGGCATTCCGCGCTTTGACGAACGAAGGCGGCATCTTCAAGCGTCGGGTAGAATCCTGTCGCAGATATCACGAACAATTGGCCGGCGATGCGCGAGGCCAGAATAAACAGAGGAGACAAGAATCATGGCAAGCCGAGTGAAGAAGGATCCCGAAAGACTGCGTTCGCGCCAGTGGTTCAAGAACCCGGGCAATCCCAACATGACCGCGCTGTATCTGGAGCGTTACATGAACTGGGGGCTCAAGCGCG
>JBJXFN010000251.1:0-59438 GCA_046155535.1 Burkholderiales bacterium
CAAGATCGTCCACGCTGTAGAGAAACACATCGTCCAGCAGGGAAACTTCGGCTTCCACATCACGGGGAACCGCCAGATCGATCATCAACATCGGCCGGTGACGGCGGGCCTTGATCGCGCGCTCAATCATGCCCTTGCCCAGGATCGGCAAGGTGCTTGCCGTGCAGGTGACCACAATATCGTGCAAAGCCAGTTGTTCCGGCAAATCGTTCAGCGCGATCACTTCGCCGCCATGCCGGTTCGCGAGGTCTTCGCCGCGCTCCAGTGTGCGATTGGCAAACGTCATCATGCGCGGTTGCCTGGCCGCAAAATGCGTGGAGCACAATTCGATCATTTCCCCTGCGCCGATGAACAGGATTTTCTGTTCGGCCACGCTGGGAAATATCCGCTCGGCAACTTTGATTGCCGCAGCGGCCATCGACACAGAGCTTGCGCCGATTTCGGTCTGCGTGCGCACTTCCTTGGCGACCGAAAAACTCGACTGAAACAACTTGTGCAGGACGGTCCCGAGGGTGCCGGCATTCTCGGCGGATTTCACCGCATCCTTCATCTGCCCGAGGATCTGGGGTTCGCCGAGCACCATCGAATCCAGTCCGCTGGCCACCCGGAAGACATGCGCCACGGCCCGCTCGCGCGGCAGCGTGTAGAGGAATGGGTCGAGCACCTGGGTCTTGAGACGATGGAAGCGCGCGAGCCAATCGATTGCGCGACCGGGCTCGGGGGTATTGCAGTACACCTCTGTTCGATTGCAGGTGGAGATGATCGCCGCCTCGCGCACCGACTCCTGCGCCACCAGATCGCGCAACGCCTGTTCGAGATTGGCGGCGTGAAACGTCACCTGCTCACGCACTTCGAGCGGGGCGGTGTGATGATTCACGCCGAAAGCGATGAGTTGCATCGAGAACTGGGGTCGACTTCGGTCCGGGATTCCGGAGATTACGGATTATAAGACCAAATAATGTCTTCCCCTTGTATTCAGGGAATTAGATGTGGTTTTGCGACGGGCCGGCATTCGCAAGTTACGGCCACATACGGAGCGACGGCCAAATGCGAATTGCCCCCGGATCGATTTTGCCGTGCACTGCCCTTCTGTGAGATCAGTGGTGGCCAAGGGCGGAATCGAACCACCGACACAAGGATTTTCAGTCCTCTGCTCTACCGACTGAGCTACTTGGCCCCCGATACAACCGTACTGCCCGACAGGGTGTCGGGCAATTTGCCGTCACGCTTTTTATTAACCCTACCGAATGCCGGCGCAAGGATTCCATTTCGGCGCAGCAGGAAACGCCTCTTGGAAAGCGCGGGATTCTACCCGAAATGCCCGATGCAAAGCCACTTGAAAGGGTTGGATCATGACGAAGAAAAGCCCGCTTTTGCGGGCTTTTCCAAAAGCACTCGGATCCGGATCAGTTGTTGGCGTTGATGTCTCGGTCCTTGGTTTCCCTGAGGAACAGGGTTCCGATTACCAACGTTATCACTGCAACGACAATTGGATACCAGAGTCCGTAGTAGATGTTTCCGGTAGCCGCCACCATTGCCGTCGCCGTGAGCGGCAACATGCCGCCGAACCAGCCGTTGCCGATGTGATATGGCAAAGACATCGACGTATAACGAATCCGGGTCGGGAACAACTCGACCAGGAATGCCGCAATTGGCCCATACACCATGGTTACGTAAAGCAGCATGATCACCAGAATCAGCAGTGTCATCGGGTAATTGACTTTGTCCTTGTCCGCTGCTCCTGGATAACCACTGGCCTTCAAGGTTTCGGTCATTTTGGCGTTGTCCCAACCCTCAACGGTCAGGTCGCCTATGGTCGTGACAACCGTCTTGCCTTCGATACCCGGAACAGATTCGAATGACAATCCCTGTTTGGTCAGGAAATCCTTGGTACGGTCGCAATCGCTGAATTTGCTCCAGGGACCAACGAAAAGATGGAATTTACATTCCGTCGCTGCCACCGTGATCTTGGTGTTCTGCTGGTATTGCTCCAATGCGGGATTGACATAGTGAGTGAGCCCTTGAAACAGAGGGAAATAGGTCAGCGCAGCGAGAAGGCAGCCAGTAAGAATAATTTTTAGTCGCCCGATCTTGTCCGATAACCAACCAAAGAAAATAAAGAATGGCGTGCCGATCAGAAGCGACGCACCGATCAACGTGTAGGTTGTCACGAAGTCGAGTTTCAGTGTGATCTGCATGAAGAACAGGGCATAAAACTGTCCCGTATACCAGACCACACCCTGGCCCGCCGTAGCACCCAGCAGTGCGAGTAGTACGTATTTGTTGTTCGGGTAGCGCAGGAAGCTGTCGGTCAAAGGCGATTTGGAGCCTTTGCCCTCTTCCTTCATTTTCTTGAAGACCGGGGATTCCTCCAGCTTGAGTCGAATGTACACCGAGAACCCGAGCAGAATCACCGAAACCCAGAACGGGATTCTCCAACCCCATTCGGAAAATTCCTTCGCATCCATTTGCAGCCGGCATACTCCGATAACCAGCAGCGCAAGAAAGAAGCCCAGCGTTGCCGTGGTCTGGATCCAGCTTGTGTCGAATCCACGCCGACCGTTGGGCGCGTGCTCTGCCACATAAGTCGCGGCGCCGCCGTATTCTCCGCCGAGCGCCAAGCCCTGGAGGAGTCTCAGGGTAACGAGAAGAACTGGAGCGAGCCAGCCAATCGTCTGATAGGTCGGCAGCAAACCAACCGCAAACGTCGCCCCACCCATCACAACAATGGTGACCAGGAAGGTATATTTGCGCCCGACCAGATCG
The DNA here is from genome assembly GCA_046155535.1 of Burkholderiales bacterium. Taxonomy (GTDB): domain Bacteria; phylum Pseudomonadota; class Gammaproteobacteria; order Burkholderiales; family JACQAP01; genus JACQAP01. The sequence goes on from JBJXFN010000251.1 coordinate 2,767, forward strand.
CCGATGCGGCCGAACAACAAGGCGCCGAAGGGGCGAACCAGGAATCCGGCCGCGTAGGTTGCAAAAGCGGAGAGAAGTGCCGCCGTTTCATTTCCCGGCGGGAAGAACAACGAAGCGAAAAACGGCGCCAGCGTCGCATAGAGATAAAAGTCGTACCACTCGAAAACAGTTCCAAGGGACGACGCAAAAATGACTTTCTTCTCTTCCGGCTTGAAATCCGGATGATGTTTGTCGTGCGAAGCGGCTGCCGTTGCAGTCATGCCTTCCTCCCAGTTTCGTATCGTTTTTTTGGCCATCGCGTTTTCAGGCGGTCCGGTGGTCCCGCGTGGCGACCGACAGTGTAATTGTCTGCCCCGGTCAATTGTCAATGGAATTGTTCCGGGGCGCAGGCGAACTGGAGTACAGAGAGTAGGTAGACAGAAAATGAAAAGCCCCGCATTCGCGGGGCTTTTGTCCTTCCAGACTGTATTGCGGACGGACCTTACATGTCCATACCGCCCATGCCACCCATGCCACCACCACCGCCACCACCGTGGGAATGTTCGTCCTTCGGCAGTTCGGCTACCATGGCATCGGTCGTCAGAATCAGCCCTGCCACCGACGCGGCGTTTTGCAGAGCGTACCGGGTCACTTTGGTCGGATCGAGAACGCCCATTTCGACCATGTCGCCATATACGCTGGTCGCTGCGTTGTAACCAAAGTTGCCCTTGCCTTCCAACACCTTGTTGAGCACAACAGACGGTTCATCGCCGGCGTTGGACACGATCAGGCGCAGCGGCTCTTCCAGAGCACGCATGACAATCTTGATGCCAGCGTCCTGATCGGCGTTATCGCCCTTGAGTTTGGCGATTACACTACGGGCGCGCACGAACGCGACACCACCGCCGGCCACGATGCCTTCCTCAACCGCGGCACGGGTCGCGTGCAGGGCGTCTTCCACACGGGCCTTCTTTTCCTTCATTTCGACTTCAGTCGCCGCGCCAACCTTGATCAGCGCCACGCCGCCAGCGAGTTTCGCGACGCGCTCCTGCAGCTTTTCCTTGTCGTAATCGCTGGTCGCCTCGTCGATCTGTTTACGGACCGACTTGACGCGACCTTCGATCGCCTTGGTGTCGCCGGCACCGTCGATAATGGTGGTTTCTTCCTTGCCAATTTCGATTCGCTTGGCCTGGCCGAGGTCCTTGAGTGCCGCTTTTTCGAGCGTCAGACCGACTTCGTCGGCAATCACGGTACCGCCGGTCAAAATGGCGATGTCTTCCAGCATGGCTTTGCGGCGGTCGCCGAATCCTGGCGCCTTGACCGCACAAGTCTTGAGGATGCCGCGGATGTTGTTGACCACCAGCGTAGCGAGCGCTTCGCCGTCAACATCTTCGGCAACGATCAGCAGCGGGCGGCCCGACTTGGCAACCTGCTCCAGGACTGGCAGCAATTCGCGGATGTTGGAAATCTTCTTGTCGTGCAAAAGAATGTACGGATTGTCCAGAATGGCAATCTGGCGATCCGGGTTGTTGATGAAGTAGGGCGACAGATAACCGCGGTCGAATTGCATGCCTTCGACCACTTCCAGCTCGTCTTCCAGGCCCTTGCCGTCCTCGACGGTGATCACGCCTTCCTTGCCGACTTTTTCCATTGCCTCGGCAATTTTCTTGCCGATGACAGCGTCGGAATTCGCCGAAATCGCGCCGACCTGGGCAATTTCCTTGCTGGTAGTGCAGGGTTTGGAAATCTTCTTGAGTTCTTCCACAACCGCGACGACGGCCTTGTCGATGCCGCGCTTGAGGTCCATGGGATTCATGCCGGCGGCGACGAACTTCATGCCTTCCTGCACGATTGCCTGGGCCAGCACGGTGGCGGTGGTGGTACCGTCGCCGGCAACGTCGGAGGTCTTGGATGCGACTTCCTTGACCATCTGCGCGCCCATGTTTTCGAACTTGTCCTTCAGTTCAATTTCCTTGGCGACCGACACACCGTCCTTGGTGATGGTGGGTGCGCCAAACGAACGCTCGATCACCACATTGCGGCCCTTGGGCCCCAGGGTTACTTTGACTGCGTCGGCCAGAACATTGACGCCGGCCACAATTCGCGCACGCGCGGAATCGTGAAATTTGACTTCTTTTGCTGCCATGATTGTTTGCTCCTGATATGGATATTAGGGGTCGATGCAAAAAGCCGGCGATCAGGCTTCCACGACGCCCATGATGTCTTCTTCGCGCATGACGAGCAGTTCTTCGCCATGAACTTTGACGGTTTGCCCGGAGTACTTTCCGAACAGAATCTTGTCGCCTTTTTTGACATCGAGCGGCCGGACTTTGCCGTCTTCCATCACTTTGCCCTTGCCGATTTCAACAACTTCACCCTGATCGGGTTTTTCTGCTGCGGTATCCGGAATCACGATCCCTGAGGCGGTCTTGCGCTCTTCTTCGAGACGCTTGACGATCACGCGATCATGCAATGGACGAATTTTCATTTCTGCTCTCCTCAGATATTTGTGAACAAAATCAAACGAAAAACACTTTTGGCACTCAATATGTGCGAGTGCTAATAATAGGGGCGGAAGATAGGGATTGCAAGGCGACCGTACAAACGATGGGTGCTGGCCAGGGAACTGATGAATTTTCCTGCTTGTCGCGGCGCAAAATGCGCCGACGTGGCTAATCGAAACGACTGATTTTTCGAATCAAATCATTGAGGTTGCGAAAAATTGCTGGATACCCCAAAACGATAGACTGTCTTCCCGGGGCCTTGGCCGGTCGGACGAATTGGGGGCACCGGACAGGGGGGCTCGCGGGTTCCGTCCGCATTCAGGGTCTCGTCGTCGGAAACTTCGGCCCAGATTCCCCTGTGGACAGGCCTGAACATCCACATTAAATATCCCCGCCGGGTTGCCAGGTCCAACAACTCGTCGCAGTCCGGCGCGTCGGCAACAGTGACCTGTTTCCCATGGAGTCCGAAGGGAAACGCCCCGAAGGCCTGCAAGCACTCGAAACTTTCGCGAGATTCCGCCCCTGCCCGACGACATCCGAAACGCTCTGCTCTAGCCACATCCCACGCCCCGAGCTCCCAACCAGCCTCCATCGCCGCCCGATCGACAACGCTCAGGTCCTGCCAACGTTGATTGACTTGCAAGGCTGAACTGGGGACAGCGGTATAAGCGACCGTTGCGGCTTCGGGAATATTTACAATCTTCTCTTCCACGAATCCATGCCAATGCAGCGTCAGGATCAGCGGCGTATCCGGGCAGGGTACTGCCGCCAGCGTGATCGCAACCAGGGGCAGGTCGTTTTGCGCAATCTGTTCGGAAATCGTCCCCAGCAAATTCATGACGCCTCCAATCCGCGAAAATTTGAAGGTAACGACCAAGACACGAAGCATCTTCGATGCCTGAACGATTCGCAGCAGGCCCAGTCGAGTGCCAGCAACATTCACCCGCCGTCCCGAAATGTCCGCGCATCCTGATGGTAACGACCTTGGCGGCGAGCGCTTGATTCCTCCATGGAAAAATGCATTACTTCGGGCACCTTACACCCCTTTCATCCTCCACGTCATGAACCTCCATCCTACGCAGAATTCAAATCTGCTTTCCCGCAGCAGGCAAGCCGTGTGGCATCCCTGCTCGCAGATGAAGCAACTTGAACGATTCCCGCTGGTGCCCATATCGCATGGCAACGGCATGTGGCTGTACGATTTTGACGGAAAAAGATACCTGGACGGCATCAGTTCGTGGTGGGTCAATCTTTTTGGCCACGCCAATCCTCGCATCAATGCGGCACTCGTCGACCAATTGAACCGGTTGGAACACGTGATCATGGCCGGGTTCACCCACGAACCGGTGGTGCAGTTATCCGAGAAGTTGTCCAAATTGTCCGGCCTCGGTCACTGTTTTTACGGAAGTGACGGCGCATCCGCCATTGAAATCGCGCTGAAAATGAGTTTCCACTATTGGCACAATTCTGGGCGACCGGACAAGACTGAATACGTCAGTCTGGCAGGCGGCTATCACGGCGAAACCCTCGGTGCCTTGTCGGTCACCGACGTGGCCTTGTTCCGGGACACTTATGCGCCCCTTCTGCGGCACAGCACTCAGGTCGCCTCTCCGGACTGGAGAAAAGGGGCTCCCGGCGACGACCCGGAGGCCATTGCCCGCCGCGCGGCCAGGCTGCTGGAGTCCCACCTTTCGATGCATCATTCCAGCACGGCGGCCCTCATCCTGGAACCCCTGGTGCAAGGTGCCGGGGGTATGGCCATGCATCACCCGGCGTACCTTGCCGAAGCACGCACGTTGTGTGATCGGTACCAGGTCTTGTTGATCGCCGATGAAGTCGCAGTGGGTTTCGGCAGGACCGGAACTTTTTTCGGCTGCGAGCAGGCTGGAATCCGGCCGGATTTTTTTTGCCTCTCCAAAGGACTCACCGGCGGCTATCTACCGCTGTCGGTTGTGTTGACGACGGATGAGGTGTACGAGGCGTTCTATCACGATGAAATCACCCGCGGATTCCTTCACTCCCACTCGTACTCCGGCAATGCGCTTGCCTGCCGCGCGGCCCTCGCCGTACTGGACATTTTCGAGCAGGACAACGTCCTTCAGGCAAATCGGGAAACCGCCGCCCGTTTCAACGATCGCTGCGCCTCCCTGCGCACACATCCCAAGGTACGTCACTTTCGAAACACGGGGATGATCTGGGCATTTGACGTCGCCTCCGCGGATCTGGATTTTGCGCAAAATTTCTACCGAGCCGCACTCGACCGGGAGATGTTGTTGCGTCCGCTTGGCAATACGGTCTATTTCATGCCCCCTTACGTGATCGAAAATGCACACATGGACATGCTGGTGGACGGCACTCTCGAAATACTGGACGCCATGCATTGATTCCGCTGCAGGGATTCGCGACCCACCGGAAATTCCGCCGGACCCATGAGATAATTCCGGCGCACTTTATCGAACTCGTTCAAATGAAAAAAAATCCGCTCAACGTTGTCATCCTTGCCGCTGGCAAAGGCACCCGCATGCAATCCCGGCTGCCCAAGGTCCTGCAACCCTTGGGCGGGCGCCCGCTTCTGGGACACGTACTTGCCCGGGCAAACGAGATCCACGCGGACAGGACGATCATTGTTTATGGTCATGGCGGTCACGCCGTCCCCAACGCTTATCCCGACCCGTCGTTGACGTTCGTTGTTCAGGAACCGCAACTGGGCACGGGGCATGCCGTCCAAATGGCGCAACCCCACCTGCTTCCCGGCGGGTCCACGCTGGTGCTGTATGGTGACGTGCCATTGATACAGGCGCAGACTTTGTCCGCACTTTGCGCCCACTCCGACTGCGTGACCTTGCTAACATGCGAACTCGATGACCCCGTCGGCTACGGCCGCATCGTGCGCGACGCGAAAGGCAAAGTGCGGCGCATTGTCGAGGAAAACGACGCCTCCGCAGCGGAAAGAAGCCTCCGCGAAATCAATACCGGCGTGTTGTGCGCCCCAACCGGGCTGCTGATCGGCTGGTTGCAGAAACTTCGCGCCAACAACGCAAAAAAAGAGTACTACCTGACCGATATCGTCGAGATGGCGATCCGCGCAAACGTCCGGGTAAAAACCTTTCAACCAGGGGAACCCTGGGAAATCCACGGCGTGAACAGCAAGGATCAACTTGCCCGCATCGAGCGCGTGTTTCAATTGCAGCAAGCCATGGCATTGATGCGACAGGGCGTTACGCTGGCGGACCCTTGGCGTTTTGACCTGCGCGGTCAGTTGGCGTGCGGGCAGGACGTGTTCATCGACGCCAACTGCGTCTTCGAAGGAACCGTAACACTGGCGGATGACGTGGCCATCGGCGCGGGCTGCGTTCTGCGGGATGTGGATATCGGTCCTGGCTCCAAAATTGCTCCCCTGACTTACATGGAGAGCGCAAAAATCGGGGCGGGTTGTCAGGTAGGGCCGTTTGCAAGACTTCGACCAGGTGCGCATCTCGCAGACGATGTGCGTATCGGAAATTTTGTCGAAATCAAAGGCAGCCAGGTGGGACACGGATCCAAAGTCAATCACCTGAGTTATCTTGGGGATGCGACGGTGGGCCGTAACGTCAATATTGGCGCCGGCACCATCACCTGCAACTATGACGGCGTAAACAAATACCGGACGATCATCGAGGACGAAGCGTTCATCGGTTCGGACACCATGCTGGTTGCCCCGGTGACGGTGGGCAAAGGAGCCACCATCGGCGCGGGCAGCACGATCACCCGCAATGCGCCTCCCGATCAATTGACTCTCTCGCGTGCGCCGCAAACCTCGATCCAGGGCTGGAAGCGGCCGATGAAAAAACCGCCGGCGAAGTAATGGGGAACGAAGTCTTCCGCAACGTTCGGTACCGGCGATCCAGCGACCGGCGTGTTCTTTTTTGCTATCCCCTCAATCGGGGCTTGTCCGTGCAATAACCAGCGTCATGTCCTTTCCCTTTCACTTCTCCAAAAACTAACATGTGCGGAATTGTCGGAGCAGTCGCCCGTCGCAACATCGTCCCGGTGCTGATCGAAGGGCTGCGAAAACTCGAGTACCGTGGTTATGACTCAGCAGGTCTGGCAGTGGTGAATTCCGGACTCCATCGACTCCGCAGTGTGGGCCGGGTTGCGTCACTGGCGGAAATGTCCGAGCAGGCGGCCATCCGTGGCAACCTTGGCATCGCCCACACCCGCTGGGCCACACACGGCGTCCCGTCGGAGCGCAATGCACACCCGCATATCAGCAAAGATGGGTTGGCCGTGGTCCACAACGGCATCATTGAAAACCATGAATCAATGCGGACCCGATTGGTTGCGGCCGGCTACACGTTCACATCGGACACGGATACCGAAGTCGTGGCCCATCTGGTGCATTTGCATGCCAGTCAGGGTGGTGGGTTGTTTCTGGCGGTGCAAAAAGCCGTCGCGGAACTTCGCGGCGCCTATGCAATCGCCGTTCTGTCCGAGCATGTACCGGACACCATGGTCGTCGCACGTCGCGGCGCGCCACTGCTGCTGGGCATTGGCAACGGCGAAAATTTCGTCGCTTCCGACGCCTCCGCGCTTTTGCAGGTCACCAAAAGAATGATTTACCTGGAAGACGGTGACGTTGCCCAGGTGAGCCTGGACGGCACGCGCGTCTTGGACAGCAACGGCCGGGAGGTCAATCGGAAGGTGCACGAAAGCACTCTTTCCGCCGCGGCCGTGGAACTCGGACCGTATCAGCACTACATGCAGAAGGAAATTTTCGAGCAGCCCGGCGCGGTCGCGCAAACGCTCGAAATGGTGCTTGGCGCGCAGTCCATTGTTCCACAATTGTTCGGTGTCGAGGCCGAATCGATTCTCAAGAATGCCAGCGCGGTGACGATCCTGGCATGCGGCACGAGTTACCACGCGGGACTGGTCGCGCGGTACTGGCTGGAAGCCATTGCAGGCATTCCTTGTGTCGTGGAAATCGCCAGCGAATTCCGGTATCGCGAAAGTGTTGCCAATCCGCGCGCGCTGATAATCGGCATATCCCAGTCTGGTGAAACGGCAGACACGATCGCGGCCTTGCAGCATGCCCATGCGCTCGGACAGGAAATGACCCTGGCCATTTGCAATGTGGCCGAAAGCAGCCTCATCCGGCTCACGAAACTCAAGTTCCTGACCCGTGCCGGACCGGAAATCGGCGTGGCGTCCACCAAGGCGTTTACGACTCAGTTGTCGGCTTTGTATCTGTTGACGCTGGTGATTGCGCGCCTGCGTGGCAGGCTGGGTGCGCAAGCCGAGAAACAACATCTGGATGGCTTGCGTCATCTTCCCGCAGCCCTCCGGCAGGTTTTGGCGCTCGAACCTCAGGTCGCCGCCTGGGCAAAAACCTTTGCCACCAAGCAACACGCTTTGTTCCTCGGCCGGGGCATGCATTTTCCGATCGCACTGGAAGGCGCGCTAAAACTCAAGGAAATTTCCTACATCCACGCGGAAGCCTACGCCGCGGGCGAACTCAAACACGGGCCGCTGGCATTGGTAGACAAGGACATGCCGGTGGTCGCCATTGCGCCGAACGACGCACTGTTGGAAAAACTCAAGTCGAACCTCCAGGAAGTGCGCGCCCGGGGCGGGGAATTGTTTGTCTTTGCCGATGCCGATTCGCAGTTGCAGTCCGGGGACGGTGTGCATGTGATTCGGATGACCGAACATGCCGGCCCACTGAGCCCGATTTTGCATACCGTGCCCCTGCAGTTACTGGCCTATCATGTTGCTCTGGTGAAAGGCACCGACGTAGATAAACCACGCAATCTGGCCAAATCCGTCACGGTGGAATAAATCTTGTCCGTGTCGGCCTTTTGCGAGTCCAGGCGTTGCACGGGCGCCGTGCATAAACCATTCCGTAAAAAGGAGGAAGCAATGCCACATTTCTTGCTGAGCAGCGCGAAAACGTTATTGGCGATTTACCTTGCGTCCATGGCTTTCGCCGCGTCGGCGAATCTTGGCGAATCCGACTCTTCCGGCACGGAAGAGGCAAACTTTGTCGAAGGCAAAAAAGCCGTTGAAGCCCAGGACTGGGGCAAAGCCATCGAGTGGCTCTCCAAAGCTGTGCAGGCGCAACCGCAAAGCGCCGACGCCCACAATTTCCTGGGTTATGCCTACCGCAAGAACGGCAAATACGATGCTTCATTCCAGCACTACCAGGAAGCCCTCAAGCTCAATCCAAAGCACAAACACGCCCACGAATACATCGGCGAAGCATATTTGCTGACCAATAACTTGTTCAAGGCCGAATACCACCTTGCGGAACTGGAAAAAATTTGCACGCCCATTCCCTGCGAGGAATACCGGGAATTGAAGCGCGCAGTCGAGACCTACAAGAAGTCCCAAAAGTAGTCATGCCCAATTGCGACATCCGCGCGGTGTTTTGGGATTTCGGAGGGGTCATGACAGAAAGCCCGCTGGCGGCCTTTCGGCAATTCGAACGCAAAAAAGGACTGCCGGCGAATTTTCTGCGTTCGCTGAACTCTCAAAATTCCGAACATAATGCCTGGGCGCGTTTTGAACGCTCCGAAATCACGCCGGGAGAGTTCGATCATTGTTTTGCGGAGGAATCGGGCGCAGCCGGACACGAGGTGCGCGGACTGGATGTGATCGACTTGCTCTACGGACCGATCCGGCCGGCAATGGTGGCTGCATTAAAGGCCTGCAAGTCCCATTGGTTGAACGCCTGCCTAACCAATAATGTCGCGAAAACCCCGGGCAGGGGCCTGGATCGCCAGCCGCAGCGCGCGCAGGAATGGCAGGAAGTTCTCGATATGTTCGATCAGGTCGTGGAGTCTTCCAAGTTGGGCGCCAGGAAACCGGAGCCGCGTTTTTTCCAGCGTGCCTGCGATCGGTTTGCGATTCGTCCCGAACAGGCGGTCTTTCTCGACGATCTGGGTCCGAACCTGAAGCCGGCCCGTGCCATGGGAATGTTTACCATCAAGGTGGACGACCCGGACGTGGCGCTGGCCGAACTTGCCTCGGTGCTGGAAATCGAGTTGCGCTAAACGCCCCGGCCGTTGCGGCGAGGCTTGTGCGGAGCGTGGGCAAACAAATAATCGAACACCGGACGCGGCAGTGCCCGTAGCGCACAACCCACCACCGCCATTTGCCAAGGCAGCACGTAGAAACGTTTCCGCTGCTCGATGGCTCGAACCATCTTGGTAGCGGCAACGTCGGCCTTCATGAGAAAGGGCATGGGGTACGGATTCTTGGCCGTCATCGGTGAGGCGATGTAACCCGGGCAAATGGTAGTGACCGAAATGTCGTTGTCGCGCAATTCCACACGCAGGCTTTCCAGATAGGAAATCACCGCCGCCTTGGATGCCGAGTAGGCCGCGGCGCCCGGAAGTCCGCGAAACCCGGCAACACTTGCAATCCCGACCAGCACGCCTGCGCGGCGGCTCACCATGCCCGGCAGGAACGCCTGAAAGGTCAACATCAGACCTGTCAGATTTGTCGCGAGGATTTCCTGAAACACAACATTGTCGCCGGGATGCCCGGTTGATGTTCCTGCACTGACACCGGCATTGGCGATGACGACGTCGGGACACCCGGCATGTTCGGTGAAGTCCCGGGCGGCATTCAACAGTGCCGCTGCATCGCGCACGTCCGCTGCATAGGTGTAGGTCCGCACTGGAAGTGAAGCAGCGAGTTCGTCCACAAGGTCCTTGCGACGCGCAATCAGACAAAGTGTTGCGCCTTGCCGCGCATATTCGACGGCCAGCGCCCTGCCTATTCCACTTGATGCGCCGGTGATAACGACACGGGTCGCGACCGGCGTCAAGGTCTTGTCCGGTCTTCGCGCGCCTTGCGCACCAACGCGTCCACCACGAGTACCAGGGTATCGGCGCTGCCCGCCATGGATGAACTTGTCAGATATCTCCCGTCCACCACAATCGTGGGAGTCGTCCGGATGCTGTACAGCACCGTTGCATCCCGAGCGCGCTGAATTTTTTCGTCAAGCGTCTCCGCATCCAGTGCTTTTTTCAGCCGCTCTCGTTCCAGACCGTTCTGGCCTGCCCATTTGAACAATTGGCTGGAGTCCGCGAGATTCATTTCGTGATCGTGGATTCCCCGATACACTTCGGCGTGCAGTCGGTCCAGCTCGTTCAATGACTCCAGGGCGAAAAATACCCGGGCGAGCGGTATCCATTCCTGACGCCGCAACGCGGGTATTCGCCTGTAAGTCACATCCGCGGGGAGAAATGTCAACCAAGCTTGGGCATGAGGTTCGTAACGATTGCAGGCGCCACACCCATAGTAGAAAAACTCGAGAATTTCGATTTTTTCGGTGACGGGTGCCCGCCCGGCTGGAATCCGAAAGTAATCGAGGTCCTCCGTGGGTTCTCCCGACCAGGCAAAGCTCATGATGAGCCATGCCAGCACCCCCATAGCCACGGCGCTCAGCCTGCGCGCTCTCAGCAACTGCCGCCCAGCCAGGGACAATTTCTATTTTGCTCCCTTACGACTCATGTCGATGAGATCATTCAATACTTGGCTGAACCGATTGCGATCGATACCTTCATTGCCTTTTAGTGTCATTGAAGGGCCGGTGAGATACTTTCCGCTGACCGCCAAATAAGGTGTTCCCGGGATTCGAAAATTGCGGGTCATCTGGGCGGCCATTTTGGCCTTTGCGTCCACTCCAAAGGAGTCCAGGACGGCCTCGAATTTTTTTGCATCCACGCCTTGCTCCGCAATCCACTTCAGCAACGTTGCTCGATCAGCCAGGTCCTTTCCCTGTTGATGAATGGCGGTGTAAGCCTTGTCGTGCAAAGACCCGATCAAATCCAATTGCACCATCGCGTAATGCATTTTTGCCAGCGGAAACATTTTTTCGTTAAACACGGCCGGCACGTACTGAAATTCAACGTCCTTGGGTTTGGTTTTCAACCAGCCCTTTAAAATGGGTTCGAACTCGTAACAGTGCGAGCACGCGTAGTTGAAGAACTCCAGCACCTCGACGCCTTTCGCGCTGGTTGGCTGCTGGGGGTTGATCAGTTTGTATTCCACGTCAAGCACCGGCTTGGCAAGCAATGGGTGGGGCAACCCCGCCCAGAGCAGAGCACTCACCATCACTATCCACTTGGAAACATCCCTGGTGACTTTTCCCATTCTGCCGATCCTCCTATTGGTTGCCATCGCGAACTTTGATGAGGTTCGCCTCTATCTGGTTTTCTTTCAATGCGGCACGCGATTTTTCGAGCTCGCTCTGTGCAGAAAACGGTCCGACTCGTACGCGATGCCAGATCTTGCCGTCTGGCAACGTCGCCGTCTGGATCTGGGCTTCGATGCCAGCCAGCGCCAGCCGGGCTTTCATATTGTCAGCATCCGGCGGGTTCTGAAATGCCGCGACCTGCAAGTAGAAAACTTCCCGGGATTTTTCGGAACCCGGCGTACGCTTGAATTCCTTGTCGGTCACCGCTTCTTCGGTTCCCGGCAATATCTTGTAGAAGTCGAATCGCGGTTTGCCATTCTTGAGGTGCTCTGCCTTGGCGGTAGTGGAACCCGGCGACTTGGGCGTGTCTGCAGACGGCAACGACCTGGTTGCCGAATCAGCAGGCTTGCTTTTCTTGGCAAATAGCTCAGTGCCCTTGTTGACATAGAGCGTTACCGCCAGTGCCATGGCCAGACCGAGTAACAGCCCGATCACGATTCCCATGCCCATCGGACTTCCCCGGCTGCCGCCAGATGTGTCCTTCTTGTAATCGCGACTCATAGGTTAAGCAGTTTACCTCACATCTTTTGCGGGGCACTTACGCCCAGGATGGCCAATCCATTTTTGAGAACCTGGCGAACGGCCGCCGCAAGCGCCAGCCGGGCCAGCTTCACATTTTCATCCTCCACCAGCAGGCGAGTGGAGTTGTAATAACTGTGGAATGCCCCCGCGAGATCTTTCAGAAAAAAAGCCACCTGATGCGGCGCGAGGTCGCGCGCCGCCGTTTCAATCTGATCCGGAAAGTCCATCATCATCTGCATAAGTTGAAGTTCCTGTGATTCAACGAGTGTGCCCAGGCTAACGTTGACCAGGGATGCTTCCGGACCACCCCATTGCTCCATCACGGAACATACCCGCGCGTGGGCATACTGGATGTAATACACAGGATTGTCATTGCTCTGGGACTTGGCCAGATCGAGATCGAAATCCAGATGCTGGTCGCTTTTGCGCATGACATAGAAAAACCGAGCCGCATCATTGCCGACTTCCTGTCGCAATTCGCGCAAGGTCACGAATTCTCCAGAGCGGGTTGACATCGATGCTTTTTTCCCATCGCGATAGAGCACCGCAAACTGCACCAACGCAATGACAAGATTCTCCGGTGCCCTGCCCAGTGCCTGCAACGCTCCCTTGACACGCGCAATATACCCGTGGTGGTCTGCACCCCAGACATTGATCAGCAGGTTAAAGCCTCGTTCAAACTTGTCCAGATGGTAGGCAATATCTGACGCGAAGTAGGTAAATTGCCCATTTTCACGCTGCACAACACGGTCTTTTTCATCTCCGAAAGTCGTAGAGCGGAACCACTTGGCACCCTCTTTCTGGTAGAGGTGGCCTGCCGCGTCCAATTGCGTAATGGCGCGCGCCACACCGCCGGACGCATAAAGTGATTTTTCTGAATACCACCGGTCGAAAGTCACGCCGAAAGATTCCAGATCGCTGCGACAATCCTTGAGTTGCTCGTCCAGAACATAAGCGTGTACCTTTTCGTATTCCCCGCCGAGCAGATGTTTCGCGTTGGCGATCAGGGCATCCAGGTGGGCCTCAGGTTCCGAATCCACTGCAGGTACATTGCAGAACACAGCTTCGATCGGGCGTACCCATTTTCTGTCGTGCACAGCCAACAGCTCGCGCGCCATGGCGAGAACGTAGTCGCCCTGGTAGGCATTGGGCGGAAACGGAATGGACGCACCGGCCAGCGCCAGATATCGCAGCCAGGTCGAGAGCGCGAGAATATCCATCTGCCGGCCAGCGTCGTTGACGTAGTACTCGCGGCTTGCCTCATAACCGGCGCAGGTCAGGAGCGCGGAAAGACTGGCCCCGTAGGCAGCGCCCCGACCGTGCCCGACGTGCAGCGGTCCGGTCGGATTTGCGGACACAAACTCAATCTGCACGCGCCGCCCTTTCCCGTAATCAATGCGGCCGAAGGCCGCGCCCTGCGACAACACCCGGTTCACAACTCCTTGTTTCGCGGCCGGCGTGAGACGGAAATTGACAAAGCCGGCACCGGCCACTTCGACGGATTGGACGACATCCGAAGTCGGCAACGCCTTGACCAGCGCCGCTGCCACGTCTCGCGGATTCTTTTTCAGGGTTCTGGCCAGTTGCAGCGCCAGTCCGGATGCAAAATCGCCATGCCCGGCAATTTTCGGGCGCTCCAGAATTACGGATGTGGCGGACAATTCCGGTGCAACGATTGCAAGAGCTGACTGCAGAAGGCCGAGAACATGCGACCGTAAATCCGGCCCTGGGTTGATATTCATCACGCGGGGAAATTTCAGAAAACGCGATTATACCGAGCCGTTCTGCAGCAGCCGCTCAAAAATCGAGAGGATCCACATCAAGTACCCAGCGAACCTGCCGGAGCTTGAGTCGCTCCAGGCGCGGCAACCAGGCGTCCAAAAACCTTTGCAATGCGGATCGCGACTTTGACTGCACAAGCAAATGTGCACGATGGCGGCCGGCAATGCGCGCCATGGTGGCCGGAACCGGATCGTACAGGACGACACCCTGCGACACGGCTGCCCCCTCGCGGGCAGCCCTGGCCAGGAATTCGGCGACGGCCTCCGGTTTCACAGCTTCCGCACGCAACAACACCTGCGAAACAAAAGGCGGAAATCCCGCTTCCCGCCGTTGTTCCAACATCTCGGTGACAAAGGAAGGATAATCCTGCGCAGCCAATGCTAGGTAGAGCGGATGCGTGGGAAATCGTGTCTGCACGAGAACTTCCCCCGGCAAGTCGGCCCTTCCGGCACGGCCGGCCACTTGCATCAACTGCTGAAGCAGCTTTTCCGAGGCGCGAAAATCGGCGGAAAACAATGCAGCATCGGGATTGACAATGACGACCAGCGTCATCTGCGAAAAGTCGTGACCCTTGGCTAGCATCTGGGTACCGACAAGGATGTCGATTTCGTTGTCATGGATTTTTTTGCGCATACCGTCCCACGCTTGATGGCTGCGGGTGCTGTCGCGGTCGATGCGAAGAATCCTGGCATCTGGAAAGTATTGGGCCAACGTCTGCTCGAGACGCTGAGTACCCTGGCCAAGGCCCTGAAGATCCTGCTCGCCGCATGTTGGACACGCGCTTGGCAAAGGTTCTTCGTGGCCACAGTAGTGGCAACGCAGCACGGGTTTTCGCAAATGCCACACCAGCCGGGCGCTGCAACGACTGCACCCGGCAGTCCAGGCGCACGCCGGGCACACCAGAACCGGGGCATACCCCCGGCGATTCAGGAAAATCAGAGATTGCTCGCCCCGGCCGAGACGAACTTTGATTTCCTGGATTGCCAACGGGGTCAGACCACCCATTGCACCGGCGCTGCGGTCATCCACCAGCCTCACGTGCGGCATCTGCGCCGCCGGACGGGAGGTCAGGCGCAGATGTCGGAACTTGTTGTTCAGGACGTTGTGGAATGTCTCGAGGGACGGTGTTGCCGAACCCAGAATGGCCGGTATGCCTAGCTGCTTCGCTCTCACGAGGGCCAAGTCTCGCGCGGAATAACGAAGGCCCTCCTGCTGCTTGAACGAGGCGTCGTGCTCCTCGTCGACAATGATCATTCCCAAATCCGGCATCGGCGTAAATATCGAAAGCCGGGTACCCAGGACGACCCGCGCGTCTCCGGTTGCCGCCGCAATCCAGCGTCGTGCCCGTTCGGTGGCAGAAAGATTGCTGTGCAGAGTGACCAGGATTCGAGGATCGAATCGGGCACGAAATCGCGCTTCCAGCTGGGGAGTCAGATTGATTTCCGGGACCATGAGGAGGACTTGTCGCCGTCGTTCAAGCGTGCGCGCGATTAATTGAAAGTAGACCTCGGTCTTGCCGCTGCCTGTTACGCCTTCGATGAGCCAGCAGGCGAAATCGCCAAAAGTCTTATCGGCCGCTCCCACCGCCTGGGACTGATCGGGGGTGAGTACGGGCGAAGGAACCGCCTGCAGGTTTGTATCGGACATTGCAGCCACGTTGGAACGTCGGCGCTCGATCCGCCCCGACTTTGCCCAGCCCGCCAGAATCGCGGGCGCTCTTGGCGAGACTTCGTGCGCTTCACGCATGGTCAATTGCTTTGCGCTGGTCAGCACGTCGACAAGCCTGCGCATCACAAATGCCCGGCCGGGAATGCTCTCCAGCAATGCTCGTTGACCGCCAGCTGGGAGGGAATAGATCCACTCCACCTTGGGACCGACGTACCGGGCATTTCTGAACGAGGCAGGCAACGCTGTGAACGCTGCTTGCCCGACCGGACAACGATAGTATTCGCTGGCAAATCGGATCAGCGACAGGATCTCCGACGGCAACGGGTCGAGGGGAAGACGGCTCTGGATATCGCGAAGTTGGCCAACACCCAATTCGGATGCATCGCTGAGCCCAAATACGATCCCGACCAGACGCCGTTTTCCAAACGGCACGACGACCAGTTGGCCAATCGAAACCGAGTGAGTGCTAACACGATAGTCAAAGAGTGTATGGACGGGTATGTCGAGGGCCACTCTGGCGATTCGCATGGGAGCTCAGGCGACCAAGCCCGGTTTCGAAGCAAGGATCGACATGCGTTCGCCTGCACTTACCTAAGTGACTTGCCGAAAAGGGATTTTTCTGAGCACTCGCACCTTGTGGATAAATCTGTTGATGAATCCATTGATGCCCCCTCTATGAAAATCCTTGGAATCCCAGTTTTGGCGTGGCATTCGCGCTGTCAACCTTAATTACTTACAAAAAATCAGATATTTAACTTGCCATGCCTTGAAGAGCCCCGTGGCAGCTTGTTTTCGGCCCGGTGACACACCGAATTGTGCATAAATACTGGGGTTCCGGGCCGCTCGACGTTTCCAACTCAATGGAATGCCCGGCTTTCCGAGTGGACGGCATCGACCAATGCGGACACATTTTCCGGCGGCGTATATTGGGATATGCCATGTCCCAGGTTAAAGACATGGCCGCTGCCTGTCCCGAATGCCGCCAGAATTTTTCTTGTTTCGCGAAGTATCACCTCGGGGTTTGCCAGCAGCACAAAGGGATCCAGATTGCCTTGCAGCGCGACTTGAGAGCCGATTTGTTTCCTCGCCTTTCCAATGTCGACGGTCCAGTCCAACCCAACAGCATCTGCCCCGCATGCCGCCAATTCATTTAACCACTGGCCGCCGCCCTTGGTAAAAACGATCCGTGGAATCCGCTGCCCGTCGCGATCACGCTGCAGTTGTTCAAATATCCGCCGAATGTAATGCAAGGAAAACTCGCGGAACGCATCACCGGAAAGCACCCCTCCCCAAGTGTCAAACAACATTACCACCTGGGCGCCAGCAGAAATCTGCGCATTGAGGTAGACGACAATTGCTTGCGCATTGATATCCAGAATGTGATGCAACAGATCCGGTCGCCGAAACAGCATCTGCTTGGTTTCCAGGAAGTCCGTGCCTCCCCGACCCTCGACCATATAACAAGCCAGCGTAAAGGGGCTGCCTGAAAACCCGATCAAGGGAACACTGCCGGCAAGTGCCTTGCGGATCTGGCTCACCGCATCGATGACATAACGCAGATCCGTGCCAGGGTCTGGCACCCGCAGGGCCTTGATCTGGGACTCGTCCCTTAGCGGCCGCTCAAAGCGGGGCCCTTCCCCTTCCGCAAAACGCAGCCCCAAACCCATGGCATCCGGAATGGTCAGAATGTCTGAAAATAAAATCGCCGCATCGAGTTTGAAGCGAGCCAAGGGTTGCAATGTCACTTCGGTGGCAAATTCGGGGCTCTTGCACAAAGCGAGGAAACTTCCCGCCCGGGCGCGCGTGCGATTGTATTCAGGAAGATAACGCCCCGCCTGTCGCATCACCCAGATCGGGGTATAAGGCGTGGGTTGGCGCAGCAAGGCGCGCAGCAACGTGTCGTTCTGCAACGCAAACACGGCCACTACCGGCGCGTACCGGGCATTCTTCGCCCGGCGTCAGCGTTCAACCGTTGTGTATCGATTTGCCAATCACCGGGGCAGGTCGGAATGACCCATCAAGAATTCGTCGACCGAACGCGCGCACTGCCGTCCCTCCCGGATCGCCCACACCACCAGCGATTGGCCTCGGCGCATGTCACCGGCAGCAAACAATTTAGGCACGCTGCTGGCATAGCCTCCCCGCTCACTTGTGCTCGCAAGAACGTTGCCCCGCGCGTCCTTTTTCACGCCAAATGCATCTAGCATGGATTGCGTGGGCGCCACAAAACCCATTGCCAGCAGTACCAGGTCTGCGCGCATTTCGAACTCGGAGCCTGGCACTTCAACCATTTTGCCGTTCTGCCATTCCAGCCTGACAGCCTTCAAGGCCTTGACCTTGCCGTTTTCTCCGATAAATTCCTTCGTGCCAATCGACCAGTCACGTTTGGCGCCTTCTTCATGCGAGGAGGACGTGCGCAATCGTAGCGGCCAATTTGGCCAGACTGGATTGCGTTCCGGGTTGGGCGGTTTCGGGAGCAACTCGAACTGGGTGACCGAGGCGGCGCCGTGGCGATTGGAAGTGCCGACGCAATCGGAGCCGGTGTCCCCGCCCCCTATGATCACCACATGCTTGCCGGTTGCCCACAAATCCGGAACGCCCGCATCGCCGGCCACCCGCCGATTTTGCAACGGCAGGAAATTCATGGCGAATTCGATGCCCGCCAGTGCACGGCCGGGAATGGACAAATCGCGCGGCGTCTCGGCGCCCCCTGCCAGCACCACGGCATCGTACTCCGCCAGCAGGATACTCGGATCGATTCTGGCGGCGCGCGCATTGCCCGCCCCTACTGCGGCCGCTCCCACAATGTGGTTAACCCTGAATTCCACTCCTTCTGCCGACAATTGTTCGAGGCGTCGGTCAATCAGGTGCTTTTCCAGCTTGAAATCAGGAATGCCATATCGCAACAACCCACCGACACGGTCGTTCTTTTCAAACAATACAACTTGATGCCCGGCACGCCCGAGTTGCTGCGCACACGCCATGCCGGCGGGACCGGACCCTACGATCGCCACTTTCTTGCCACTTCGTCGCAAGATCGGCTCCGGCCTGACCCAACCCTCTGCCCAAGCCTTGTCGATGATCGCATGTTCGATTGATTTGATGCCCACTGGATCGTTATTGATGCGCAGAACGCAGGCTTCCTCACAGGGTGCGGGACAGACGCGACCCGTGAATTCCGGGAAATTATTGGTCGAATGCAGCGTCTGTGCGGCGGTTTTCCAGTCCTGCTTGAAAACCAGGTCGTTGAAATCCGGAATAATGTTGTTGACCGGACAACCCGTCATGCAGAAAGGCGTGCCGCAGTCCATGCAGCGTGCGCCTTGGACTTTCGCTGCATCATTGGTCAGTGGGGTGACAAATTCACGGTAGTGCTTCGTTCGCGTGTCAGTGGGCTCATACGCCTCCTCAACGCGTTCAAACTCCAGAAACCCGGTGATCTTTCCCATTTATGCGGCAACTTTCTTTCGGGCGGCCGCCAGTTCACCAAGCGCGCGCCGATACTCTTTCGGGAAAACTTTGACGAAGCGGCCACGAAATTCTTGCCAGCCGGCAATCAACTCCTGTGCGCGACGGCTGCCGGTGAACCGGGCGTGGTTTTCGATGATGCCTTTGAGCAGGACTTCGTCCGCCTTGTCCAGATGCCAGAATTCGCGGGACAGTTTCACGTTTTGCTCGGATTCCGTCAGCACCGGATCCAGCTCGACCATCGCCAGGTTGCAGCGCCGCGAGAAGTCACCCTCCAGGTCGAGAACATAGGCAATGCCCCCCGACATGCCCGCCGCAAAATTGCGCCCGGTCATGCCCAGAACCACCACCGTCCCTCCCGTCATGTATTCGCATCCGTGGTCACCCACGCCCTCAACCACCGCGGAGGCGCCGGAATTTCTCACCGCAAAACGTTCTCCTGCCACACCACGGAAATAGGCTTCGCCGGCTATTGCGCCATAAAGAACGACATTGCCTGTGATGATATTTTCGGTCGGCTCTCCGCGGAACTTCGGTGACGGTTGCACCGAGATGCGCCCACCGGAAAGACCCTTGCCACAATAATCGTTGGTATCCCCGATCAGGTCGAGCGTGACACCCCTGGCCAGAAACGCTCCGAAACTCTGACCGGCAGACCCTGCCAGGCGCACGCGAATGCTGTCGTCAGGCAAGCCTTCATGACCGTAGTGCTTGGCAATGTGCGAAGACAGCATGGTGCCGAAAGTGCGATTGACATTACGAATCGGCATTTCGACGGAAACTCTTTCTCCGTTTTCCAAGGCCGGCCTGGCAAGTTCAATCAGCCGATTGTCCAGCGCCCGTTCCAATCCGTGATCCTGCTTTTCGCAGTGGGAGCGCGCAACGTTTGCCGGCATGTCCGGCAGATAAAATATTCTCGAAAAGTCGAGTCCTTTTGCCTTCCAGTGTTCGACACCTTTGCTGGTTTCAAGCAGGTCCGCGCGACCGATCAGATCCTGGAGTTTTCGGACGCCCAGCCTGGCCATCAGCTCGCGCACTTCCTCGGCGACAAAAAAGAAATAGTTCACTACGTATTCCGGTTTGCCTGCGAATTTGCGACGCAGCACCGGATCCTGGGTCGCTACGCCGACCGGACAGGTGTTCAAATGGCACTTGCGCATCATGATGCACCCCTCGACCACCAGTGGTGCCGTCGCAAATCCGAATTCGTCGGCCCCCAGGATGGCACCGACAATCACGTCGCGACCAGTCTTGATCTGCCCGTCCACTTGTACAGCTATGCGTCCGCGCAGGCGGTTGAGCACCAGAGTCTGCTGCGTTTCGGCAAGTCCCAATTCCCAGGGCGTGCCAGCATGCTTGATGGAAGACCAGGGAGAGGCGCCCGTTCCGCCGTCGTGGCCGGAAATCGTGACGTGATCCGCCTTGGCCTTCGACACGCCAGCCGCCACGGTTCCTACGCCGACTTCGGAGACCAGCTTTACGGACACGTCCGCTTCCGGATTGCTGTTTTTCAGATCGTGGATCAACTGCGCAATATCCTCGATCGAATAAATATCGTGGTGCGGCGGCGGCGAGATCAACTCCACGCCTGGCGTCGCATAGCGAAGTTCCGCAATGTATTCGGACACCTTGCGTCCGGGAAGCTGTCCGCCTTCACCCGGTTTGGCACCCTGCGCAATCTTGATTTGCAACATCTTGGCGTTGGCCAGATACTCTGCGGTCACGCCGAACCGCCCGGAGGCAACCTGCTTGATTTTCGAGTTCAAGGAGTCGCCTTCCAGGAGCGCAATGTCGGTTTCGACGCGTTCTTTCCCAAGTCGTGACATCAGCGTTTCGCCGACACGCACCGGCGCATATCGGCGCCGATCCTCGCCACCTTCACCGGTATTGCTGCGACCGCCAATCCGATTCATCGCCACAGCCAGCGTCGCGTGCGCCTCGGTGGAGATGGAGCCCAGCGACATCGCCCCGGTTGAAAATCGCTTGACGATTTCAGCCGCGGGTTCCACTTCTTCGATGGGCACAGCCGTGCATTTGTCGTATCGAAATTCGAACAGCCCGCGAAAAGTCATGTGCCGCTCGGATTGTTGATTGATGATGTCCGCGTATTCCTTGTAAGTGCTATAGGAGTTGGCGCGCGTCGACTGCTGCAACTTCGCAATGGCTTCGGGTGTCCACATGTGCTCTTCACCGCGGACCCGAAACGCGTATTCGCCGCCGGCATCAAGCGTCGTGGCAAGCACAGGGTCCGGGCCAAATGCGGCTTTGTGGACACGGATTGATTCTTCCGCAACTTCAAAAATACCGATGCCCTCGATGTTGGAACTGGTGCCCGTGAAAAATTTCTCCACCAGACTTTTCTTGAGTCCGACCGCTTCGAAACACTGCGATCCGGTAAAGGACATGTAGGTCGAAATTCCCATCTTGGACATGACCTTTTTGAGTCCCTTTCCGACAGCCTTGACGAAATTTCCGATTGCCTTGCTGCCGGCCGCGGCATCGCCCGCCTTCATGGCGAGCAAGGACTCCATGACAAGGTAGGGATGGACGGCTTCGGCGCCATAGCCGGCAAGCAGGGCGAAATGATGGACTTCCCGCGCGCTTCCGGTTTCGACAACCAGGCCGGTACTGGTGCGCAGGCCCTTGCCCACCAGATGCAGATGCACGGCAGACAGCGCCAGCAAGGCCGGGATGGCGACACGTTCGGCATTTACCTGCAAATCCGAGATCACGATGATTGCGTAG
Source organism: Burkholderiales bacterium (assembly GCA_046155535.1). GTDB lineage: Bacteria > Pseudomonadota > Gammaproteobacteria > Burkholderiales > JACQAP01 > JACQAP01. The sequence goes on from JBJXFN010000251.1 coordinate 24,676, forward strand.
CCCGCCCGTACCGCGTCTTCCGCTTGCGCGGCAAGGGAGGCGAGCCGGGCCTCGATGGCCTTCTTGCCCCACGCAACAGGATAGGTAATGTCAAGTTCCATGCACTTAAACTTGCCGCCGGTGTAACGCTCGATATGCCGGATTTTCTCCATTTCGAAAAAATCCAGGACCGGTTGTCCAACTTCCAATCGCAGCGGCGGATTGGTTTCATCCACGCCCAGCAGGTTCGGTTTCGGTCCGATAAAGGAAACCAACGATGTGACCATCTCCTCCCGAATGGGATCGATCGGGGGATTGGTCACTTGTGCAAACAACTGCCGGAAGTAGTTGTAAAGCGGCTTGTTCTTGTTTGACAGGACCGCAAGCGGCGAATCGTTGCCCATGGAGCCGGTGGGTTCTTCGCCATTGGCGGCTATCGGCTCCAGGATGATCTTGAGGTCTTCCTGGGTCCATGCAAATGCCTGCTGGCGGTCCAGCAACGCCACAGGGGACTTCAAAGGCGCCGTTTTTTCGCTCCCCACTTCGTCGAGTTTGATGCGGATACGCTCGATCCATTCGGCGTAAGGCTTGGCCGAGGCCAGCGACTCTTTCAACTCCCGGTCATCGATGATGCGGCCCTTCTCCAGGTCGACCAGAAACATTTTCCCCGGCTGCAATCGCCACTTCTTGAGGATTTTCTCCTCCGGAATCGGCAAACATCCACACTCTGAACCCATGATGACCAAATCATCATCGGTGACGATGTAGCGCGCGGGTCGAAGCCCGTTTCGATCCAGCGTAGCGCCTATCTGGCGGCCGTCGGTAAACGCAATCCCAGCCGGGCCGTCCCAGGGCTCCATCATTGCCGCGTGATATTCATAGAAGGCGCGGCGGCTGACATCCATCAAGGTATGGTTTTCCCAGGCCTCGGGAATCATCATCATCATGGCGTGGGAAATGGAATATCCCCCCATCACCAGAAGTTCCAGCGCGTTGTCAAACGAGGCGGAGTCCGACTGTCCGTCGTAAATGAGGGGCCAAAGTTTCTTCAGATCGGCGCCAAGAACCGGGCTGGAAATGGCGCCTTGCCGTGCGCGAACCCAGTTCACATTGCCCCGTACGGTATTGATTTCCCCGTTGTGGCAGATCAACCGGAACGGATGCGCCAGATCCCAGGAGGGGAAAGTGTTGGTCGAAAAACGCTGATGGACCAGGGCCAGTGCGGATTCGACGCGCTCATCCTGCAAGTCCAGGTAATACTCGCCAACCTGTGAGGCGAGCAACATTCCCTTGTAACAAATCGTCCGGGCAGACAGGGAAGGAACGTAAAACTCCTTGCCGTGTTCGAGTTTGAGCGCCTGAATCGCATGGCCGGCGCTTTTTCGAATGACGTAGAGTTTTCGCTCCAGTGCATCCGTCACGGTGATGCCGGTGCCACGACCTATGAATAGCTGGCGAATAACCGGTTCGACATTCCTGGCCGGCTCCGCCAGGTCGCTGTTGTCCACCGGAACATCACGCCAGCCTAGCAGTACTTGCCCTTCGTCCTTGACCGCCCTTTCAATTTCGTACTCGCACGCAAAGCGTGAAGCAGGGTCGCGCGGCAAAAATACCATGCCAACACCGTACTGCCCGGCAGGCGGCAACTGGATTCCGCGGCCGGCCATTTCCTCGCGCAGAAACCGATCCGGAATCTGGATGAGACACCCTGCCCCGTCGCTCAATTTGGGATCCCAACCCACAGCGCCCCTGTGGGTAAGGTTTTTGAGTATCGTCAGGCCCTGCTCGACGATGGAGTGCGATTTGCGGCCCTTTACGTGGGCAACGAATCCTACGCCACAGGCGTCGTGTTCATTGGCAGGGTCGTAAAGCCCTTGCCGCCCAGGTACTTTCGTGTTGGCCATATACTGCCTCTGCGCAACGGGTAAATTTGGCGGACGCCGATCGGTCGCCGGGGATGACCAGGCGGTGGGGAACGCGACACGCGGGTTTTAAAGCGAAGCCGCGAATGTTACCGCGGATTACGGAAACGTTTCAATCCGTACCGGGCCAGCGATCTCCGTGGCCAGTCCCGCTCGTCCGGGAGGAGACCAAGCAAGGGCCCGGTCGGGCTTTCGGCTGGTGCCGGGAAAACTCCCGATCAGGATTCCTCAACGGCAAACAGGCGGCGATGCTCCCGAATGGCGTAACGGTCCGTCATTCCTGCGATGTAGTCAGCAATCGCCCGGGAGATATCCGCCTCGGCCCTGGCCTGGAATTCCGGCGGCAACAGACGAAGGTCAGACATGAAGACCTGGAACAGGTCCCTGACAATGCGCCTGGCTTTGGTGCTCATGCGCGCAACTTGATAGTGCTGATAGAGATGTGTTCGAAGAAAGTGCTTGAGTTCCTGCTGTTCCGCCTGAATGTCTGGGCTGAAGGCGATCAGAGGCGGCGCCGAACGCACTTCTTCGATGTCCTGTGGTCGGTTTTCAGCGATCAGTCGCCGGCTTTGTTCCATGAGATCTGTCACCAGTGTGTTGATCATCCGGCGGATCGTTTCGTGTATCAGGCGGCGATCATGCAACTCCGGATAATGCGCGCGAACCGCGTCCAAATGACGGGAGAAAATTTCCACCGACGCCAGTTGCTCCAGAGAAATCAGTCCCGAGCGCAATCCATCGTCCACATCGTGGTTGTTGTATGCAATTTCGTCCGCCAGATTGGCGATTTGCGCCTCCAGAGAGGGCCGCCGCTTCCGAAGGAAACGCTCGCCTGCATCACCCAGCAATCTGGCGTTTTTGACCGAGCAGTGCTTCAGTATCCCCTCACGCGTTTCAAAACACAGATTCAGGCCGTCGAATGCGCCGTACCGTTGCTCCAGGACATCGACCACGCGCAATGACTGCAAATTGTGCTCAAACCCACCGAACTTCTGCATGCAGTCGTTGAGTTCATCCTGTCCTGCGTGGCCGAAGGGCGTATGCCCGAGATCATGGGAGAGGGCAATCGCTTCCACCAGATCTTCATTCAGTAGCAGATTGCGGGCGACGGATCGACCGATTTGCGCAACTTCCAGGCTGTGTGTCAGCCGGGTGCGGAACAGATCACCTTCGTGATTGACAAATACCTGGGTCTTGTATTCCAGTCTCCTGAAGGCGGTCGAGTGGACAATCCGATCGCGATCCCGCTGAAATTCCGTGCGTCCCTCCGGCGACGACTCGTGAATTTTCCTGCCACGAGAATTGGCCGAATTCGCTGCGTAGGGCGCCAATTCATGCATGAGGGTTGATCTCGGACAGAATATCCTGCAGCAATGTATCGGGGTAATCGGAGGTCACAAACGCCTGGCCCAATGTCCTCATAAGAATCAGACGGATTCTGCCGCATTCAACCTTCTTGTCATGTCCCATCAACTCAAGATAACGACTCGCCCCGAGAGCTGGCGCTTCCACGGGCAAGCCTGCGCGCTTGAGCAAGGCGGTGACTCTTTCGACGTCGGTGATTGAGAGCATTCCCATCCGAGCCGACAAACGTGCTGCCAGAACCATTCCCGCGGCCACGGCTTCGCCGTGCAGCCAAGACCCGAAACCCATGCCTGCTTCGATCGCATGCCCGAAAGTATGTCCGAGGTTCAGAATTGCTCGCCGCCCGTTCTCATGTTCGTCTTCCTCCACCAGGGAGGCTTTGTTTTTGCAACTTTCGACGATGGCGTACTGAAGTGCGGCCGGTTCGCGCGCAATCAGATGAGGAATATTCTTTTCCAACCATGTCAGAAACGGCGGATCCATGATCAGTCCGTATTTGAGTACTTCTGCCAAACCCGCGGACAACTCCCGATCCGGCAGCGTGTCGAGCGTAGCCGTGTCGGCAACCACCAGTTGTGGCTGATAAAAAGCCCCGATCATGTTCTTCCCGAGCGGGTGGTTGATCGCCGTTTTTCCCCCGACAGAGGAATCCACCTGTGCAAGCAACGTCGTGGGTACTTGAATAAAGGGTACGCCCCGTAAGAATGTTGCAGCGGCAAATCCCGCCAAATCCCCGACCACGCCACCACCCAGGGCAATTACTGTTGTCTTGCGTTCGCAGCGCGCCCTGAGCAGGACATCGTGGATCTGATTCAAGGTTTGCCAGGTCTTGTGGGCTTCCCCGTCCGGGACGATGACCTGGGTGACTTGCACGCCGGCGCCAAGCAATGAAGTTTTCAGACGATCAAGGTAGAGCGGTGCCAGAGTGTCATTGGTGACAATCGCCGCTTTCTTGCTGGGCATGGCAGACAGGAAAACGTGGGCTTCATCAAGCAATCCACGACCGATGTGGATCGGATAATTCCGATCGCGCAGCCCTACCCTGATCGTCACGTTCATTAGGTGGCCTCTTGTTTTGGGGGGCGATCATGACCAACGAGGCCGTAGTGCAGCTTGGTTACCAGTGAAGCGAGACTCTGGCTGCCGGTGTCGACGATAACGTGTGCAGTTTCACGATAAAGTGGATCTCGGGCCTCGAAGAGTTCGGTGAGTCGCCCGCGTGGATCCGAAGTCTGCAACAAAGGGCGATTCCTGTCATTACGCGTACGCGCGAGCAGATCCTTGACGCCGGCGCGCAGATAAACCACCGTACCCCGGTCCCGAAGTACGCGCCGGTTACGTTCCGAAAGCACCACACCGCCGCCGGTTGCCAGAACGATGTTTTGTCCTGCTGTGAGTTCCTCAATCACTTGTGTCTCGCGGGCACGGAAACCTGCCTCGCCTTCGATCTCGAATATCACTGGAATTCGGACACCGGTGCGTTCTTCAATGACATGGTCCGAGTCGAAAAAGGTCTTGTTCAGCCGCTTCGCAAGAATTTTTCCAACAGAAGTTTTCCCGGCCCCCATCATTCCGACGAGAAAAATGTTTTCGCATAACAGGGATGGCCCAGATTGATCTTGTTGCGGAGTCTGCATGGTGGCAATTCTAGCGAATGCCGGGATTGCGAACATTCAAAAGAAAAAAGCCGCACCGAAGTGCGGCCTTAGTCCGAGACTGCCTGAATCATCGTGAGATCAGCGAATCCTTGACGATTCTTGGTGTCAGGAAGAAAAGCAGCTCGCGTTTGTCGTTACGACGCAATTCCTGACGGAAAAATATCCCGATGATGGGAATGTCTCCCAAATACGGCACTTTCGTTACGCTGGTGGATTCGTCTTGGGAATAAATACCTCCCAAGCCAACCGTACCACCATTTTGGACCAGGACCTCCGTCGTCACCTGTTTGGTGTCGATCGCACCAGAGATCTGGGTATTGACGCTGTCTTTGGTCACTTTCAGGTTCATGGTGACATTGTCGTCCGGCGTAATGTGCGGCTTGACCTTGAGACTGAGTGTCGCTTTTCGAAACGAATTGCTGGTCGCGCCACTGCTGCTCGCCTGCAAATACGGTATCTCTGTTCCCTGTTCGATTAGAGCTTCTACGTTGTCTGCGGTGACCACTCGAGGGCTCGAGATGACCTTTCCCTTTCCATCGGCCTGGAGAGCGGTAATCTCAAGATTCAAGAATTTCGTTCGAGCGGCGTTCATCAGAATAAATGAAAACTGGCCCGGGGGAGAGCTGCCTAGCCCGGGTGCCCGCAAATTCGCAAAGTTGCTGTCGTCCGGAAAAACCGGCGAGTCTGTCGTCTGGCCAGTGTGTGCGCCGGTATCCACCAGGCTTCCGCCCGTGACAATACGATGCGATCCCCCTCCGGGCAGTTTCGCCCCCTGACCGGTCAAGTCGTGAAACCCTATCCGGGCGCCAAGGTTTTTGCTGAAAGTGTCGCTGGCTTCAACCACCCTTGCCTCAATCAGCACCTGCCGTACCGCGACGTCGATTTTTTTCAGTAATTCCCGCGCCTCATCCAGTTTGGTGGGCGTGTCCTGAATAAATATTTGATTTGTCCGGCTGTCCACCGCAGCGCTTCCGCGCTTGGACAGGATTCGCTGTGACGCGTCGGTCAGCAGTTTCTGGAAATCCTCTGCCTTCTGGTAATTAAGTTGATGGCTTTCGGTTCGCAACGGCTCCAGTTCCGTGATTTGCTGTTTCGATTCCAAAGCCAGTTTTTCCTTCGTGGCAATTTCGTCACGTGGCGCGATCCACACCACGTTGCCGGTCTTGCGCATGTCCAGCCCCTTGGAGTTCAGGATGAGATCCAAGGCCTGATCCCACGGAACATCCTTCAAGCGAAGCGTCAGGCTTCCGGAAACCGTATCGCTCGTGATGATATTCAAGCCGGTAAAGTCGGCTATAACTTGCAATACGGCGCGCACTTCGATGTTCTGGAAATTCAGGGACAGCTTTTCCCCGGAGTAACCAATCGACTTGGGCTTGCCGACTTCTTCGACAATGGGTTTCACTTCGATAATGAAGCGATTGTCGGTCTGATAGGCAGACTGCTCCCACCGACCTTTGGGCATCATCGTGATCCGGGTATTGGCACCCGCCTTGGTCACTTCAAAGTAGTCAATTTGTGTCCCGAAATCCGTCACGTCATAACGACGCTCCAGCGAAGGGGGCAGTCCGGTCTGAATGAAATCCACGATGACGCTGCGGCCCTGTTGGCGAAGGTCCACACCCGTGGCAGTGTCAGACAAGTCAACGATTATTTGTCCTTCCCCGTTCTTGCCGCGTCGGAATTCGATGTCCCGGATACTGTGCAATTCCGTCGCAGGCTTAGCCTCTCCAACAGTGGTCGCCGTCGAGGCGGGAGTTTCTCCCTGCAGCGTCACCACCACAAAGTTACCCTCGACGCGGGTTTCGTACTTCGTCATGTTGGCCAGGTTCAGCACAACCCTTGTTCGGCCACTGGATTGCCCGAGCCGGATGGAGCGCAAGTCGCCTTGATTCACATCCTGCACAGTTTTCCCCAAACCGTTCACAGTGTTCGGAAAATCCAGCGCCACACGCGGCGGATTGACGACCGTGAAGGCAATCGGTGAACTGGGCAACGGATCTTTCAGGCCGAGTTTGACGGTGATCATTCCGGCCTGCGTTGTGACATCGATAGACTGGATGACGTTGCCAGCCGCCTGGGTATCCTGGGCAAACGATGTCGGAACTGGCAACAACCCGATTCCGGCGAGGGTCACCAATTGCCAGACAAGCTTTTCCACGCGTTTCATCATTGTCCTGCTCCTTGTCTATTGCTCGAGCAACTGCAGGCTGCTCGTACGCTCGGTCCAGGCACCCGAAGACGAATCCTGTATGACTTCCTTGAGCGTGACCGTAGATTCGCTGATCGAGGTGATGATGCCGAAATTCTGGCCCAGAAAATTTCCCTGCTTGACCCGATATAAATTGTTGTCCGGCGTGATAATCAAGGCGAAACGCACTCTCTTTTGTTCCAACGTTCCAACCATTTTCAGACTTTCCAGCGGAAACGCCTCCAGTGCTTCCTTGGGACGTTTGTCATCGGGCCGCGGGCCGGAACCAGCCGATGATGGGCCGCGATTGTCCACCATCGTTGCGCGGGGCTTGAATGGGTCCGGCAAATCAAACGCGCTGTATGCAAAAGGTTCGAACTGCTTTACTTCCGGAATGGGCTCCACGCGGCCTCGCAAGCCCTCGCCTGATTGCTTCACAAACTGTTTCAGGTCGGCAAACTGCTCGCCACCGCAGCCCGCAAACATGAAGGCGACAACCAACATCAAAGGCCAGGCGCGCGTCATTTATTGCCACCTTGGGGTTTCCCGCTCGCCGCATCACGTGCGGCTTTGCGGCGCGCCGCAACTTCGGAATCGTCCAGATAGCGGAAAGTCTTTGCCACGGCGTCCAGAATAATGTCGCCGTTGTTATTCAGGGCCAGTCCGATGTCGTTGAGCGTGACAATTCTGGAAAGTTGCGATACATCGCTGGCAAAGGCGCCCACATCGTGATAATTACCGGACAATTTGATGGTAATCGGCAATTCCGCATAAAACTCGGATTTTGTTTCTGACGCCGCAGGACGAAACAGTTCAAACGCCAGCCCCCGACCCAGCCCGGCTTGATTGATGTCGGTCAGCAATGCCTCCATCTCCGATTTGTTTGGGAGTTGTTTGAGCATTTCTCCGAACGATTCTTCGATTTCGGCGAGCTGCTTCCGATACGCCTCGAGATTGACCGCCTGTTTCTTCTTATCCAGGAAGGAAGTGCGTAGATCCTGTTCCTTGGCGCGCGCCCTCGCAATTTCGTCCAATTGGTGTTGCCAATCGAACCAATATGCCGCAAAGACCAATACCAGCAAAAGGATGAAAAGGGCGCCCAACTTGGGAGCAACCGGCCAACTGCCGATATCTCTGGGGTTCAGTCTTCGTAAATCATCGAGCGTCATGTTTGTCAGCTCTTGGGCAGTGCGGGCGATGCCGGTCTTGCGCCCGCCGGGGCTTCTTCGTTCGGCCTCGAAATATTGACGCTCAGATTGAATTCATTCAGCGTCGTGGAATCCTTCTGTTTTGCCGCCTTGATTTCAATCAAGGTGGGGCTTTCCAGCCAGGGAGAAGCTTCGAAATTCCGCATCAAGGTGGAAACCCGTGCATTGGAAGTCGCGAGCCCAATGACATTGACTTTTTGTCCTGTTTGCTTGATCGATTTCAGATATACGCCGTCAGGCAACTGCCTGACCATTTGGTCAAGCAAACGGACGGTTTCGGTGCGGTTTGTCTGCAAGGTTTCGACCACCCGCTTGCGGGCCAGCAGTGCCTGTGTCTGTTCTTTGAGTTTCTTGATTTCGTCGATTTGTTTGTCGAGAACCGCAATTTCCGACTCGAGATACTTATTGCGTTCCGCTTGATTTTCAATTCGTTCGGCAAAAAACGTGTGCACAGCGAACCAGATTGCCAGTGCGAGACCTGCCGCCATGCCCGCCAGAACGAAAAACTGTTGTTGCTGCGCCTTGCGTTTGGCCGCCCGGTGGGGCAGCAGGTTGATTGGGATCACGCGTCAAACCTCCGCAACGCAAGTCCACACGCAACGAGCAATGCTGGGGCATCGACCGCGAGCTGCGCCTGACGAATCCGGGAAGAAACGTCCATGGTCGAAAAAGGATTGGCGACTTCTGTGGGCACCTGTGTGCGTTCCGCAACAACCTCAGCAAGGCCGGGAATCGTCGCTGTTCCGCCAGACAGATATAAACGATGGATCTGGCTGTACTGCGTAGAAGTAAAGAAAAACTGCAGTGCCCTGGCAATTTCCAAAGCAAGGTTATCCATGAATGGCGCCAACACTTCGGCCTCATAGGTGTCCGGAAGGCCGCCTCCGCGTTTTGCCGCCTCCGCCTCATCTGCCGAGAGGTTGTAATGCCGCATGATTTCCTGCGTCAATTGCATGCCGCCAAAAGGCTGCTCGCGCAGATAAACCGACTGATTGTTTCGCAACGCATTGATATTCATCATGGTTGCCCCGATATCCACCACGGCGACAACCTGATCCCGCCCGCCATCCGGCAGCAGCGTTTGCATCAACTCAAAGGCATTTTGTGCAGCAAACGAGTCAATGTCCATCACTGCAGCTTTGAGTCCCACAGACTCCGCAACCGCCACCCGGTCTTCGACTTTTTCCTTTCGGGACGCAGCAATCAGGACCTCAACATCCTCCGTGCTATTGGGCGCGGGACCCAGGATCTGGAAGTCCAGGTTGACCTCCTCCAGCGCAAACGGAATGTATTGGTTGGCTTCTGTTTCGACCTGGGCTTCGAGTTGATCTTCGGTTTGGCCGGCCGGTACGACAATTTTCTTGGTGATAACCGCCGCGGCTGGCAAAGCCATCGACAGGTGTTTGGCGCGAGAACCCATTCGCTTCCATCCCCTGCGAACGGCGTCCCCGACTTCCTCCAGATTCATGATGTTGCCGTCAACGACCGCGTCCTTGGGCAGCGGTTCAATGGTGTACCGCTCAAGGCGATATTTTCCCTTCCCACTCGCCACCAGCTCCACCATTTTCACCGACGACGAACTGATGTCGACGCCGATCATAGGGGGGGACGCAGGCTTCAGAAGCGCGCTGAGAAAATCGGTATTGACCGAGAATTTTCCTTTGAACATTGGCCCTTTAGGAGCGATACGTATAATCTACATTAAATGCTAGCAACAACTAGTTTGCAAGTAAAGTGTTTTGACGAGGGACCGTGTGGGGCTTTGGCAACACCTTATATATAATGCGGGCCGACCACTTCCACGGATTCTTGTCGTCATTTCTGGATTTATGCGTTCCCGCTGGTGGATTCCCGTTTTTCTCGGTCTTGCCGTGTTGGCAACTCTCGCCACTTTATTGGTCGGGTACGCCGCCGTCGTGGCCTACCCAAAATTGCCTTCCCTGGAGGCGCTGACTTCCTATCAGCCAAAAATCCCGCTCCGGATTTACAGCATGGAAAAGGAGCTGATCGGGGAGTTCGGAGATGAAAAACGCTCCTTCGTCAAAATCAACGAGACCCCCGAGATCCTTCGCAAAGCCATTATTGCCGCGGAAGATGAGCGATTTTATGAACACGGGGGTGTCGATTACATCGGTGTTGTGCGTGCCGCAATTTCGAACTTTGCTGCGGCGAGTGCGCGCCAGGGTGCGAGCACCATCACCATGCAGGTCGCGCGCAATTTTTTCCTGTCCACGGATAAGACTTTCAGCCGAAAGTTTAACGAAGCCTTGCTGGCATTCAAGATCGAAAGGAGTCTGAGCAAGGACGAAATTCTCCAGCTATACGTCAACCAAATTTACCTGGGTCAGCGCGCTTACGGCTTTGGTGCCGCCGCCCAGGTTTACTTTGGAAAAACACTCGGCCAGCTGGACATTGGGGAGGTATCCATGCTCGCGGGCCTGCCGAAGGCGCCGTCCCGTTACAACCCCGTGGTCAACATGAACCGCGCAAAATTACGCCGGCAATACGTTTTGCGCAGAATGTTCGAGCTGAAATTCATCGACGAGGCGCAATTTCGCGAAGCGGAGGCGCAACCGGTCGTCCTGTCCAGTCAAAATCAGGAGTTTGCAACCCGGGCGGACTATTTTTCCGAAATGGTCAGGCAGGCCATTTACGACGCTTACAAAGAGGAGGCCTATACGCGCGGCCTCCATGTCTATACGACCTTGTCCAAAGTTCACCAGGATGCGGCCTACCGCGCACTTCGCCAGGGGGTTCTCGAATACGACAAGCGCCAGAATTACCGTGGGGCCGAAGGCTATTTTGATTTGCCCAAAGGTGAAATCAGCGACGAAGCACTGGAAGACGCGCTTCAAGACGAAGCCGATAGCGATGACATTTCTCCCGCCATCGTGCTCGAGGTAGACACCAAAGCGGCCAAGGTCTACCGAAAGGGAGGGGACACGCTGACAATTGCCGGTGAAGGCCTCAAGTTTGCAAGCCGAATGATCGGCACACGCGCGCCGGCAAAAACCCGTTTGAAACGGGGAACTTTGGTGCGCGTACAGCCCGACGGCAAGCAAGGCTGGCAAATCGTACAACTGCCACAGGTCGAAGCTGCCTTGGTCTCCGTCGACACCGACAATGGTGCCATTCGGGCCTTAGTTGGCGGTTTTGACTTTCACCGCAACAAATTCAATCACGTTACCCAGGCCCGCCGGCAACCTGGCTCAAGCTTCAAGCCTTTCATTTATTCCGCCGCGCTCGAAAAGGGATTTACCCCCGCGACGATCATCAACGACGCGCCGTTGACGATTGACGCAAGCGAAACCGGTTCCGTCAACTGGGAACCCCGCAATTTCGATGGCGCCTTTGACGGGCCGCTTCGAATGCGAACCGCGCTGACCAAGTCCAAGAATCTGGTATCCATCCGGATTCTCCAGGCGATCACCCCCCAATTTGCGCAGGAATATATTTCGCGTTTTGGTTTCGATCCGAACCGCCACCCCCCCTATCTGACCATGGCGCTGGGCGCGGGGTCGGCAACGCCACTGGAAATGGTGATGGGTTACTCCGTATTTGCGAACGGGGGCTTCCAGGTGAGTCCGTACTTTATTGATCGAATCGAAGATGCCCAAGGCACGGTACTGGGCAAAGCCAATCCGGTTTCCGTTGGTCGCGGGGCAGAGCGAGTCATCGACCAGCGCAACGCTTTTATCATGACCAACATGATGCAGGACGTAATACGGGGTGGCACAGGCGCCAGAGCGATGGCGCTCGGGCGGGTGGACCTCGCGGGCAAGACAGGCACGACCAATGAACAGATGGACGCCTGGTTCGCTGGATTTCAACGCCACTTGTGCGCGGTTGCGTGGGTCGGCTATGACCAACCTCAGACTCTCGGCGACAATGAGACCGGCGCAGTTGCCGCTTTGCCGATCTGGATGGCATACGCCGGCGTCGTGTTGAAAAACCTGCCGGAAGAATTACATGTAGCGCCGGAAGGGGTGGTGGCGGTGGCAATCAATCCGGATACCGGCTTGCGGGACAAAAATGCCGCAAAACCGATGATCGAGTACTTTTATCATGAAAATATCCCGCCGGAACAGGAATCCGATTCCGCGGATGGCGCGACAAAACTTCCGGACGAGGTGAAAGACCAGCTTTTTTGACGACCATGCCAAAGGAGAGTGGCGGCAACAGACAGATGCGGGAACGAATTGTCCAGCTGGCTGCGCGTCTGGTAGCCGCGGATGGAATCGACAACATTGCGCTGGCCAAGCGCAAGGCGGCGCGGCAACTGGGCGCGCCGGAAACCCGCAACTTACCGGCTGACGAAGAAGTCGAAAAAGCCGTGTTGTCGTATCAAAGGCTGTATTTCCCGGGTGGACACAAGGAACACCTTGGCGAATTGCGGGAACAGGCCCGCGGAATGATGAATCTGCTCGCCCGATTTCATCCCCACCTGACCGGGCCGGTTCTGACCGGCAGCGCGGGCAGGTATACAAATATCGAAATCCTTCTTTTCGCCGACAGCAGCAAGCAATTTGAGTTGTTCCTGATCGACCAGGGCATTCCCTTTCATGGTACGGAGCGACGAATTTTCCTCGGGGGGACACCTCGTAATATTCCCTCTTACCGAGTGAGCACGAATCGATCCGATTTCGACATCATGGTCCTGGACCCTCAGGATTTGAGACACACGATTCGCACTGCGACCGCCAGAAAAGTCGTCGAACGAGCGGATCTGGACCAGCTCAACGCCCTGATCGCGTCAGGCTAACCTTCCCTCAGCCACTGCGCGGCATCCAAAGCAAAGTAAGTCAATATCGCGTCGGCACCCGCGCGTTTGAACCCGAGCAATGATTCCAGGACACATTTACGCTCGTCGAGCCAGCCATTCAAGGCAGCAGCCTTGAGCATCGAATATTCACCACTGACCTGATACACCATGGTCGGCGCGCCGAATTCGTCTTTGACGCGGCGAACAATGTCGAGATAAGGCATCCCGGGTTTGACCATGACCATATCTGCCCCTTCATCGAGGTCCATGCCGACCTCCCAAAGTGCCTCGTTCGTATTCGCCGCATCAAGTTGATAGGTCTGCTTGCTGCCCTTGCCCAGATTGGCAGCCGAACCCACGGCATCACGGAACGGCCCGTAAAATCCCGACGCAAATTTCGCTGAATATGCGAGGATTCTAGTGTGAATATGCTGCTCCCGATCAAGCGCCTCGCGTATTGCGCCAATGCGGCCATCCATCATGTCGGATGGTGCAACGATGTCAACGCCGGCACGCGCGTGGCACAAGGCCTGTTTGACCAGTAATTCGATGGTCTCGTCATTCAAGACATACCCATGTTCGTCAATCACGCCGTCCTGTCCATGGCTCGTGTAGGGGTCGAGTGCGACATCCGTGATGACGCCGAGCTCAGGGAATTTTTTCTTCACCGCGGCGATGGCTCTGGGCGCGAGTCCGTCCGGATTAAAGGCTTCGTGTCCATTCGCGGACTTAGTTTTGCTGTCGATAACCGGAAACAGGGCAATCGCGGGCACGCCCAGATCCACACAGCGTGCCGCCAGCACAAGAAGTCGGTCTACCGTAATGCGTTCGACCCCGGGCATCGAGGCGACGGCCTCTTGTCGATCTGATCCTTCGATGACAAAGACCGGGTAGATCAAATCATCGGCGGACAATCGATGTTCGCGCACCAGTCGCCGTGAAAACTCGTCATGACGTGCCCGCCGCATGCGTCGGCGCGGAAATTTTCCGAGTACCTGCATTTTGACTCCTGCTTCGGTGATGGATGACGTCCGGGCGCGCCACGACGCCTGGGGCCTTCCCAATATTGAGATTCCTTAACGTCGGAACTTTTCCGGCCTTCGATACTCTTATGACCAGACAGTGATGTCTCCCGCTTCACCTCCCTGAGCGGGCGCCTTGATTCATGTTGAGGCTTTGTTCGCCCCTGGCTGAAATCCCCTTTCGGCCAGGGGTCTTTTATTTTACCTGTTCGCTGCCTCGCATCAGGCGGCTAGCCAGGTTCCGATGACCTCCTCCAACTCTTCGATGCCACTGCGGGCCACGGCGGAAAAAAGTTGTACCGACACCTTGTCGCCTGATGCGGACAACTGGCGCACCGTATCGCGGCGTTGAATCTCAGCCTGTTGCCGGGACAATTTGTCCGCCTTTGTCAGCAGAATATGGACCGGCTTGGCCGTGCCTTCAAACCATCCCAGCAGTTGCCAATCCAGCGGGGTCAGCGGCCGCCGCACATCCATTGCGACAACCAGGCCCTTGAGCATTTCGCGGGTCTGCAGGTAATCAGAAATCATGTCTTTCCAGTCCGCCTGAATTTTTCGAGGTACTTTCGCAAAGCCATAGCCCGGAAGGTCGACCAGAAATCGGCCTGCTCCCAAATCGAAAAAGTTGAGCAGCTGTGTGCGGCCCGGGGACTTGCTGACAAACGCGAGGCGGTTCCTTCCGGCCAGCGCATTGATCGCGCTGGACTTGCCCGCGTTGGAGCGGCCGGCGATTGCCACCTCCGCCCTGGACAAGGGTAATCGGCTGCCCGTGGCAGCAGAAGCATGGAAGACAATTCCGGCGAACTTTGGTGGGCGATTCATCAGTTAAGCTAAAATAGTGCGGCAAGGTTGGCATCGGCCCTTTTCATCATTGGGCTAGTGCAGAAAATTTTTCAGGAATGAACCACCAGGGAGTGTACATGTACCGTTTTGCAGCGGGCGTAGTCGCCATGTTGATCGTATCGGCGACTGTATTGGCAGCCGACGATCCTGGAAAGGCGCGAGAAATCGTAAAACAGAACTGTGCGGCCTGCCATGGCGCCGACGGAAACAGCCCCTTGCCTGCCAATCCCAGTCTTGCCGGGCAGCATGCCGACTATCTTCTGAAACAAATGCGCGAGTTCAAGTCGGGCATTCGCGGCAATCCGGTCATGATGGGGATGCTCGCCAATCTCTCGGACAGCGATCTGCGGGCGCTCGCCGGTTACTTTGCCTCACAGAACCCAAAAGCAAGTTCGGCTCGGGACAAGGACGGTGCGCTCATGGGGCAGGGCATCTATCGCGGAGGCATCGCAGCCAAATCGGTCGCCGCCTGCGCCGGCTGCCATGCTCCGGACGGCAGTGGTATTCCGGCGCAATATCCGAGATTGGCCGGCCAGCAAACCGAATATGTTGTCGCGCAACTCAAAGCGTTTCGCGCCGAGGGTCGCGTCAACGACTTGAATGAAATGATGCGGTCCGTGGCAGCGAATCTCAACGACAAGGAAATTTCCGCGCTGGCCGAATATATTTCGGGACTGCGGTAACGCAAATCTCCCAAGACCTAACCGGCGGAAATGCTGGCGAACACCTTGTTCGCGGTCGCAATCGTCGTGAGGATTTCGGCTTCGCCGTGGGCGCTGGAGACGAACCCCGCTTCAAATGCCGAAGGAGCAAGGTAGATGCCCTGCGCCAGCATGGCATGGAAGAACCGGTTGAACATCTGTTTGTCGCTCTGCATGACTTCGGCGTAACTTGCCGGCGCAGTTTCCCGGAAATAAACACCGAACATACCCCCGACCGCCTGTGCGGAGAATTTGAATCCGGCGGCTCGCCCCGCCTCCTGTAATCCCGAAACCAGTGCGTTCGTCGACTGGGAAAGTCGAGCATAGAATCCAGGGGCCTGAACAGCCTTCAACGTGGCCAGACCGGCGGCCACTGCGACTGGATTACCAGACAAGGTTCCCGCCTGGTACACCGCACCCAGCGGCGCAATACATTGCATCAACTCCCGCCGACCTCCGAATGCGCCGACCGGCATGCCGCCACCGATGACCTTGCCCAGCGTGGTCAGATCGGGCGTGATGCCATACAAGCCTTGCGCGCCGGTGAGCCCCACCCGGAATCCGGTCATCACTTCATCGAAGATCAGTACTGCACCGTATTGTGAGCACAACTTGCGCATCCCCTGCAGGAATTCCGGTCGAGGCTGAATCAGATTCATATTGCCCGCGACGGGTTCTACGATGACCGCTGCAATTTGGTCACCCTGGGCGCGAAACGCATTTTCCAGCATCCCTAAATCGTTAAAATCCAGCACCAACGTTTGTGCGGCAGTTTCCGGAGGCACCCCGGCGGAACTCGGCTGCCCGAGAGTCAATGCACCGGATCCGGCTTTGACCAGCAAGGCATCCGCATGCCCGTGGTAACACCCTTCAAATTTCACGATTTTCGAGCGTCCGGTGAATCCGCGAGCCAGTCGAATGGCGCTCATGGTCGCCTCTGTTCCGGAACTGACCAGCCGCACCAATTGCATGGACGGCAACAGACGTGTCAGCAGTTCGGCCAATTCCAGTTCCGCTTTTGTGGGTGCGCCAAAACTCAATCCGCGTTTTGCGGCGGCACCGACTGCCTCTACAACATCCGGATGCGCATGGCCCAAGATCAGTGGGCCCCAGGAACCCACATAGTCGATGTAACGCTTTCCCTCCACGTCCCAGCAATACGCGCCTTCTCCGCGATCGAAGAAAATCGGCGTGCCCCCCACGGAACGAAATGCCCTCACCGGCGAATTGACGCCGCCCGGGATTACCGCTGTGGATTTTTCAAATAATGTCTGGTTCTTGTGCATGATGTTTCCTCGAATGCTCCGGGGAGTTCTCAAATAGCCGTGAAAAATCTCGGGCGACACGCTCGATGTCCACGACGCCGAACAACGCGCCGGAAACGGCAACGGCATCCGCCCCGGCAGCAATCAATTCCGCAGCATTGTCAGTCGAAATGCCGCCGATCGCCACGATCGGGATGCCAATTCCTGCTGCACCGAGCGCCAGCAAACGGACATCTGCGCGGACCGCATCCGGCTTGGTGAGAGAGGCAAAAAAACTCCCGAAAGCGAGATAATCGGCGCCCGCATGGACCGCACGGTATGCCAGGTCTGCCCGGTTGTAACAAGATGCGCCGATCAACTTTTCTCGTCCCAGCCGCTCTCGCGCCGTGGCGATACCCACATCATGTTCTCCGAGATGCACTCCATCCGCATTCACTTCACGAGCCAGTTCGACGTCGTCATTCACAATGAAACAGGCGCCGGCACGTCGGCACAGGGCGGCCAATTCACCAGCCTGCACACGCCGCCGGATCGCATCGCCCGATTTGTCACGAAACTGCACAATCCTGGCGCCGCCGCGCAAGGCGGCATCCACACTGCGAATCAGCCAGTCCACCCCCGCCTGTTCCGGCGTCACGACGTACAATCCTTCAATCCTGATTTTCATTCGGCTCGTCTTCGTGGCGCGCCCAGAACAAGCGGTCAGGGACCCACTGACCTTTTCCGGAACGAAAGGCAGCCTTCAACGCCTGCCAGGTAAACTCCTGCGCATCCCTGACCGCGTCCGTCACACGCAAGCCTTTGGCAATGGTCGCCGCGCAGGCTGAGGCGAGGGTGCAACCGGAGCCGTGAAAGGTCCCCTCCAGGCGAGGCCAGGAATCCGAACTGACGATGCCGCCGGCGCTGTAAAGGGTATTGACAACATCCTCCGTATTCTCATGCGTGCCGGTCGCCAGAACGTATTCGCATCCCAGGGCCAGCAAGTGTTGTGCGCACTCCCCAAGGGGCGTTGCGTCCCCTGTTTCAGACGTCAGCCAGGCCAGGCGACGCAGCTCCAGGCTGTTGGGCGTCAGTAGCGTGGTCTGCGGGATCAAAAGTTCCCGAATGGCAACGATCATCTCTTCGGTGGCAAGTTCGTCACCCCTCCCGGACGCCAGAACCGGATCGAGAATCAGTGGGATTTTCGGATAATCTGAAACCACTTCCGCGATGGCAGCCACCACATCGGTACTGCCAAGCAAGCCGATCTTGAAAGCCGCTACATTCGCATCGTCCAGAATGCAGCGTGCCTGGTCCGTGACCCACTGGGGTTGCATCGGCAACACGGCTTCGACACCAACCGTATCTTGGACCGTTATGGCGGTGACGACGGAAAGCGCGTGACAACCCAGACTCGCCAGGGTGAGCAAATCTGCCTGAATGCCGGCGCCGCCGCCCGGATCGGTTGCAGCAAACACCAGAACAATCGGAGGAGAAGCATGCACGAAGCTGCGGCGACAAGAGGATTCGAATTAGAATTCGATTTTAACCGAATAAGCCTAGTTTCCTTCCGATTCCCATGACCTCAACGCAAACACCGGATTACAAAACTTACATGTGCCTGATCTGCGGATTCATCTATGACGAAGGCGCCGGGGTGCCGGAGGAAGGGATTCCGGCCGGAACGTTGTGGGAGAACGTGCCGGTCAATTGGGTTTGCCCAGAATGCGGCGCGCGCAAGGAAGATTTTGAAATAGTGGAGATCTGAAACCATGAGAATGCTGCACACGATGTTGCGGGTGGGCGAATTGAAACGGTCCGTGGATTTTTACACCCATGTGCTCGGCATGAGAGTCCTGCGTCAGAAAGACTACCCGGAGGGTCGCTTCACCCTGGCATTTGTGGGCTACGCGGACGAAGACCAAGGAACCGTGCTGGAACTGACCCACAACTGGGACACTGCAAAATACGAACTTGGCAATGCCTTCGGCCACATCGCCATAGAAGTGGACGATGCGTACAAATCGTGCGAGGAAGTTCGCAAGCGGGGCGGCAAGGTTACCCGCGAAGCGGGGCCGATGAAACACGGGAACACGGTGATCGCCTTTGTCGAAGATCCCGATGGCTACAAGATCGAATTCATCCAGCGCAAGGTTTGACGCAGCGGACTGCCTTACCTTCGCTTGGCCAGAAAGTTTGCGACAGTAACGAAGTCTTCGACGCGCAGTTCCTCCGCCCGGGACGAAGGATCAATTCCAAGCCGTACCAGTTCGTCGCTGGAACACAGTTTTCCCAACGCATTTCTGAGCGTCTTGCGACGCTGGCCGAACGCGGCCGTCACGGTTTTTGCAAACACGGTTTCGTCCGAGGCCGGCCAGGGAAGTGTGGCGTGGGGCACCAATCGCACCACCGAAGACCATACTTTCGGCGCCGGTCGGAATGCCGTGGGCGGCACGTCGAACAACGACTCCGTCCTCCACCGGTATTGGAGCATCACCGACAGCCGGCCATAGTCAGGCGAACCGGCCGGGGCACAAATGCGCCGGACGACCTCTCGTTGCAGCATGAAATGGCAGTCCCGGACGACCTGGACCTGCGCAGTCAGGGCAAACAGAATCGGGGTCGAGATGTTGTAGGGCAAATTTCCGACCACTCGCAAGTCGCCGCCCAGCCCGGCGAAGTCAAACGCCAGCACATCGCCTTCGTGCACGGTCACCTGATCGGAACCAAAACGACCGCGTAGTTCCCGCACCAAATCGCGATCGATTTCGATCACGGCGAGCGCGCCCAAAACATTGGCCAGGGGAACTGTCAAGGCGCCTTGGCCAGGACCGATCTCTACAACCCGCTGGCCGGCGCGGGGATCGATCGCCCGGAGGATACGATCCACCACCAACGTTTCCTGCAGAAAATTCTGACCGAATCTTTTTCGAGGAGCGTGCATGTCAGGTTTTATCCACCGTTGAATGCACGCCCGGCGGGATTAGCTTCATCAAGACCGGATATCGGGGTTGACAGACGGAACCTCGAGGTTTGAACTGTCGGAATCCGGTGCACGAGGCTGCCGGAACAGCGCATCCCGGGAAGCGCAGCGCCTTAGCGTTCGATCCGCTTCACTTCCACATAGGCACGATCGCGCAATTGACGAAGCCATTCCTGGAATGCGTCCTCGGATTTTCTTGCCCGGATCGCCTGGCGCGCCGTCAGTCGCTGACGTTCCTTGGACATATCTTCGGATCGTCTTTCCAATACCTGGATCAAATGCCAGCCGAAAGTTGTCGCCATGGGCTCGCTCGTTTCCCCGGGCTTCAACGCATCCATGGCCCGTTCGAATTCCGGTACCGACTCGCCGGGCGACAACCATCCCAGTTCGCCGCCGCGCACAGCGCTGGCATCCTCGGAATGCTGGCGCGCCAGCGCCGCAAAATCCGCTCCGTTTTCGATCCGCTCCTTCAGATTGGCCAGGCGTTGTCTGGCATCCGCCTCCGAAACCACTTCATTCAGGCGAATCAGAATATGCCGCGCGCGGGTCTGTTGCACCATGATCGGCGAATTGCCGCCGCGCCGGTCCAGAAGTCTGAGGATGTGAAATCCGTTGGCGCTGCGAAGCACCGGGCTGGTTTCGCCCACTGCCAGATTCCGGACGGCATCGCTGAAGAGTTGCGGCAGGCGGGAAAGGGTGCGCCACCCGAGTGGCCCGCCGTCCAATGCATTTTGCGCGTCCGATATGCCCGCCGACACCTGCCTGAAATCGGCGCCGTCTTTTATTTGGGCGAGCGCTTTTTCTGCCGCCACGCGTTTGGCCTGAATCTGCTCCGGACTCGCGCGTTCTGGGACCATCACCAGAATATGGGAGACATTGAATTCGTCCTCCCCGCCGGCCTGCGCATTTTGATTGGCCAGAAAGTTTTCGATCTCCGCATCGGTGATGAGGACCTTGCTTTCCACCTCCCGGTCCCTGAGCCGGGAGATCTGGATATCCGTGCGCAGCTCCTCGCGAAACCGTTCAAAGGTGACGCCTTCGCTTTCGATCACCTTGCGGAACGCTTCCGGCGTCATCTTGTTTTCCTGGGCAATCCGGTCGATGGCCTGGCTCAACTGCCCATCGTCGATTCGCACCCCGGTATCCTTCGCCGACTGTGCCAGGATTCGGGTCGTGATCAGGCGTTCCAGAAGCTGAGTCTCCAGCACTTCGCGGTCCGGCAAAGGGGTGCCCTGTTTGCGCAACTGTCGGAGTGCGGACTTCATCTGCTCATTCAGCTCCGTCGCCGTGATCACGTCGCTGTTGACAACGGCGACCACGCGATCCAGCAGTATCGTGTCTGATTTACGGCGGTCGCCGGCTGCTGCCGAGGCGCCAAGCGTCCAACCCAGCAGCGCCAGCAGGCACGTGCCAAAGAGAAATTTCCTGCAATGCAATATCAATGGATGCTCCGGGCTTCGGTGGCAATCTGGCCGCCAACGATTTCTATTCGGGGAAAGGATTGTAGTCGTTCGGTGCCGGCTCATTGGTCTTGGTGTATCCGATCACGTTCTGGCGAAGCACATCGAGCGGGCTGGCGCCAACTTTGGAAACTCCGTTCAACTCCAATTGCAGAAACAGCGAGTTGACGTATTCCTGCGTGGAACTCACAAATCGGTGGACGACAAATCGCGCAGCCCAGCAGCCGGCATTGTACTCAAGGCCCGCCAGACCTTCCAAAAGGCGGTCGTCGCGCAAAGTGTAGTTCCAGCGTCCCAGTCCGGTCCAGCGCCCGCCAATCGGCCACTGAGACGACAAATCGAGTTGTTCCAGAGAATCCCGGGTGAAACGGTAACCAAAGTTCAGCACCTTGCCGATTTCCGGCTGGTATCGGAAAACAGCATTGCTGCGCTCCATGCGGCTTTTGCTGGCGCCATACTGAAGGCTAACATCCACATTCCAGTTCGTGGCGAGCCGGCCACTAAACGCTGCCAGCACATCGGATTTTGATGACTGACGACGGTTTTCGCTCAGCGACACCTGCTGGTCCTCGAAGTAGTAACGCTGCCCCAATACGAAGCGCACCTGTTCCGCCGCGGTATCCGGATCGATGAAACGGCTGGTCACCGCTGCCGACAATTGGTTGGCATCGTTGATACGGTCACCGCCGGTGAATTGATTTTCGGTGAAAATCTGTGCGAGGCTGAAATCCGCTTCCGCGGTATCAAAATTGGGCAATTGATCCTGGTCGCGGAAAGGAATGCTCAGATAATACAACCGTGGCTCCAGGGTTTGCACGAATCGACGTCCTCCGAAAGTAGCCTCCCGCTCGAACGTCATGCCACTGTCGATGCTCATGATCGGAAGCTCCCGGCGCTCATCGGTCCGGGCGGGATCGTCGAACGAATAATGCGTAGTGTGATAACCGACCTTCGGAGTAAGGTAAGCGTACGCGTTTTGCAGCGGAAAACTGACCGACGGGTACAGGGTCTGCCTCTGCCCGTTCAGCAACGTTGGATGTTTGAAGTCCACGAATTCCCCTTGCAAGCCAAGGTCGAGTTGCGCGGCCGGCTGGCGATTCGCTTGCAACAGTATTTGAGGCACTCTGGCGTAAGGCGGCGTGACCGGCGCCAGTGGATCCTGCAAGGTCTGGAAGCTCTGGACGCGGGTAATCAGACCCCACCATCCCCCGTCGTAGCGGAGGCTGGCCTCGCGCGGCAGGTTGGTTTGAGAGGTGGCCGAAATCTTGTCGCTCAGATCGGTGAAATAGGTATCGTCAGACACACCCTGAAGGTCGAACATGCCGCTGAACCCCCCCCCGAAGTCCTGCTGATGCCGCCATGACAGTCCCCAGCGCTCACCTCCCTCGATTTTGTCGTCGGGCAACCATTCGCCGCGGAATTCGCCGTTCAGATTGGACTCCAGATAACGAAATTCCGTGTTCACCAGGATGCCTCGTTTGGAAAGCCACCTGGGTGACAGTGTCGCGTCGTAATTGGCGGCCATGTTCCAGTAAAAAGGCTGCGTCCACTCGAATCCGCTGCTCTCGGTACTGCCAATGGTCGGTGCCAACAATCCGCTCTTGCGCCGTCCGCTCAAGGAAAAATCCAGATAGGGCGAATACAGGATCGGCAGATTCTTGAACACCACTGTGGTGTTGTGCGCCACGCCCACATCGCGCTCGCGGTCCAGCTCCAGGGTGCCGACGCGCAAATACCAGTCGTCTTCTCCGACATCGCAATTTGTGTAAGTGGCGTTGGAAATCTTGAACTGTCCCGGCTCGGTCATGGTAATGCGCTCGGCCTGGCCGCGAGCGTTGATGCGGCGCAGATCGTAGGAGGGTTTGTCAAGGAATCCGCTCTGGCGGCCCAAGTCGTAAAAAAGGTTGTCGCTGGTCAGTACATCCCCATCCTTCTCGAATCTGACCTGGCCGGTTGCCGTAACCTGTTGCGAAGGAATTGACAGGTGCAGTTGATCCGCAAAAATTGCGCCGCCGCGTGTGCGTAGTTGTACCTTTCCCTCGGCTTCCAAATTCCTTTCCTGGCGACCTTCGATCCGATCGGCCTCGATGAAATACGGCACCACGTCTTCCCGGCCCTGTTCATAGGGAATCAATTCGGTCTGCATCCGCAATTGGAGCCCGGGCTGCTCTGCCCGGGCAGTCGTGGCGAAGACCAGAATCAACAAGGAAAGCGGGAAGTGAACGCTGGGAAAGGGCATGCCGTTGGGAGCAGGAAGTGAGGTGATAAACTCTCACATATCTTTCGCCAAGGCAACGAAGCTCCAGATTGGATCAGATTCGCCAGGACCGACTCGCGCAGATCGAGAAATGGATTGCCCATCTGTATCCCGACGCTCCGTGCTCTCTTGCGCCCGCGTCCACTGATGCAAGTTTCCGTCGTTATTATCGTGCCAGCCTTCCGGGCCGCACCCTGATCGCCATGGATGCGCCGCCCGGTCAGGAAGACTGTGGCCCTTTTGTACGCATTGCGGGTCTGATGGCTGCCGCGGGCCTGAATGTTCCGGTCGTCGTCGCGCAGGATCTGCCACGTGGCTTTCTGCTGCTGTCGGATCTCGGCCACACCACTTATCTGGCCGCGCTGAATGCCGACAATGCGGACCGGCTGTTTGGTGACGCAATCGAGGCCTTGCTGCGCTGGCAGCTGGCCAGCGCGAAGGACGTGCTGCCCGATTATGACCGAGCTTTTCTGCGGCGGGAACTGGGTCTGTTCCCGGACTGGTATCTGCGGCGCCATCTCGGTATTGAACTGGACAATGTGCAGCGGCAGGTCCTGGAAGAAACCTTTGAAAAAATTCTGGCAAACAATCTTGCCCAAGCGCGTGTTTTCGTGCATCGCGATTTCATGCCTCGCAATCTCATGGTGTGCGAGCCCAACCCGGGCATTCTGGACTTTCAGGACGCGGTCTACGGTCCCATCACCTACGATCTTGCCTCTTTGTTCAAAGACGCCTTTGTGAGCTGGGAGGAAACCCGGGTACTCGACTGGTCCGTGCGTTACTGGGAAAAGGCCCGTCGGGCCAAACTCCCAGTGGATGCGGATTTCGCGAATTTTTATCGAGATTTCGAATGGATGGGATTGCAGCGCCATTTGAAGGTGCTTGGCATATTTGCCAGAATTTCCCACCGTGACGGCAAACCGGATTATGTGCGCGACACACCTCGCTTTTTGCGTTACGTGCGCGGCGTCGCTGTCCGTTACACGGCCTTGCACCCGCTGCTGAAGTTGCTCGACCGGATCGAGCGTCTCGATCCCGCGATGAGTACCGCCGCCTGAGCCCTGCCTCGTGGCCATGATTTTCGAACCCGTTGCCATGATTCTTGCGGCCGGTCGTGGCGAACGCATGCGCCCGCTGACGGACCACACGCCCAAAGCCCTGCTTCCCGTAGGGGGTAAACCGCTGATCTTCTGGCACCTCGAAAAACTCGCCGCGGCCGGATTTCGCAGGGTGGTGATTAATCATGCCCATCTGGGCGCGCAAATCGAGGCCCTTGTCGGCAACGGCAGCCGTTGGCAACTGGACCTGAAGTATTCCCCGGAGTCCGAAGCACTGGAAACCGCCGGTGGCATACGGCTTGCGCTTCCGTTGCTGGAGCAAGACGTGTTTGCAGTGGTAAACGCAGATGTCCATTCCGATTATTCCTATAACCGCCTTTTGCACGCTATGGCGCGCCTAAAGGCCCGGGAATTTCAAGCGCACCTCATCCTCGTGGACAATCCGGCCCATCATCCGCAAGGCGATTTCGGTATTGAAAACGGCCTCGCAATCCGGCCGGCGAATAGAATGTTCACCTTCGGTGGCTTGAGCGCCTATCGTGCAGACGTCTTCTTCCCGCTGATCCCGGGGAGAAAGTCCGCGCTGGCGCCTCTTTTGTACGAACAAATCGTGCGCGGCGTGGTCGCCGCCGAATATTTCTCCGGACACTGGTGTGACGTCGGCACACCGCAACGCCTCGCGGAACTCGATGCGCAGATGACAGGGCGCGCCTCTGCCTAGGAGCGGCACACCCGGGTTCCGCGACAGGACTCGGACGCTCGCGCCTTATAATTGGCCGATGGGAAACTCAGGATGACCGAAATGATACCCGCCGCACTGTACGCGAGCCGCCGCGCCCGCCTCGCCGCTGGCATGAAACGCGGCGTGGCCGTGATTCGCACCGCATCCGAACACGCACGCAATCGCGATTCCCACTACCCATTCCGGTTCGACAGTTATTTTCACTATCTGACTGGTTTTCCGGAACCGGAAGCGGTATTGGTTCTGGTCGCCGGTGAGCAGCCGAAGAGCATTCTGTTCTGCCGCCAGAAGGACGCAGAACGCGAAATCTGGGACGGTTTTCGCTATGGTCCGGAAAAGGCCGGTGAAGTTTTCGGCATGGATCAGTGCTGGCCGGTATCGGAGCTCGAAAATCTGCTGCCGGAACTGCTGGCGGACCAACCAGCGATTTTTTGCGATATCGGTGCCGATGCCAATTGGGACGCCCAGGCCATCGGCTGGATCAACAAGGTCAGGACACGGGCACGAGCGGGAATTTCGGCACCAACCGATATCCGCGACGTGCGTGCGCTGCTTGACGACATGCGGCTCATCAAGGACGAGCACGAAATCCGTACCATGCAACGCGCGGCCGAAATTTCCGCCGGCGCCCATCGTCGAGCCATGCGTGCATCGCGCCCCGGTCTGCATGAGTACGAACTGGAAGCCGAACTCATACATGAATTCCGCCGTCATGGCGCGCAAGCGCCTGCGTATACGCCGATCATCGCCGGTGGCGCAAACGCCTGCGTGCTGCATTATGTCGAGAACGACGCCGAGTTGAAAAACGGCGATCTGGTGCTGATCGACGCCGGCTGCGAACTGGATGGTTACGCCTCGGACATCACCCGCACCTTTCCCGTGGCCGGAAAATTCTCCGGGCCGCAGCGGGATGTTTATGAGTTGGTGCTGGCAGCACAGGCTGCAGCGGTGGCAATGGTCAAGCCCGATGCCGAATGGGAGGCGCCACACGATGCCGCGGTCAGGGTGCTGGCGCAAGGCATGGTGGATCTGGGCCTGTGCCGCGGCAGCGTGGACGCGGTGATCGAGTCGGGTGACTACAAACGTTTTTACATGCACCGAACCGGCCATTGGCTCGGCATGGATGTCCACGACGCGGGCGAATACAAACGCGGCGGCCTCTGGAGAAAGCTCGAGCCGGGCATGATGTTGACGGTAGAGCCGGGATGTTACGTCCGCCCCGGCAAAGAGGTGCCCGAACATCTCTGGAACATCGGGGTGCGGATCGAAGATGACGCCTTGGTCACCGAAAAGGGTTGTGAACTCATCACCTCGCAGGCGCCAAAATCGGTCGCCGACATTGAAGCCCTGATGCGGGGTTAAAGCGAGCATGGAACAAACATGCGACGTCGCGGTGGTGGGAGGCGGCCCGATCGGCGCGGCGCTCGCTGCCATGGTCGCCGGCAAGGGCTTAAAAACCCTGGTACTGGAAGCCCGCGAACAAATCGGTGCAGGAGACACCCGTACGCTGGCACTTTCGTACGTCAGCAGATTGATTCTCGAACGCCTGGGTGCCTGGGATCGCGTCGGCGCGGCAACGGAGATTCACAGCATCCACGTCTCTCATCGCGGCGGGTTCGGACGTACACAGTTAAGCGCCCTGGACATCGGCATCCCGGCACTGGGATACGTGATTCCCCATTCCAGGATCGCGCACGCGCTGATCGACGCCTGCGAAGCCGCGGGTGCAATCGTGCACGTCGGTGAGCAAGTCACGGATATCCTGGCCGGCAGCGATCATGTCGATGTGGGAATTCTGCGCAATGGCCAGCGTCATGGGCTGCAAGCGCGCCTTCTGGTCATCGCCGACGGCGGCGCCAACACAGGCCTGGATGTCGGTACGGAATTTCGCCTGCATCCCTATGCACAACATGCGGTGGTAGGCAACGTGCGCAGCGCCGTTTTTCATGCACAGCGCGCATTCGAACGCTTTACGCCCGATGGACCGGTTGCATTGCTGCCCAGCGGGGGCGAATACGCATTGGTCTGGACTGCGGCGCCGGCATCGGCGCAGCGGCTGATGGGCCTGTCGGATGAGAATTTTCTGTCCTGCCTGCAAACCCACTTCGGCGACCGGACAGGGGAGTTCCTCTCCATCGGGCCCCGTGCACAATTTCCGCTGGCGATGCGGATTGCGCAACACACCGTGTTGCCAAGACGGGTGCTCCTCGGAAACGCGGCCCAGGCCCTGCACCCGATTGCCGGTCAAGGCTTCAATCTCGGACTGCGCGACGCCTGGGAATTGGGCGAAAGCGTTCTTGGGCAACAAAACGCCGATCCGGGATCTGCGGCCTGCCTGAACGCGTATCGGAACAAACGCAGCATCGACCGTGGCGTCGGGATTGCGCTGACGCATTCGCTGGTCGAGTTGTTCTCTAATAACGACCCGGCGTTGAAGCTAGCGCGGGGGATGGGTCTTGCATTTCTGGATTTGATTCCCGGGGCAAGGCGCGCCTTTACGCGCCGGATGGTATTCGGGGCCCCGCGTTGATCGAACAAAAAAATCACCGGGCTTTCGCGCAAAAAACTTTGCGTTAGAATGGCCGTCCGTTTTTGGCAGCCGCCATCATGAAAATTGGTCCGCACGTTTTGACCGGCAACCTGATTGTCGCGCCCATGGCGGGCGTGACCGACCGCACCTTTCGGAAATTGTGCAAGTCTTTCGGAGCCGGCATGGCAGTGTCGGAAATGACCACCTCGAATGCCCGGTTGTGGGACACGCCGAAGTCCCGGCGTCGTGTAGACCATCAGGGCGAGAGCGAACCGATCTCTGTACAGATTGCCGGTGCCGATCCTGTCGCCATGGCTATTGCCGCCCGGCACAATGTCGAACAGGGCGCACAAATCATTGACATCAACATGGGCTGCCCTGCCAAGAAGGTCTGCAATGTCGCAGCCGGCTCGGCCCTGTTGCAAAACGAAACTTTGGTTGGGCGCATCCTGGATGCCGTGGTCGGCGCAGTGGACGTACCGGTGACCCTGAAAATCCGAACCGGCTGGGATGCCCAGAACCGCAATGCTTCCAACATTGCGAGGATCGCGCAGTCGGCCGGCATTGCGGCATTGTCCATACACGGACGCACCCGTGCCTGCGGCTTCAACGGCGAAGCCGAATACGCGACGATCGCACGGGTGAAATCCGAAGTCGGCATTCCGGTGATTGCCAACGGGGATATCGATTCGCCGGAAAAGGCCCGCGAGGTCCTGACCTTCACCGGCGCGGATGCTCTCATGGTGGGACGCGCTGCCCAGGGCCGGCCTTGGATATTCCGGGAAATCCGGCATTTTCTGGCGCAAGGAGAAATATTACCGACGCCCACTCGCCACGAAATGGCGGCGCTCATCCGGCGACACCTGCACGATCTGTACGGACTTTATGGGGAGCAGGCGGGTGTTCGATTCGCCCGCAAACATCTGTCCTGGTATGTAAAGCATCTCCCGGGCGGTCGGCTGTTTCTGGTGGAATTCCATCAGATAGAAAACGCGTCGGACCAGCTTTCGGCGGTGGCGGAATTTTTTTCGGATCAGCGTTACGTATCCAACAACATGGCCGACATCGGGAGACTCGCGGCATGATCAATGAAAACGAAATCTCCCGTTGTGTACGCAAAGCCATGGAAGGCTATTTCCGTGACCTGGACGGCGAAAAACCCTGCGCGCTGCACGAGATGGTCATGAATACGGTCGAAAAGCCGCTGCTGGAAATCGTCTTGCATCGGGTGGCTGGAAATCAGACCCAGGCTGCCGAACTCCTGGGTCTGAACCGGAATACCCTGCGCAAGAAAATGAAGCAATACAAAATTAAATAGCCGACACTCCCTCCGCGAAACCACGCCCGCCCAGTAAAATGGCGGGCGATTTCATTTCTGGAACAGAAAACATGACCGGAAAACAGGCATTGTTCAGCCTTTCCGACAAGAGTGGTGCAGTGGATTTCGGTCGCGCCCTGACCAACCTCGGCATGCAGATACTGTCCACCGGCGGAACGGCCAAAGCCCTCCAGGCTGCCAACATCCCGGTCACGCAGATCGAGCACTACACCGGATTCCCGGAAATGCTCGATGGGCGGGTCAAGACGCTGCATCCGAAAGTCCATGCAGGAATTCTTGCGCGCCGCGATCTGCCGGAACACCAGGAAGCCATGGCGAAGGCCGGTTTTCCGTTCATCGACCTGGTGGTGGTGAACCTGTATCCCTTTGTGCAAACTGTTTCGCAACAAGGATGCACATTGGAAGACGCCATCGAAAACATCGATATCGGCGGCCCCACCATGGTCAGGGCAGCGGCCAAGAACTGGGAGCATGTGGCCGTGGTTACCGACCCAGCGGACTATGCGGCGCTGATCCAGGAAATGAAAAGTGCGGGCGGCACACTCAACAGGCAGACGCGTTTCCGGCTAGCGCAAAAAGCGTTTTCGCATACCGCTGCCTATGATGCAGCTATCGGCAACTACCTGACATCCGTGGAAGTCGACGGACGCCGACAACAGTTCCCGGAGCAGATCAATCTGAACTACGCAAAACACCAGGACCTGCGTTATGGAGAAAATCCGCACCAGCAGGCCGCGTTCTATCGCAACCTCACTTCGGTCGCCGGCGCGCTGAGTAATTACCGCCAATTGCAGGGCAAGGAGCTTTCTTTCAACAATATCGGCGATGCGGACGCGGCGTGGGAATGCGTGAAGACCATGGATGGACCCGCCTGCGTTATTGTCAAACATGCAAATCCCTGCGGCGCCGCCACCGCCGGCAATCTCACCGATGCCTACCGGCAGGCGTACCAGACGGACCCCACGTCGGCATTCGGGGGCATCATTGCATTCAACCGGGCACTGGACGCTGAAGCAGCCGAGGCATTGTCCCGGCAGTTCGTCGAAGTGGTGATCGCCCCGCGTGTGCTTCCTGAAGCCGCTGCCGTCCTCGGCACGAAATCCAACCTTCGGGTACTGGAAGTGGAAATGGGTACGGGAATCCGCCCGCTGGAATCCAGAAGTGTGGGCGGTGGCTTGCTTGTGCAAACGGTCGACGACCGGAATGTCTCGTCGCAGGAATTGCGGATCGTCACCCGGAAACAACCCACCGAGGGGCAACTCGACAATTTGCTGTTCGCCTGGCGGGTAGCCAAGTTCGTCAAGTCAAACGCCATCGTGTTCTGTGGCACCGGCATGACCTTGGGCATCGGCGCCGGCCAGACGAGCCGCGTGGACAGCGCGCGGATTGCCTCCATTAAAGCAGAGAATGCCGGGCTTTCACTGAAAAACTCTGTGGTGGCTTCGGACGCTTTTTTCCCATTTCGGGATGGCGTGGACGTTGTGGCAAAGGCGGGTGCCACTGCCATTATCCAACCCGGGGGAAGCGTGCGCGACGACGAAGTCATCGCAGCCGCAGACGAACACGGCGTGGTCATGGTGATGACCGGCGTACGCCATTTCCGCCACTGAACTGTTGTTTTTCGGGATCCCTCGATGAATCTGCTGGTGGTGGGAAGTGGTGGCAGGGAGCACGCGTTGGCATGGCGGCTGGCACAGTCTCCCAAGGTCGGGCGCGTGTATGTTGCACCGGGCAATGCGGGCACTGCCACCGAAGACGGGCTGTTCAACGTCGAACTGACGACCATTCCGGAGCTGCTGGATTTTGCGCGACGCGAAGCCGTGGCGTTGACCGTCGTCGGACCCGAGGCACCCTTGTCCGAAGGCATTGTTGATACATTCCGGGCTGCGGGCCTGCGCATTTTCGGCCCGGTGAAACAAGCGGGACAACTGGAAGCCTCAAAGGAATTCGCCAAGGCCTTCATGACCCGGTACCACATTCCGACAGCGGCATATGCCAGTTTTTCCCAAGCCGATGCTGCACATGACTACGTGCGGCAAAAGGGCGCGCCCATTGTAATCAAGGCTGACGGCCTGGCCGCAGGCAAGGGTGTGGTCGTCGCAATGACTGCCGAGGAAGCCCATGCGGCGATTGACCTGATGCTGGTGGACGGCAAGATGGGCGTTGCGGGTGCGCGCGTGGTCATCGAGGAATTCCTGGAAGGGGAGGAAGCCAGTTTCATCGTCATGGTGGATGGCAAGCATGTTCTTCCGCTGGCCTCCAGTCAGGACCACAAGCGATTGTTGGACGCGGACCAGGGCCCGAATACCGGGGGAATGGGCGCTTACTCTCCTGCCCCGGTGCTCACGCCTGCGCTGCATGCCCGGGTCATGCGTGAAATCATCCAGCCAGTGGTCGCCGGGATGGAAAGCGAAGGCACGCCCTATACCGGTTTTCTGTACGCAGGTCTGATGATTTCCCCCCAGGGCGAAGTCAAAACGCTGGAGTTCAACTGCCGGCTGGGCGATCCGGAAACACAGCCCATCATGATGCGGCTCAAAAGTGATCTGTTTTCGCTGATCGATCAGGCGGTCAACGGTTCGCTGGGATCCGTCGAGGCGCAGTGGGACAGGCGCGTTGCGCTGGGTGTGGTGATGGCTGCCGACGGCTATCCGGACCGGCCGCGCAAAGGCGACGTCATCACCGGGATTGCGCGGGCAACCGAAGATACCCATGTTTTCCACGCCGGCACCAAACTCGACAATGGACGGTTGCTGACGAATGGTGGGCGCGTGTTGTGCGTGACCGCATTGGGGGACACCGTGCGCGTGGCGCAGCGACGTGCCTATGAAGTGGCGCAGAACATCCGTTTTGCCGGTTGCCAGATGCGGCACGACATCGGGTTTCGCGCCATCGGCGCCAAGAAAAGCACTTTGTAAATCGCTCGTTGTCCCGGCGAATGGATACCCCCGCGGTCAAGAATTACCTCATAGGCCTCCAGGAACGGATTGTCCGCCGCCTGGAGGCACTCGATGGCGGACGCTTTCGCCGCGATCCCTGGGAGCGGCCGGAAGGGGGTGGCGGCATCAGTTGCCTGATTGAGGAAGGCCGGCTCTTCGAACGCGGCGGTGTGAATTTTTCGCATGTTCACGGACAGGCCCTGCCGCCTTCGGCGTCGGCCTCACGGCCTGAACTGGCCGGACGTTCGTTCCAGGCGATGGGAGTGTCCTTGGTCATGCACCCCCGCAACCCCTATGTGCCGACGGTGCATATGAACGTCCGCTTTTTCGTGGCGGAAAAATCGGGCCAGGCGGCCGTTTTCTGGTTCGGTGGCGGCATGGACCTCACGCCTTATTACGGTTTTACAGAAGACGCCCGGCATTTTCATCAGACCTGCCGCGACGCCCTGGATCCCTTTGGCGATGAAATTCATCCCAAACTGAAAAAATGGTGTGACGAATATTTCCATCTCCGGCATCGTCGGGAAGCGCGCGGGGTGGGGGGAATCTTCTTCGATGATTTTTCGGAGCCGGATTTTGATACCTGCTTTTCCCTGACCCGCAGTGTCGGCGACCATTTTATCGACGCCTACGTGCCGATCTGCGACCGGCGACGCGAGCTTCCGTTTGGCGAGCGAGAGCGTGACTTTCAAGCCTATCGTCGCGGACGATACGTCGAATTCAACCTGGTTTACGATCGCGGGACCTTGTTCGGCCTGCAGTCGGGCGGACGCACCGAAGCCATTCTGATGTCGCTGCCGCCGCTGGTGAAATGGCGCTACGACTGGCATCCCGAGCCCGGCTCTGCCGAGGCCGCCTTGTACGAAAATTTCCTGGTGCCAAGAGACTGGCTGCGGGACGATTGACCGGCGGCCTTATTGCCGCGCCACCAGTTTGTCGTAGAGTTCTGGAAAGCGCTGCTGCGGATCGTAACGTACCTTGAGTTGGCGATAGGCTTCTCCCCCATAGGCTGCATCAAATTCGCTGCGCAAAAGAAAATTCCCTGCATACAACGACTGGATGCCACCCAGTTCCGTGACCTTGCGCCCGATTCGCCGGCTGACCTGACCCGGCGGTGCATCGCGCGGCGTTCTGACAGCATCCCAGAATCCAAAATTCACGTAAGTTGCCGCCGGTTTGATCGGGCATAGGGGAAACTGCGCGCCGGTCGATCGAAACGGGCAGATCCAGATTGGCAGAATGCCGACCTCGCGATGAAAAAAATCCAGAAACTCGGCTGCCCGCACGATGGGGATTGCGACATTCAGTCCCACAGTCTCGTGCCGCCTGCGCAGCAGCCAGTCCGCGGACCGCCCCAGATGCCAGCGCTCCTTCCAGCGCGACCAGCGGCCATAGGTCCGCGAATGCAGGCGGGGCTTGCCGGCGAAGCGGCGCATCGCAGGAATCTGCATGCCGAATTGTCTTGAGCACCAATAGGCGTCCGTGTCCCATCGCCAGAGAAAATCGTGCGTGCTCAGAAAATCCGTCTCCCGATCCCGCACGGATCGAAAATACTGTTTCTCAAACGTGTAGTCGCTCGTGTACGGCGCCGCATCCACGAAACTCCCGCCGACGAGGTATTGTTCGTCTGGCGCGAATACCACGCCGTCCAAGAAATCCACCTCGTCCAGGCACGCGCGCGCAATCGCCTGGAAATACTCCTCGACATCGTGAAACCGGAGATGCTCCAGGCGCACGAACTTCTTGACGGGCAAGGTGCGCGAACGCACCCGCAGCGCGTATCCGAGTGTCCCGTAAGCGTTCGCAAACCCAAAGAAAAGTTCGCGATTTTCGTTCTCCGGCGTGCACAAATAGACGTTACCGTCGCCGGCGAGGACCTCAAGTTCCAGGATATTTTCATGCACCAGGCCCTGGCGAAAAGCGCTGGCCTCGATACCCGCACCCGCGACCGCACCGCCTATGGTCATGGTCTTGAGCGGCGGCACCACCGCCGGCATCAAGCCGCAGGCCAGGGTGGCCAGCACCAGATTTTCATAGGTCGTCATCCCCTCGGCATCCACCCATCCGGAGGCGGGATCGAGTTCCAGTACGTGATTGAAATCGCGCATGTCCAGCCGCACCGCGGGCTCGCGCGCATGGGGACGAAACAGATTTCCGGTGATGTTGTAGAGCCCCACCGGGCCCCTGGCACTGCGAATCTGTTCCGCAAGCCTTTCCCTGCGGGAAAAGGAATTGGCCATTTGATCCCCGTGTCGTCGTCCGTCCTGGCTCAGGACGCCGCCCCGAACAGGGATGCGGCAAAGTTCCACGCGCGGCGAAGGCACTGGTCGCGCTCAGAGTAGGAAAATTCTCGTTGTTGACACATTATTCCCCCAGGTAGGCCTGTCTGACTTTGGGATCTTCCAACAGGACTGATGCGCGATCAGCCAGCGCAATCCGGCCGCTTTCCATCACATAGCCGCGTTGACTGACTTCCAGCGCGAGGCGGGCATTTTGTTCCACCAGCAGGACGGTGACGCCATCGCTGGCCACCTTGCGTATCGTATCGAAAATTTTTTCC